>NZ_NXLZ01000004.1 GCF_005406205.1 Campylobacter estrildidarum
ATCTCCTCTTTCTACTGTTTGAACTGTAGAGACTGATTCTTTTACAGCTTGGTTATCTTGTTCTAAACCTTGTTTAGTAGCAAGGATGTTTTCATTGATGATTTTTCCCATTTGTCCCAATTCATCATTATTATGAACTTCTATAGTTTTGACATCATTTCTTTTATGATTTAAGAAAAGGAAGAAATTTTCCAAAGAATGAAGTGTAGTTCCAATTCTTACAGTTACTAATTTCCTAACACAGATGTAAATAATTGCTAAGATAATAAATAAAAATACAATTGCTACTATTATTATTGCAAATTGAAGTTTATATAAAGGGGCCAAAACAGATGCTTTAGGAGTTGTTACTAGTATGCTCCAGTGACTTGAATTATTTATCGTACTAAAAGATACTACAGAAGCATAGCTTTCAAATCCTGTTGAAGTTAGAAAATTATCTAATAATAAATCTTTATTTGATCTTACAGCTTCTGCAATAGTTTTTGCAGTAGGAGCATGATTATATTCATCTAATTTTTGCAAAAGTGCTTTAGGATTTTCATGTATTACAAATTCAGCATCATTTGATAATAGTATTCTTTGATCTCCTTTATGAAAATCCAAAGATGGATCGAGTAAAACTTTTGCTATTTCTGAAAATTCTAAAGAAAATCCTATTGCTCCAATGTATTTTCCAGTTTTATTAAAAAGCGGCATAGCAAAATTTATACCTATAAATTCTCCGTTTCCAAAATTTAATTTAGTAACTTTGCCAAATGCAACTTTAGGATTATTTGCATTAGCTTGCTGTTGAATTGTTTCCAAAACGGAAATTTTTTGATAAGCATTGTCAAGGCGTATAATTTTAATACCACCAGTAACTCCTGGAGTTGTATCGTTTAATACCATTGAAAAAACACCATCTTTGCACATAAATTTTTCTTTATCGCCACCTGATATCACAGAAGGATCATTTAAATATAAGAAGGCGTATGTAGTATGCATACTACCATCTAAAGTATCCTTAACAAGATTTGTTAGAATATTCATGTCAATAAAACCATCATCTTTTATGGAATCTGTTATAGACATACCAACCGCTCTAGATAGCATTATAGGCTCATTTAATGAACCTTCCATATAATTTACGTATCTTTTTGAAGCTAACTTAACAGATTCTTCAGCTTGATATCCCATATTTGAAGAAACTTGAAAAGATATAAAAGCAATCATAATAGCTAATCCTAAAACAATACTTATTGCTGTAAATAAGATCAGTTTCGTACCAATGCTTAGAGATTTAAACATAATTTAACCCTTTCTGAAATTTAATAGTTTTTATATTCTAAAAAAATGAAAGAGTATATAATATCAAAAAAATTTTTAAAAATAAATAATTAAAAAGTAATAATAAATACATAATGTTTTATATTTAATTTATGGGTATTTAAAGATCAAAAATTTATAATATTTTTAAACTAAAAATTAATTTATTTTTTAGTAAAAATATTACGGTATTTATTATAGAGGTTTTATGCTAGATTAAATACATTTTAGAGTATGATAAAATTCAGCATTATTAAAACTTGGGGGAAATGGAACAGAAGCTGAAAATTCTTTGTAGGTATTTCCAGGAAGTTTATCTATGATTTCTATGGTATAAGAAACGCTTGTGTTTTTCATCTTAGCGTCACGGATGTTTTTGTCGTTGAAAATTTCTCCACCAATACGTTGTTTGTTGAAAATATTTAACATTAAATAGCATTTTCTAATATCAAATTTAGTAAGATTTTGAACTTTGCCTGCAACTATAACACTTTCATTTCTTAAGTCTCTTGTGAAGGTAAGATTGCTAAGATTGGCTTGAATGGTAAATTGATTGATAGTTAAAAAAACAGAATAGATTAAAAGTGCTGTAAAAATTGTTGATATACTATATGCGGTTAAAGCAATCTCTCTTTGTTTGATTTTTAAAAAAATTAATACGCAAATTAAAATAAAGCAAATAACTAAAATAATAAAAGCTATAAAATGATAGATGGTAAGTTGCATTAAAAGCACTCCGAAACTATACCTACAGTATAGTTGTTTTCATAATTAAAATTCTCAAAAGCAATTCTTTGAAATTGTGTTGTATTTTTTTTCAAATCTTTAAGCTCTTGACTCTTTTGTCTAAAAGGCACAAATTGATCTTTGTATTTATTGATAATATTATCTTTTGATAGGGGATTTTTAAAAATTTTAGCCGTAACTTTGCATTCTTTAAAATTATTTTTTGAAGTATTGGTTATATTAAAATCGACTATTAGATCCCCAGAAGTTTGCATCATTCTTTGAGCTATGATTTCTATTTTCCTACCTCTTACTTCGCGATCTATTAACTTATATCCAAAAATATAAATTACAAAGCAAAAGATTAAATTTATAGCAATGATAAAAAGTGCTATAACGGGTCTATGCCTTAGAAATACGCACAAAAAAGTAATACAAACAAAAAGGAAAAAAACAAATAAAATAAGCATAAAATCTACTAAATAGAGATGTGTAACATAAAAAAGCACAATTTCTCTTATTTTTTCCAAATTATTTTTTCCTTGATTTTAATTAAAATTTGTCGAACTTTGTTTTTTTGTATCTTTTGTATCTACCCAAATATTTGGAACTGCACCGCCTGGAGTTAGAAAGATTTTAGCATCTTTATTGATCTTTAAAGCCTCGTTAAATTCTTTTTGCGTTTCTATTTGTTTTAAGTTTAGCAAAGAGTTGTTTAAGCTATTGGCAATTTCTTTATTGGAATAAGCTTGTGCATCTGCTTCTATCTTAACAGCCATAGCCTTACCTTTTGCACTGATAATAGTTGCATTTGCTTCACCTTCAGCTAAAGCTGCTTTTTTTAAAGCTTCTTGGTTGGCTCTTTCGACTTCATATTTGGTTCTTTCTGCTTCTTGTTTGGCAATTTGAACTCGTTCGATTTGCTCTTTTACCTTCGAAGGCAGGATAATTTCTCTTAATTGGACTGCACGGAGTTCTACGGGCTCATTAGGTTGAGTTGCTATCGTTTTTCTTATACCTTCTTCGATTTGAGCGGCTATAGCATTACGATTAGTCGGTAATTCTTCAGCCGTATATTTTCCTACAACACTTCTTACAATATCTCTCACGACAGGATCGATGATTTTATTTTCCCAGTTTAAGCTCCAAGTAGCTATAGTTTGTGGCACTTGAGAAGGATTTAAGCGATATTGAACTGTTACATCTATAGATACAGGAAGTCCCCTTGAATCTAAAACAGAGATACTATTTTTATTGATGACACCTGATCCAAGGTTGAGATTTTCATTAGCTCCTTCAAAGGATGCGTAGTTGATTTGTCTTACTCTTGTGTCAATAATTGTGATCTTTTGTATAAAAGGTAGGAAAAAATGAAGTCCTGGCCCCAAAGGAGTAGGATCGTATTTACCTGTAGTTGATTTGATACCCATTTCTCCAGAATTAACTATGGTAAAGGGTTTTGCAATGGTTATAAATAGTACAAGTACTAAAATAGTGTAAATTATAGGAGAGAATTTCCCAAAACCCTTAAAATTAAATTCGGTTTTAAAATTAAAATTTTTGCGATTATTATTTTCAGAATTTCCATTTTTTTTATTAAAATAATCATTTAAATCAGCTGGCATTTTTATCCTTTAATATAAGTTAGCATAGATGTATATTTTTGATTACGTCCATAAACTATATCAAAATATGCATCTTGAATTTTTTTAGTTATAGAACCTCTCATACCACTACCTATGACTCTTGCGTCTATATTATTAATCGGAGTGATTTCAGCGGCTGTTCCAGTAAAAAATGCTTCATCGGCAGTGTAAGCTTCATCTCTAGAAACTCTTTGACGCAGTACAGTTATACCAAGATCTTGAGCAATTTTAATTACTGTATCTTGAGTGATGCTTTTTAAAGAAAAATCATTTGGAGGTGTAATTAAAGCTCCATCTTTTATCATAAAAAAGCACTCACCTGTTCCTTCTGCAATAAAACCTTCTTCATCAAGCATTAAAGCTTCTTCATATCCTGCTTCAATAGCTTCAAATTTTGCAATTTGTGAATTGAGATAATTTGCGCTTGCTTTAGCTTTACCCATACAAGATTTCACACTATTTCTTATAAAAGATGAAATTTTTACTTTTATGCCTTTTTCTAAGCTTTCTTCGCCAAGATAAGCACCCCATTCCCAAGCGGCTATGCCAACTCTAACAGGAGCTTTGGCATGATATAATCCCATAACTCCATCCCCTAAGAAAATCAAAGGGCGAATATAAACATTATTTTTAAATCCATTTACTTTTAAAAGCTCGATTTGCGCTTCTTCAAGCTCTTTTTGAGTAAAAGGGCAATTTAAAAGAGTGATTTTTGCAGACTCTAAAAGTCTTTTAGTATGATCTTCAAGTCTGAAAATCGCTAAACCTTTATCGGTTTTATAAGCTCTAGTCCCCTCAAAAATAGCATTGCCATAATGCAAAGAATGGGTTAAAAAGTGCAAAGTTGCGTCTTTAAAGTCAATTAATTTTCCATCCATCCAAATTTTATCTGCCGAGATCATTTTTGACCTTATTTAAGTTAAATTATTTTTATTTTAAAAAACTCTATAATTTTATCAAAAGTAGATTAATGATTAATTTTTTATATTGTTTTAATATTGAAAATTTTAAAACCATCAAAACATTAAATTAAGGTTTAAGTTATAGAAAGTTTTTGATTAAAGTTTTAAATTGAAACATATATTTTTGTTATAATTTTAAAAATTAAAAAAAAGGAGAAATGATGCCACTAGTAAATATAAAATTAGCCAAACCCGCATTGAGTAAAGAGCAAAAAGCTGAACTTATAGCCGATGTTACTCATCTTTTAAGTACAAAATATAATAAAAATAAAGAAAGAGTAGTAGTGGTGATAGAAGATGTGGAAAATTATGATATAGGATTTGGTGGAGAAAGTGTGGAGCAAATTAAAGCAAAGGCTGCAAAATGAGTGATTTAAAAATAGGAGATAAAGCTCCAGAATTTGAGCTTTTAAATCAAGATGGAATCAAAATAGCGCTTAAAGATTTTATCGGAAAAAAAGTAATTTTGTATTTTTACCCAAAAGATAATACCCCAGGTTGCACGACAGAAGCTTGTGATTTTAGTGAAAATTATGATCGTTTTAGCGATAAAAATGCTGTGATTTTAGGTATAAGTCCGGATAGCACTTCTAGTCATGAAAAGTTTATTTCTAAATTTGGTTTAAAACATATTTTATTGAGTGATAGTGAAAAAGAAGTAGCAAAACTTTATGGAGCTTGGGGGCTTAAAAAAAACTATGGCAAAGAATATGAAGGCATTATTCGTTCAACTTTTGTGATCGATGAGAATGGAAAAATTACACAAATTTATAGCAATGTGCGTGTAAAAGATCATGCTTTAAAAGTGCTTGAAAGTCTTTAATGCTTGTGCATATTTGTTGTAGTGTAGATAGTCATTATTTTATAGAAGAACTTAGAAAAGCTTATCCTGAGGAAGAAATTGTAGGTTATTTTTATGATCCTAATATCCATCCTTTAAGTGAATATGAATTGCGATTTTTAGATGTTAAAAGAAGTTGCGATAAGCTTAAAATTAAGCTTTATAAAGGGGAGTATGAGTATGAAAAGTGGCTTAATGCTGTGCGTGGATTTGAAAATGAGCCAGAAAAAGGTGCAAGATGTAAGATTTGTTTCGATTTAAGAATGGGATCTAGTGTAGAATTTGCTGCTAAATTGGGACAAAAAAAACTTACAACTACACTTTTAACGAGTCCAAAAAAAGATTTAGAACAGTTAAAAAATGCTTTACAAAAAGAATGTGAACCTTATGGAATAGAATTTTTAGCTCCAGATTTTCGTAAAAATGGAGGGACGCAAAGACAATTTGCTTTGGCCAAAGAGCAAAAACTCTATCATCAAAATTATTGCGGGTGTATTTATGGACTTAAAAAACAAAAACAGGATAAAAATTTTATTGATGAATTGATGTCCCCGATAAATAGACAAATTTTACCTGCAAGTATAGAAGCTAGAATTAAACTTTATAAAAAAGTGAATTTATTAGAAAAAAAAAGCATAAAATTTGAAATTATAAGGCAAAAATTTTTAAATTATAGGCTTTTGAGCGCCTTAATAAAGCTTGATAAAAAAGTAGTTAAAAGCTATATTTTGTTTTATTCTCATTTTAAAAATCATTACACAAGATTTTCTTTAGATGAAAATAATTTGAATCAAAATTTAAAAGATGGTTTTTATAAAAGCACAAAAGATGAAATGCTTTTTGTAGAATTTAAAAAATTTAATTCTTATTTTAAAAACAAATGGAAAAATTTTGAAGATTTTTTAAAAAATCCTTTAAGGGTGGAAGAAGAAATTAAATGGAGAAATAAATTTTTTGGAGCTTATGATCTTTCACCTATTATCATCCTTGAAAAGATTTTTCCTGCACGTTATGAAATCAGCGCCAAAAGTGAAATTTATTATGATACGAAAGAAATTTTAATTAAAAATTGAATTTTTAGTGTTATAAAAATTTTTTTATTAATACAATTTTTAATGATTTTTTTATATAATTAAGTTTTTAATTGTTTTTAAGGCTGATTTAATGATAGATGTAATGCAAATTCAAGAAATTTTACCCCATCGTTACCCTTTTTTACTTGTGGATAGAATCACGGACTTAAAAGTCAAAGAAGTGATTCGTGGATACAAAAATATTAGTATTAGTGATTCAGTTTTTACAGGCCATTTTCCAGGCCATCCTATCTATCCAGGTGTTTTAATTTTGGAAGGTATGGCGCAAACTGGTGGAGTATTAGCCTTTGAAAGTATGGATGATAAAGTAGATCCAAAAAGTAAAGTTGTTTATTTTACCGGCATTGATGGAGCAAAATTTAGAAATCCAGTACGTCCAGGAGATCGTCTTGATTACGAGATGGTTGTTATAAAGAATCGTGGAAATATGTGGGTTTTTAAAGGTCAAGCTTTTGTAGACGGAAATTTAGCCACAGAAGCTGAATTAAAAGCTATGATCGTGGATAAGTAATGAAAAAAATTCATCCGAGTGCAGTAGTAGAAGAAGGTGCAATTCTTGGCGACGATGTTACAATCGAGGCTTATGCTTATGTAAGCAATGAAGCAAAAATTGGAAATGCGGTAACCATAAAACAAGGTGCTAGAATTCTTTCAGATACTACTATAGGGGATCATTCTAGAATTTTTTCTTATGCTATTGTAGGAGATATTCCTCAAGATATTTCTTATAAGGATGAGCAAAAAAGCGGCGTTATTATAGGTAAAAATGCGACAATAAGAGAATTTGCAACTATAAATTCAGGTACAATTAAAGGAGATGGTTTTACACGTATAGGTGATAATGCTTTTATTATGGCATATTGCCATATTGCACACGATTGTATTTTGGGAGATAATATTATTTTAGCTAATAGTGCTACTTTAGCAGGCCATGTAGAACTTGGAGACTTTTGTGTTGTAGGAGGATTAACTCCTATTCATCAGTTTGTAAAAGTAGGGGAAAGCTGTATGATAGCAGGTGCGAGTGCATTATCTCAAGATATTGTTCCTTTTTGTTTAGCAGAAGGAAATCGTGCAAGTATTAGGAGTCTAAATTTAGTAGGAATTCGTCGTCGTTTTGAAAAAGATGAGATAGATAATCTTAATAAAGCTTTTAAATTTTTATTCAGACAAGGAGATTTAAAAGAAAATGCTAAACAAATGTTAGAAAATTACCAAAGTGAAAATGTAAAAAAGATGTGTGATTTTGTTTTAGCTACAAAACGAGGTATTCCAGTATATAGAGGTAAAAATAATGCCTAGAAAATGTAGCTTTTGTAACGAATTTGAAAATCCGCAAAGAAGAATTTTAGCCAACGAAAATGACGATTCTTTTATTTGTGAATGCTGTGTTGAAGGAGCTTATAGTATTATTTTTGGTGAAGAAAAAGATTATAAGGAAGCAAAACAAGATTGTAATGTAGACTTTAAAAATATCACACCAAAAATTTTAAAAGAATATCTTGATCGTTATGTTATTGGCCAAGAAAGAGCGAAGAAGGTTTTTAGCGTAGGTGTGTATAATCACTATAAAAGATTATTTAAATCAGAGTCGATTTTAGATGATACTGAGCTTTTTAAGTCTAATATTTTACTTGTAGGTCCAACTGGTAGTGGTAAAACTTTGCTTGCGCAGACTTTAGCAAAGTTTTTAGATGTGCCTATAGCAATTTGCGATGCAACTTCTTTAACTGAAGCAGGTTATGTTGGTGAAGATGTTGAAAATATACTTACACGTCTTTTGCAAGCTGCTGATGGAGATGTTGAGCGTGCACAAACAGGTATAGTTTTTATAGATGAAATAGATAAAATTGCTAGAATGAGTGAAAATCGTTCGATTACTCGTGATGTGAGTGGAGAAGGGGTTCAGCAAGCTTTACTTAAAATCATAGAAGGAAGTCTTGTTAATATTCCTCCAAAAGGTGGAAGAAAACACCCAAATCAAGATTTTATCCAAATAGATACTTCAAATATTTTATTTGTCTGTGGTGGAGCATTTGATGGTTTAGATCTTATATTAAAACGCAAATTAGGTGATAAGGTTGTGGGATTTTTTGATAGCACTCAAGAAGAAAAAAAAGCTTTGCTTGAAAAAATAGAACCAGATGATTTGGTTCATTTTGGTCTTATACCTGAATTAATTGGACGTTTGCATGTTATAGCATCTTTAAATGAACTTAATGAAGATGATATGGTGAGGATTTTAACCGAACCAAAAAATGCTATTATAAAACAATATCAAAAGCTTTTTGCTATTGATGATGTGAATTTAAAATTTGAAAATGAAGCCTTAAAAGAAATTGCTAAGTTAGCTTTGGAGAGAAAAACTGGGGCTAGAGGGCTTAGAAGTATCATAGAAGAAATGATGGTAGATTTAATGTTTGATTTACCAGAATATAAAAATTATGATATTATTATTACTAAAGAAGTGGTAAGAGATAATGCAAAGGCATTATTGATCAAAAAGAAAATAAGTTAAATCAAGAAAAAAGGGAGAAAATGATTTTAGATCAACTTATAGGATTTTTTTCAAGTGATATGGGTATAGATCTTGGAACAGCAAATACTCTTATTTTGGTTAAAGATAAAGGTATTGTTATTAACGAACCTTCTGTTGTTGCAGTTGAGCGTGAGAAATATGGTGCTAAAGCTAAAATTTTAGCCGTAGGAAAAGAAGCTAAAGAAATGGTAGGAAAAACTCCTGGGAATATAGAAGCAATTCGTCCTATGAAAGATGGAGTTATAGCGGATTTTGACATTACTGAAAAAATGATTCGTTATTTTATAGAAAAAACTCATAGAAGAAAATCTTTTTTACGTCCGAGGATTATTATTTCAGTCCCTTATGGTTTAACTCAAGTGGAAAGAAAAGCCGTTAGAGAAAGCGCACTAAGTGCTGGAGCTAGAGAAGTGTTCTTAATAGAAGAACCTATGGCTGCAGCCATAGGAGCAAATTTACCTATACATGAACCTAAAGGAAATTTGGTTGTCGATATTGGTGGCGGAACAACTGAAATTGGAGTGATTTCTTTGGGTGGTCTTGTTATTTCAAAATCAATTAGAACAGCTGGTGATAAACTTGATATGAGCATAGTAAATTATGTTAAAGAAAAGTACAATTTAATTATTGGCGAAAGAACAGGTGAAGAGATAAAAATAACAATAGGAACAGCAATTCAACTTCCAAAAGAACTTTCTATGGTGGTTAAAGGTAGAGATCAAGTAACTGGACTTTTAAGCCGTATAGAGCTTACAAGTGAGGATGTAAGAGAAGCAATGAAAGAGCAACTTAAAGAAATAGCAGATGCCTTAAAAATGGTTCTTGAAATGATGCCACCTGATTTAGCAAGCGATATTGTTGAAAATGGAGTTGTTTTAACCGGTGGAGGAGCTTTAATCCGTGGTCTTGATAAATATCTTTCAGAGATAGTTCGTTTGCCAATATATATTGCAGATGAGCCACTTTTAGCTGTAGCTAAGGGAACAGGTAAGGCATTGGAAGAAATTTCATTGTTGCAACAATTAACAAATGAAGAATAAACTTATTTTTGTTCTTATTTTATTTTTTTTAATATTTTTATCTTTTTATTATGGAGGATTGATTAAAAAAAACGTTCTCCTAATAAATGATGTTGTTATAGAAGAATTTTATGGAGTTAAAGATTTTATTTCCGAAGAATTTTCTAAACATTTTGATCAAGTGGAACAAATTGAGAAGTTAAAAGCTAGAAATCAAGAATTAGAATATATGGCGGTTTTAACTACAACTTTTGCAAATCAACTCAATCGTATCTTAGAAGATAAAAATTCAACTAAGTATTTACCTCAGGTTTCTTTAACTAGAGCTATTTCTTATGTGCAATTAAATGATTATAAAAAATTATGGCTTGATTTTGTTAAAGTTCCTCCTAATAAAAATAGAGGCTTAATTTATAAAGGATATACTGTAGGAATCGCTATAAATAAAGACAATAGGCCTATGGCAATTTTACAAGGAGATGAGCAATGTGTTTTTGCAGTGTATATAGGGAAAAATAAAATTCCTGGACTTATTAAAGGAGAAAATGGAAAAATATTGGTTAAATTTATTCCAAAATCTTTCAAAATACATATAGGTGATGAAATTTTAACTAGCGGACTTGATAATATATTTTTTTCTGATGTTCCTGTAGGTAGGATAATTCAAATTTATGATGGAGATATTTATCAAAGTGCTGAAGTAAAACCCTATGCTCAAATCAACATACCAGCTTATTTATATATGGTTGATAGTTTATAATTTATTCAAATATCAAGAAAATTTAAAAACCTCAAAGCTTGTCTAAAACTAAAATTTGTTATACTTAGTCCAAAATTTTGTTAGGAATATTTATGCCAAAGCGAACCGATATAAAAAATATTTTACTTATAGGAAGTGGACCCATTGTGATAGGTCAAGCTTGTGAGTTTGATTATTCTGGGACTCAGGCAGCTAAAACTTTAAAAGAATTGGGATATCGTGTAATACTTATTAATTCTAATCCTGCAACGATTATGACAGATCCAGAATTTGCCGATGCAACTTATATAGAACCTATTACAAAAGAAAATATCTTAAATATTATTAAAAAAGAAAAAATTGATGCCATTTTGCCTACTATGGGTGGACAAGTAGCGCTTAATGTCGCAATGGAAGTTTATGAAAGCGGACTTTTAGGGGATGTGAAATTTTTAGGGGCAAATCCTGAAGCGATTAAAAAAGGCGAAGATCGTCAAGTTTTTAAAGAATGTATGAAAAAAATTGGCATGGATTTACCAAAATCGATGTATGCGTATAATTATGATGAGGCCTTAAAAGCTGTTGATGAAATTGGTTTTCCTTTAATGATCCGTGCTTCTTATACTTTAGGTGGTGCTGGAAGTGGCGTTGTTTATAATATGGATGAATTTAAAGAGCTTGCTAATATGGCTTTAGCTTTATCTCCTATACATGAAATTCTTATAGAGGAAAGTTTGCTCGGATGGAAAGAATACGAGATGGAGGTAATACGCGATAAAAATGATAATTGTATTATTGTTTGCAGTATAGAAAATGTCGATCCTATGGGAGTGCATACGGGTGATAGTATTACCGTGGCACCTGCTCTTACTTTAACCGACAAAGAATATCAAGTTATGCGAAATGCTTCTTTTGCTATTTTGCGTGAAATTGGAGTCGATACTGGTGGTTCAAATGTGCAATTTGCTGTCAATCCAAAAAATGGTAGAATGATAGTAATTGAAATGAATCCAAGAGTTTCAAGATCGAGTGCTTTAGCAAGTAAAGCAACGGGATATCCTATAGCAAAAGTAGCGACTCTTTTAGCCGTTGGTTTTACCTTGGATGAGATAAAAAATGATATTACGGGAACTCCAGCTAGTTTTGAGCCTGTGATTGATTATATTGTTACAAAAATTCCTCGTTTTACTTTTGAAAAATTTCCAAATGCAAATACAACTTTAGGCACAGCAATGAAGAGTGTAGGCGAAGTGATGGCTATAGGTCGCACTTTTAAAGAGAGTATTCAAAAAGCACTTTGTTCCTTGGAGAGATCTTTAAGTGGATTTGATGAAGTCAAATTCGAAGATAGAAATGATCTTATATTTAAAATTCGCAATCCCAATGAAAAACGATTGCTTTTTATAGCACAAGCTTTTAGAGAAGGTTTTAGTATAGAAGAGCTTTATGAGCTTTGCAATATTGATCCTTGGTTTTTATCTCAAATTAAAGAAATTGTTGATTTTGAAAAACAAATCGATATGGATATTTTAAATGATAAAATTCTTTTAAGAAAAGCTAAAACTATAGGATTTTCTGATAAGATGATTGCTTTACAAGTTAATTTAAAAGACAATTTAGAACTTAGCCAAAATGATATTTATTATGCAAGAATGAAGCATAAGATTATAGCAGAATTTAGTGAAGTAGATACTTGTGCAGGTGAATTTGAAGCCTTAACTCCTTATTTTTATTCAAGTATTAATGTGAGTGAATTAACTCAAAGCAAACAAGAAGCAAGAGATAGAAAAGAAAAAAAAGTTATGATTATAGGGGGTGGACCAAATCGCATAGGACAAGGTATAGAATTTGATTATGCTTGTGTACATGCTTCTTTTGCCCTAAAAGATATGGGGGTAAAAACTATTATGTATAATTGTAACCCTGAAACTGTTTCGACTGATTATGATACGAGTGATATTTTATATTTTGAACCTATTGATTTTGAGCATTTAAGAGCTGTTATTGAGCGAGAAAAACCTGATGGAATTATCGTGCATTTTGGTGGTCAAACTCCTTTAAAATTTGCCAAACGTCTTAGTGTTTTTGGAGCAAAAATTATAGGTACAAGTGCAAGAGTGATTGATATGGCTGAAGACAGAAAGAAATTTGCTGAATTTGTCGAAAAATTAGGTATCAATCAGCCTAGAAATTCTACAGCAATTAATGTCGAAGAGGCAGTATTAAGGGCTGGTGAAATTGGCTACCCTATTTTAGTTCGTCCAAGTTATGTTTTAGGTGGACGTGCTATGCGTGTGGTTGATAATGAATCTGAACTTCGTCTTTATATGCAAGAAGCGGTAAGTGTAAGCGATAAAAGTCCTGTTTTAATTGATCAATATTTAGAAAATGCTACTGAAATCGATGTGGATGCAATTTGCGACGGGAAAGATGTTTATATTGCTGGAATTATGGAACATATCCAAGAAGCTGGAGTTCATTCAGGTGATAGTGCTTGTTCTTTACCACCTTGCAATATCGATGAAAAAATGCAAAATTTAATTTCAGAAAAAACTGCAGATATTGCTTTAAATTTAGGTGTAATTGGGCTCTTAAATATCCAATTTGCCATTTATAATAATGAGCTTTATATTATAGAAGTTAATCCTAGAGCGAGTCGAACTGTGCCTTTTGTTAGTAAGGCTACAGGTATTCCTTTGGCTAAAGTTGCAACACGTGTGATGTGGCAAGGTAATTTAAAAGAAGCTTTGAAATTTTATGATACTTTTAGCGTGGTGGATTTTAATGGTAAAATTTTACGTCCTAAAATTTCAAAGTATATTTGTGTAAAAGAAGCGGTTTTTCCATTTGCAAAGCTTAGCAGCAGTGATTTAGAGCTTGGACCTGAAATGCGTTCTACTGGAGAAGTAATGGGGATTAGTAAAGATTTTGCTAATTCTTTTGCCAAAAGTCAAATTGCATCTTTTAACCACCTACCAGAAAGTGGAGTTGTATTTATTTCTTTAAAAGAAAAAGATAAAAAATATGCTAAAAAAATCGCTACAGAATATGCTAAATTAGGTTTTAAATTAATGGCAACGAGTGGAACTTGTAAAGAAATACAAGCCAATGGTTTTGAATGTGAGCTTGTGTATAAAATTTCTGAAGGTCGTCCTAATGTTGAAGATAAATTAAAAAATGGTGAAATTAATCTAGTAATTAATACAAGCGATAATCATAGTTTTCAAGGAGATACGAAAAAAATTCGCGAAAATATCATACGCTTTAAAATTCCATACTTTACCAATTTACGTTCCGCTTTAGCGGGTGCTAAATCGATCAAAGCTATACAAGGAAAAACCTACTTGGAAATAAAAAGCTTACAAGAGCATTTAAAAGTTTAAAAGTTATGCAAAATCATCTTAATAAGGAAGCAACTATTAATTTAGGAAGTTATTATACACCTAGATTTTTAGTGAATAATGCTTATAGTTTGCTAGATAAATGGGTTGTTAAATTGCAAGATTATGTTTTTTTAGATAGTTCTTGTGGTTATGGTGATTTTTTTATTAAAAATTTAAATTATATCGGATGCGATATTGATAAGATTGCACTTAATAAAGTTAATAATGCAAAGATAATTCATACAAATTCTTTAATAAATGTAAGCAGAAAGAAATTCTATATCAAGAATGATGATAAGCTTATTATTATAGGTAATCCTCCATATAATGATAAAACCTCAATACTTCGCTCAAGCGTAAAGAAAGAACTTTTTTCTTGTGATAAAGAGTTACTTCATAGAGATTTAGGAATTTCTTTTCTTAGATCATATGAAGTTTTAAAACCGGAATTTATCTGTGTTTTACATCCTTTATCTTATTTAATCAAAAAAACAAATTTTAATGCTTTATCAAAATTTAAAAATAGTTATAGATTGATTGATGGTTTAATTGTTTCATCTGAAATTTTTACTCCAAAATCTAATACTTTTTTTCCTATTATTATTGCTCTTTATCAAAGAAATGAAAAAGGTATGAATTATGAGTATATAAAAAATTATGTTTTTAAAACCATAGAGGGTCACGAATTAATTTTAAAAAATTATGATAGTATAGCTAATTATGTTCCAAAATATCCAAATCAAAAAGATACAAGAAAAGCTATTGCTTATTTTCATACTTTAAGAGATATTAATGCTTTAAAGCGCAATCAAACTTTTATGGTTTATAAAAATTCGAATTCTATTAAAGTTTTTGAAGATAATTTAAAATATTATATTTATATTCATTTTTTTAAACAATATTCTTATTTACTACCTTATTATTTTGGAAATTTGGATATATTTATTAATAATGAGAGTTTTTTAAAAATAGAAAATGAGTTTTTAAATTTTTTTTATAAAAAACCATATAATAAAAATAAAATAGAAGAGTATTTTTATAATTTATTTGTAATGAAGGAGATAGAGTGAAATTTAAAATCGACTATGAGTTGCCATTGACTTCTGTTGCTGGAAAAATTAGAATAAAGCAAAGAAATACTTTTAATGATTACGGGCTTCCAGTAGCTCCAACAAAAATAATTATTAATATTCAACATTATATAGAATGGCAAATAGGGTATGATATTATAACAACAAAAGAGAATGGAAAATTTATTGGAGCAAATGGAAAAAATAAAGATCTTTATGAACTTAGTGATATTATTTTTCAATTTTTTAAACAAAATATTATTTCAAAAGAAAATCTATTACTTGTTAAAGAATTTTTAGAAACTAATGATGATTTAATAGAAGATAGAATGAGAATTAATAGGAGTAATTTTGTAAAAAGACAAATTGCTAAAATTAATTTTTTAGAATCCAATATATCTTATCCTTTATTAGTATATCAATTCAACAATGAAGATTTTTTAAGTGAAATTGTAATAAGAGAAAAGCAGAGGGCTGTTGGGGTTCAAGGAATGTTATATTTTTGCTTTCCTGTTTATTTACTTAAAAATAATACTGGAGAAAGAAATTTTTTAAATAGATGTATTAATAGTAAAGAAAAAGGATATTTAGAAGTTAATCAAAATAATATAAATATTTTTTTAGAAATGTTAAAAGTTTTTGGAATTTTAAGCAAGAATCACCGTTATGATGTTTTACAAATTATAAATTTTATTTTAGATAATAAATGATCTATCTAGCTCAAACGGATACAACGGCTGGTTTTTTAAGTAAAAATTTAGAAGAAATTAATATTTTAAAGGGCAGGGATAAAAATACGCCTTGTCTTATTACTTTAGCAAAATTAAGTGAGTTGCAAAAACTTACAAGAGTGCCAAAAGGTTTTAAGAATTTAGTGCGTCGTGTTAAAAAAACTACTTTTATTTATCCTAACAATCAAGCCATTCGCATTGTTAAAGATTGCAAACATGCTGAATTTTTATCTCAAAATGGCTTTTTTTATTCAAGTTCTGCAAATAAACATGGAAAAAAATTTGATGAAATTTGGGCTAAAAGTGTAGCCGATGTAATTTTAGATAAAAATTTTTTTGAAAGCGCTCCTTCTAAAATATTAAAAATTAGAGGGAATAAAAAATTAAAAATACGTTGATTATAAAGCCTTTAAAATTTCTTCAAAAGCAATGCAAAATTGTTCTAAACCTTCTTGTAGTAAAATATCACAAGATTGTTTCAATTCATCCTCTGTGATTATTTGATCAAGTTGTGTTTTAATTTCTGCATTATTTAGTGGATTTTTAAAATCAAATTTCCAATCAAAAGCCTTAATAGCATCAAGTGGAGCGGTGTTTACGCTATTTTCAAAAAGAAGTTCTTTGATGTAATAATCTTTTGATAGATCATCCCCTTTTACTCCAGTGCTAGCAAAAAGTGCACGGATATTAGGTTCATTTTGATTTATAATGTAGTTATAAGCTAAGTTTGCATTTAAAATACCTATGCGATTTTGTTCTTTTGTTTTTGGGTTTAAAAGTCTATCAAAACGACTCACAAAGATGCTGATTACAGCTTTTGGAGTATTTAATTTTTCTTTTAAATTCATATTGGTTTTTCTAAATTCTATTAAACCTTGATTAAGTGCTTCGAAACATTGCTTATTTTGCTCTTGTGAAAAAATTAGTGTTGCATTTACATTGATACCATTTTTCATGAGTTCATACATTACTTCATAAGAAGCTTTGGTTGCTGGAATTTTAATCATAAGATTTTCTTTAGCAATGGCTGTATAAAGCTTTTTTGCTTCTCCTAAGCTTAAAGCGGTGTTATCATAAAATCTTGGATCTATTTCTATACTAATAAAACCATCGTTTTTTTGATAAAACAAAGGAGCGAGTTTATCTGCAGCTTTTTGTATGTCACAAATAGCAAGTTCTTCATAAATTTCTTTTGCCTTTTTCCCTTTTAAGGCAGCGATTTTGCTTTGATAAATTGGAGAATTTAAAATAGCATTTTTAAAAATTGCTGGATTAGAAGTTGCACCATTAATTCCGAGAGACAATAAATTTAAAAAATTATAATCTAAAAAACTATTTTCGATAAAATCACACCATAAAGAAAATTTTTTCATTATATCGCCTTTATTATTTCTTTTAGGTCTTTTTTATCTATACAAATATCGGCTTTAGATTTTAAAGTTTCATTGGCGCAAAATGCAATTTTTAAGCCACTTTCTTCAAACATAGCAATATCATTAAAACCATCTCCAACGCACATAATTTCTTCGCTTTTTAAATGAAGCATTTTTTTGAGTTTTTGAAGCATTAATCCTTTAGAATTTAAAAACATCATTTCTCCGCCTACAAGACCACTAAGCACCCCATTTTTTTGATGTAAATGATTGGCAAAGCCCATATTAAAGCCAAGTTTTTCCATTGCTGGATTTATACCTTCATAAAAACCACCACTACAAATAATCAAAAGTATATTTTTAGATTTTAAAAATTCACAGAGTTCATAAGCTCCATTCATCAAAGGAAGTTTTTGTCCGATTTCTAAAACTTTTGTATACGGCATACCTTTTAAATAAGATACTTTTTTAAGTAAAGCTTCAAAGAAATCAAGTTTATTAGGACTGTGGGCGATATTTTTTACCTTATCACCCACTCCATGAAAATCAGCTAGAATATCTATAGTTTCGCCATCCATTAAAGTGGAATCAAAATCAAAAACGCAAAGTTTAATCATTAGAATTCACGTTTAAGCAAAGCTTCAACCTTTAGGATAGTCAGGATATTCTCATCCCTTTTTCCTATACCATAAATCATGCCTTTTTCTTTAAGTAAAGTTTCAGGTGGCGGATCAATGCGGTTTCTATGAATTTTTATAGCTTCAGTTAATCTATCTATAACAAAACCCGCATTGCCGGAAGCACTACTGCCTGTATCAGTTGAACCCCTTAAAACAATATAACGAGTTTGAGGAGTCATTTTTGAACTACCTAAATGGAAGCGCTGTGCTAAATCAATAAGTGGCATAACATTACCACGCATATTAAACACACCTAGAACATAATCAGGTACACTTGGAACTCTTGTATATTCTATAGGTTTAATAATTTCTTGAATATTGAGAATTGGAATAGCATATTCTTCGTCTCCAACCACAAATCCAACAAGTTGAATAATATCATCTTCTTTTTGATCGATATCAGGACCAGCTATCTGAGTTTGCTGTTTTTGCAATATTTGCTCTAATTTTTCATTACTCATATTCTTATCCTAGTTTTAAATTTTTTCTTACCACATTTTCCAAATATTCTGGAGAATAAGGTTTTGTAATATATTCAGTCATACCTACCTCTACACCTCTTAAACGATCTGTTTTGCTTGTTCTAGAAGTTACAGCTATAAGTGGTAAGTTGCGATATTTAGAATATTTTCTAATTTCTGCAGCTAAGGTATAACCATCCATTCTTGGCATTTCAATATCTATAAGCATAGCATCGATATCGTGTTCGCCAGATTTTACAATATTGAGTGCTTCAGCTCCATTAGTTGCTTCAATCAAGCTTACTCCAAGTGGTTCTAGTGCTTTTTGCATTAAAGTTCTATCCATCTTAGAATCATCCACGATTAAAACTTTATAATCACTTGGTTGCTCTTTAACTTTTTTAGAACTAGCTTCAAGTTGAGCTTTAATATCAACTTTGATTTCTTTAGCCATATCCATCATAGCACCTACATCAATGATTAAAGTTACTCTACCATCACCACGTATTGTAGCGCCAGCTATACCTTGAATATTTTGTAAATATTCTCCCATAGACTTAATAACAATTTCTTCTTGTCCTACAAGAGTATCTACTATGATACCAAGCTTACTTTCAGCCACGCCAATAACTACAACATAGGTTTGTTCGCCACTTTCAAGTACTTGTTTTACTCCAAATACATCAGAAAGTCTTACAAGAGATAGTACTTCATCTCTTAGACGTAATACATTTTTACCTTCGATGGTATATATATCATCAACTGGCACTCTAACGGTTTCAAGAACGCTTGCAAGTGGAATAGCATAAAATTCTTCTTGAGTTCCAACAAGCAAGGATTGAATAATAGCCAAAGTAAGAGGAATTTTAAGTTTGAAGGTACTTCCTTTTCCTAATTCGCTATCGATTTCAATTACACCATTGAGTTTTTCAATATTGGTTTTAACAACGTCCATACCGACACCACGTCCAGAAACATTAGTCACTTTAGCTGCAGTTGAAAAACCTGGTTTGAAAATAAGTGCAAAAGCTTCTTTGTCCGTCATTTGATCCGCTTCTCTTTCTGTGATCAAATTTTTCTCCATAGCTTTTGCTTTTAAGCCGTTTGGATCAAGTCCTTTACCATCATCGGTAATTTCAACTACTATATGATTTCCTTCGTTGTAAGCCTTAAGCTGAACGATACCTTTTTCAGGTTTACCATCAGCTGCACGAGTTGCTGGATCTTCAACACCATGATCACAAGAATTTCTGATCATATGCATAATAGGATCGCCAATTTCTTCAACAATAGACTTATCAAGTTCTGTTTCTTCACCAGAAATTTCAAGTTCTATTTGTTTGCCAAGCTCACGACTTAAGTCACGAACAACCCTTGGGAATTTATTGAAAACTTTTGCAATAGGTTGCATCCTAGTTTTCATAACCGCTAATTGAACATCGGTTGTGATAATGCTAAGTTGGCTTACAACTTGATTAAGTTCTTCAAGGAATTTTTCACCTTCATAGCGTTCTTCAACATCATCATAAATTTTAAGTAAGCGGTTTTTACCAAGAACAAGCTCTCCAATTAAATTCATTAAGTGATCTAGTCTTTTAACTTCAACACGAATAGTTTGATCCATACCGCCACCACTGCTTGATGCAGGAACTTTTTTGTCTCCACTGTCAGTTTTGGCTGGTTGTTTAGACTGAGCAGTAGGATTTTTCTTTTTTGCATCTCGACGAGCTTGATCTTCAGCCTTTCTTACTTTTAATAATCTTTCAATCTCAGCCTCTACTTCAGAATCACTTAATTGATTAACATCTACTTCTGGTTCCTGCACCGTCTCTTCTTTTGGTGCTTGTATCGGTTTTTCTTCTACTGGTGCTGAATTTCCAGCTGGAGCTTCCCCTTCAGAAATTGCAGTTAATCTTGTACAAATTGGTTCTATATCCATACCTATAGCGGTATCATTACCATTATCTCGTATAGAATTAAGCAACGTCTTCATTCTATCAATTGATTCTAAAACAACATCCATAATATCTGGAGTAATTTTTAATTCCCCATGCCTTGCTTTATTTAAAACATCTTCCATGTGGTGAGTTAACTTTGTTAAAACATCAAAATTTAAAAAACTTGATGAACCTTTTACAGTGTGTGCAACACGGAAAATCCTATTAAGTAATTCTAAATCTTCTGGATTTGATTCAAGTTCTACCAAATCATGGTCGATTTGCTCAACTAGCTCAAAAGCCTCAACTAAAAAGTCTTCAAGTATTTCTTGCATATCTTCCATATTTTACCCCTGTTCCTGTGATTGGTATTTTTTCAAAACTTTAGTCACTTCGCCAAAGAAATCACTAGCATTAAATTTAACTAAATAACCTTCTCCGCCAGCTTCTTTAACGCCTTTTTCATTCATAAATTCATTAGATAACGATGAATTAAAGACAATAGGAATATCTTTAAATCTTATGTCATCTTTAAGACGTGCTGCAAAATGGAAACCATCCATTTGAGGCATTTCAACGTCGCTAATTATAATTTTTAAAACACTACATAAATTTTCACCATAAACTTGGCTAAGTTCTTCAAGTTTATTTAAACCTTCAACTCCATCTTTAGCTTCAATAACTTGTAAACCAAGCTGTTGCATCATATCTTTTACGCGTTTTCTAGCGGTTAAACTATCATCTAAAATGAGAGCCGTTCCACTGAATTTTTCTAGTTTGTAATCAACATCGGTTTTAGGTGCGTAAATCCCTAATTCTTCTATAACACTTTCTAGATCGAGTATTAATAATACTTCATCATTTTCTATGCGTGTAACTCCGGTAATTTTACCTCTATCTAGAGTACCAGAACCTGTTGAAAAAGTTGCTGGTTCTATATCTTTCCAATTAATACGACGAATTCTTTTTGCTTCATGAACAATAAAACCTATAAGAATATTACTAAATTCAGTAATAATAACTCTAGGTTTTAGCATAGCACTTTCTGGCTCGACAATTTGCATCCATTTAGCAAGATTAACTACAGGAATAACGATACCACGAAGATCAAATATTCCTTCGATATAATCAGGTACTCCAGGAAGTTCTGTAAGAGTTGGAATTTTAATAATTTCTCTAACTTTAGAGACATTTACTCCATAAATTCCTTCATAAATCTTATCTTGTCCTTGCTTAAAGATACGGAAATCGACAAGCTCCATTTCATTTGAACCCGTTTTCACGATATTTTCATCAAACATTTTGACCCCTCAATTTCTGTTCTCGAAATTCAATTTCTTGTTTGTATTCTACTAAAAAAAAACTTTCCTTATGTGCAAAACTATCAGGATTAAAATATTTAATGTCTTTTTTGTTGAGAATAAAATTTTGATGATAATGCCCTTCACACACCCAAGAACTTAAATTTCTATATTTTAGATATCTTTTATTGGCTAAATTTTCAAAATTCCTTATCTTATAAAATAGATTTTTTTGATTTTGTTTTTTTAAGATTTTTTTTGATATAGCGTGAAAGCTGATTTGATTTATCCAGTTCAAAAATACAAGTAAATAATGATTTCTAAGGCTTTTGAGTGCAAATTGCAAGAGTGGAGATAAAAAAATATCACCATGTGCTAAAAAAATATAAGAATTTTCATTTTTAACTTTACTTGTGTGCAATTGAAGTTTTAAGGGTTGTATTTCTATGGGAAAAATTTTTACCTTTTTAAAAAAGCAAGAAAGATTAAAATCATGATTTCCTTCAAGATAAATGATTTCTATCTTTTGTGCTAGGTCTTCTAGTAAATTAATATAAGGTTTTGCAAATTCATGAGTAGCAGAAATTTCTCCAATGAGTAGATCGAAAATATCACCCATTAAGATGAGTTGAGGTGTGGAAATTTCATTATTTTTTAAAGCTTGTAAAAATTTCCAAAAACCTCTTCGTTGAGTATTTTCATGTGCATCGGCAATTAAAATTGCCTTATTTTGTAAGATTAATTCTTGCATCCTTAAAATTTCAAAGGTTCATAATTAATAGAAACGATTTCAAATTCGCTTTCACCTTTAGGCAAACGAACTTTAAATTCATCGCCTTCTTTCTTTCCAAGCATAGCTTTTGCTATAGGAGAAGCAATGGAAATATAACCCTTATCTAAATTTCCTTCACAAACTCCAACAAGGGTATATTTACTTTCTTTTTCAGTATCTAAATCCATAATGACAACACTAGATCCAAATTTCACACTATCATGCTCATAGCTTGCAGGATCTATAACTTGAGCACGAGCTAATAAATCACTAAGTTCTGCTATGCGACTTTCAATTAAAGCTTGTTTTTCTCTTGCTGCGTGGTATTCTGCATTTTCTTTTAAATCTCCATGACTTCTTGCAGTATCGATTTCTATGACGACTGCTGGGCGTTGATTGTCTTTTAAATCTTTTAATTCAGTGACTAATTTATCATATCCAAATTGACTCATTGGTTCTTTTTGCATAATTTATCCTTTTAATTTTCATCAAGTATTTTAGCTAAATTTTTTGCACTTCCAAATTTTAAATACTGTTTTAAAAAATCAACTTTAGCAAAAAAACTCTTATAATTATATTTAAGATAAGCTTGATATAAATTTTCTACACTGACTTCATTTTGCAAGAATTCAGGGTTTAACTCTTCTTTTCCTGCAAAATCGCAAAAAATATTTGCAAGGCCAATATGTTTTAATTTCACAAAAAGCCTTGCTATAAAAATATCAATAGCCTTTGCCTTATAAGCAAGGACAAAAGGAGCTCCAACTAATGCTGCTTCTAAAGTTGCTGTACCGCTACAAATAAAAGCAAAATCCGATTTTTTTAAAACTTTAGGCGTATTACTCTCTATTTTAAATTCGCTAACATCGCCATAAAGATCTATTTTATCGAGATTAAAAGGAGGAATGCAAAGAATTTTTTCACCTTGAAATTTTTTAGAAAGTTCTTTAAAAATAGGCATTAAGCATTTGATTTCACTTCTTCTTGATCCAGGTAAAAAAGCAATGATTTTTTCATTTTCTTTTTTTGAAAGTAGAACTTGTGCATCTTTTTCATCTTTAAATTCTTTGATTTCATCCAAAAGCGGGTGTCCAACGTAAATACTTTTACTAAAAAACCGATCATCAAAAGGTAAAATGGAAGCCAAAATATCAAAATGACTTTCTATAATGGGAATTCTTCCTTTTTTCCAAGCCCAAACTTGAGGCAAGATATAATAAATTCTTTTTATCTTAGAATCGGCTTTTTTTAAAGCTTTCGCAAAAGGGATGTTAAAAGCAGGAGAATCTATACATAAAATCGCATCTATTTTTTGCGTAAAACTTAATTTTGCTAACTCTTTTATGGCGCGTTTTGCTTTAAAGATAAGAGGTAAGATCTCTACAAAACCCATAGCACTAAATTCGTGCGAACTATAAAGAGGTTTTGAATTTAATTTAAACTCATTGCATAAACTCTCATCATAAATTCCCACTAAATCAAATTCTTTATAATCACTTTTATAAGCTTTTAAAACTTCTTTTAAATGTAAATTTGCTGATGGTTCTAATGCACAAACAAGAAAGGTTTTCAAGAATATCCTAAAAATTAATTTTTGAAAATTTTAACAAATTTCTACTTAAACAACTAAATTTTAATAAAAATTTAAGAGTGTCAACGACAAGAAATGTTTTAGCATGAGTTAAAAACCAGTATCTTTATAGCTTGAACTACTCAAAAGTAAAAGATTTAACATAAAACTTCCTTTAAAATAAAATTTTAATTAGAAATTATAACAAAAACAAATGATTTCGTTAAAAGATATTATAAAAATATTTTTGGTTTATTAATTATTTATGAAAAACTATAATTAATTTGCCTCTTTGGCAAATTAATTAAGTGGAGTAGCTTCCACGATGGCAGGGGTAAAAAATAACAATTGAAAAGGTTCAACAAATTCGTGAGGACCTCTAAAACACTCCTGAATACCTATGCGAGTTTCTAAAGGAATTTGTGGATTACGGAAGGTTGAAATACATTCAACTCCACCTAAAACTAAAGATCTAATTTGCACCGCAGAGCTTGTTGTCGGCATAATAGAAAAAATGGTTTCTAATTTTTCATCTTCTAAATCTTTTTTGCAAGATTTAGCACCAAAAAAGCCACTTTCTAAAATAGCTAAACATATATCATCATCGTTTGGATTTACAAATTGGACATATCCAAAAGGGAATTTATCAGCAAGAGTATCTTTTGCTTTTAATTTATCACTTAAAATAATTTCTCTTAATACCCAATTTTGATCTGTTAAGTCTTTAGAACTTTCCCTAAAAACACTTATAGAAATTCCAGTTTGAACAGATCTTATAGCAAACATAGGGGTATAATCAGGCAAATCTCCTTTAGAGGGTTGTATTCCAAAAACAGCACTTAGTGAAATCATAATTAATAATAAAATTTTTTTCATTCTCAATTCCTTAAAATCTTCTAAAATTAACTGGAAAATGATCAGAAGCTAAAAAAGTTCTAATACCCGCCAAAGCCAAAACAGCTGTGATAAAAGGTGGTCTATAAGCTGCTGCTTGATTTGAATTTCCTGTTATTGCGTAATCAATTGTATTGCCGGAAGTTTGCGTGAAAGAAGGAGGTGAAACAATGCGAATACGTCTTCTCAAATCAGGATCAAGTAATGGGGTGAGCTGATCAGGGTTGCGATTAAAATCACCCATAATCATCCAATTGATATCAGGTAAATTTCTAAAATGCATATCAACAGCTGTTACTATAGCACCTGCATCATTTCCACCCCTAGCTAAAGCATGGATATTTAAAAATACATCATTGCAAATTCGAATTCCTATAATAGGTCTTGAAGCTACCGTCGGAGGAGGTAAAACGATAACTTCATCCGCCCTTGTTCTGGTTACTATAGCCATATTAACACGATTTGCACCAACATCAATTCTTGAGTAGTAAATATAAACAATATTTGGGCGCGAGAAAGAGCCTAAATTCCATTCATATTCATGTATAGGAATTCCAACTCCTACAGGTTGAACTTGCCTTGAAGTCATTGTAGCGGTTGCAGGTAAAACACCTGCTTCTTGGATCGCTACAATATTTAAAGGATTTTCTCCAGTTACAAGTTGTCTAACACTAACATTCCATTTGCTTTCAGTCGAAGCTGAAGAACCTTGCATATTCCAAGTGCCTGTGGAATAATCCTCTAAAGCTCCGAAAACAAAACTAATATTAAAAACTAAAAATAAAATAATTTTTTTCATAATTTATTCCTTTTAATAAGGTGAATTAGCCCCATCGGCAGGTGTTGTGATATACCATTGCCTGTCTAAAGTTTTTTCACCTGGTTTAACGCAATTTGTTAGAAAAATTTTATAAGAACTGAGATTAAATTCATGCATCACATCTCTTACAGGAGTTTGTATGCATTGTTGGGTTGCAAGATTGCTAATTTGATATGCCCCATTACTCATAGGAGTAAGTTTCCAAAATTGCGCGTGATTGCTTTGATCGCAAGGGTAATGCACTATACCATTCCCATAAGCATTTAAACAAGTGCCAGTTTGAGCATTTTTTATCATAACAATATCATTTGTAAATTCGATCAATTGCCAAATTCTAGCATCCCCAAATTTTTGACTATTGTATAAACTATAACCCCATATCCAATTCCCTGGATTGGTTCCCCATATAGTAAGTGCTGCTCCATTTGGATTCATAATAGTTACAAAATCACTTGCATAACCAGTATTTCCAGCAACAGAAACATCGTTAAACCCGCCACTTGATTTTAATCTCGGTCTTGGAATTTGTGTCGAATTTGCATCTGCAGAATCAAAACGAATAACAGGAGGCACCAAAGGGATAGCTGGAAATTTTTGTCCTTCAACTAGGCTAGGAATAGTTTCTTTAGTAGGTTTGGTTGCCTCTTCTCCTATTTTTAAAGGATCGCCATCATACATTTCTCCATAAGATCGCCCTAAAGGATTGAGTTCTTTGGTAGAACAAGCCGAAAATATTATAGTAAAAGTTAGAAAAAATAAGCCATATTTAATTTTTTTCATAATGGAAATATCCTTAATTTTGATATTTGATATCATAACATAATTTAGAAAAATATCAAACTTTTTGATTAAATATAAAATTCATAAAATTGGAGATTCTTAAAATTCTATTTCAATTTTTTTGTAATTTTTTAAGTTTTAAAAAAATCTAAAAAATAACTTTGTATAATTTTAACTTACTTTTTGTGCCAAGTTTTATAAAAATTTTGGTTAAAAAAAAGAGACTTAATTCTAAGATTCTACAGGATGATAAAATTTTAAGTTTTAATTCAATTCTTTTCAAGGAAAATAATGAAAGAAATTCTTATTACTAACGATGATGGTTATGAAAGTGAAGGTTTAAAAAAACTAATAAAAATGCTTCAGAAAGAATTTAAAGCGAGAATAACTATAGTAGCACCTTCTAGTGAAAAATCAGCCTGTTCTCATTCTATCACTTTAGTAAGACCTCTTCAGTTTGTTAAAGTTAAAAAAAGATTTTATAAACTTGATGATGGAACTCCTGCGGATTGTATTTATTTAGCCTTACATGCTTTTTACAAGAAAAAATTACCCGATCTTGTCATAAGTGGGATTAATAAAGGTGTAAATGTGGGTGAGGATATTACGTATTCTGGGACTTGTGCGGGAGCTATGGAGGCTGTTTTACAAGGAGTTCCAGCTCTTGCTCTTTCGCAATTTTACAAAAAGAATGAAAAGATAAATTATGAAAATGCATTAAAGATTACTAAAAAACTTGTGAAAAAAATTTTTAATCAAGGATTTCCTTTAGATAAAAAAGAATTTTTAAATGTGAATTTTCCATCTTCAAAAACTAAATTTAAAGGGATTAAAATCGCTAAAGTTGGAAAAAGAATTTACAATTATAAAGCCCATTGTAATGTTAATCCTAGAGGAAAGAAGTATTTTTGGCTTGCAAGTTCTAGTTTGGATTTTGAAGAAGAAAAAAAATCCGATATTGCTCTTTTAAAGAAAGGTTATGTGACTATTACGCCTATAATGCTTGATTTAACAGCGTATAAAAAATTGAAAAAAACTAAAAAATGGCTTAAGGATAAAAAATGAACGATAGATTTACACGTATAAAGTGGTTAATTGGGGAAGAAAATTTAGAGAAAATTTCTCAAACTAAAGTTTTGGTTTGTGGTCTTGGAGGAGTCGGTGGAATTTGCGTTGATGCACTTTTTAGAAGTGGTTTTGCAAATCTTACTTTAATCGATGGAGATTGTTTTGAAATCACTAACCAAAATCGCCAAATTCACAGCGAGTATATAGGTGAAGAAAAAGTAAAAGTTTTTGAAAGAATTTATAAAGCAAAAGGGATAAAGGCTAAAATCGATCAAGATTTTCTTGATAATTTTGATTTAAGTCCTTTTGATTTGGTTGTTGATGCGATTGATGATATTCCAGCTAAGGTCGCTTTGGCTAATAGGGTTGATTTTAAAAAGCAAATTTTTGTTTCTTCTACAGGAGGTGCAAGAAAACTCGATCCTACGCGTATAAAAACGACAAGTATTTTTAAAACTTATGGTGATGCTTTAGCAAAGAAATTTCGTTATGAACTTAGAAAATCAGGCTTTAATAAAGATTTTGATGTGGTATTTTCAGATGAAATGCCTTGTTGTAAAGATCTTGGTTCTTTTATGGGGGTTACAGCTTCTTTTGGTTTAGCCTTGGCTTCCTTAGCCTTAAAAAAAGTTATAGAAAAAACATGCTAAGAATATTTGTTTTATTTTTACTTTTTCAAAATTTTATTTTTGCTAAGAATTTACCGAATTTTTTTAAAGAGCAAAATCTTAGCGGAGTGATGATTGTTTATGATGGTAAAGAGTTTTTTAGCAATGATTTTTTAAAAGCTAAAAAGCGTTTTTCTCCAGCTTCTACTTTTAAAATTTTTAATGCTTTAATCGCTTTAAATTCTCACGTACTTAAAGATACAAGTGAAGTTTTTTATCATTATAAAGGTGAAAAAGTGTTTTTACCTTCTTGGGCGCAAGATGCGAATTTAACTTCAGCTATAAAAAGATCTCAAGTACCTGCTTTTAAAGAACTTGCTAGAAAAATAGGCAAAATAAGAATGCAAGAAAATTTAAACAAGCTTGATTATGGTAATAAAAAAATTTCTAAGATAGATACTTTTTGGCTTGATAATACTTTGCAAATTTCAGCTAAAGAACAAGTCACTTTACTTTTTCAACTTGCCAATTTAAAACTTCCTTATTCTAAAAAAATTCAAGAAGAAGTTATTAAAACGATCGAGCTAAAACAAAATGATGATTTTATTCTTTATGGTAAAACAGGCTTTAATAATAGTATCGCTTGGATTGTAGGATTTGTTTATTTGAAAAAATTTCATTCTTATCAATCTTTTGCACTCAATGTTAAAATTTCAAATTTTAAAGATTTATATGAAAGAGAAGAAATTTTAAATCAATATTTAAATTATTTATTTAAGGATTTGAAAAAATAAGACTTTATTTTTTAAAGTAAATATCGGCAAATCAAAGGTTTTTTATGTATGAAATCGTTTATTATAATAATAAAATCACTAAATTTATAAATAGCCTTGAGTCAAGCTATAAAGAAAAAGCTTATAAAATGATACAAGAATTAGCCATAAACGGCAACAAGCTTGATGAGCAACACAGTAAAACAAGATGCGATGATATTTTTAAGATCAGATTAAAAACTCCAAGACATTCGATTAGAATTTTTTATGCTTTTGAAACGAAGTTATTTATTTTGCACGCTTATGCTAAAAAAGACAATGCAACCAAAAACAAAGATCTTGAAATTTGCGTTAAGAGATTAAAAGATATTAAAAGAATGCTTACAGTTTAAAGTTTAATATCCTTTATTATTTAATTTTCCCTACGATGATAGGATTAAAAGCTTTTATGGAAAGTAAAAGCGTATCGCCGATTTTTACATCTTGATAATCTTTTAAAAATTCTTCTTCGCTGAGTGTGATTTTAACGATATTTTGATTTAAAAGTAGGGTAAAAATAATCAAAATATCGCTTTTTGTAATCTCAAGCAAAGTCGCACTAAAGCGTAATTTTGCACTTAAATTTGCTTGTGTAAAAAATTCATTTTTAGGTAAATTTTTAATGATCTTGCCATTTTTAATTTCTATGATTTTATGGCTTAGCTTGTAAATTTCGGCTATATCGTGGCTTACAAATAAGGTTGTGATTTTAAAATGATGTAAAATTTTTGCAAGTTCATCTTGTAAATTCATACGCATTTTAAAATCTAAAGCACTTAAAGGTTCATCTAAAAGCAAAATTTTAGGCTCTCTTATTAAGGCTCTTGCTAGAGCAACCCTTTGGGCTTGTCCGCCTGAAAGTTCTTTAGGGTATGCTTTGGCTAATTCTTTTAAATTCATAAGCTCTAAAAATTCATTGATTTTTTTTTCATTTTTATTTGCGTAGCTTAAATTTTCTTTGACATTCATATTAGGAAATAAAGCATAATCTTGAAACATAAAACCTATTTTTCTTTTTTGTATGTTTAGATTGATATTTTTTTTACTATCAAACCAAATTTTATTATCTACTTCTAAGCGTCCGCAATTTGGTTTGATTAACCCTGCTATGATTTTAAGTAAAGTTGTCTTTCCAGCTCCGCTTTCTCCAAAAATAGCTGTGATTTCGCCTTGATCAATGTGAGTTTTAAATTCAAAATTTTTAGCATTGATTTGATATTTTAGATCTAGCTTTAGCATTTAATTTCCTAAAAATTCAACTTTTTATTGACAAAATATAGGCTTAAAAGTATGGCAAAAGAAAGGATGAAAAGCGTAAAAGCGTATTGGTGTGCTAGGGTGTAATTTAAGGTTTCAAGTTCATCATAAATTGCGATACTAGCGACTAAAGTTTCGCCTTGTTTGTGTCCGCCTATCATCATAACAACTCCAAATTCACCCATAGTATGGGCAAAACTCATCGCACAAGCTGAAAAAATCCCCGCTTTGCAATTGGGTAAGATGACCTTAAAAAGAGTGGTTATTTTGCTTTTGCCTAAAGTATAAGAAGCATCTAAGAGATTTTGATTGATCGATGAAAAAGCACTTTGTAAAGGATTGATCATAAAGGGTAAGGAAAAAACGATAGAAGCAAAGACAAGTCCCTCAAAGGTAAAAACCAAAGAAAGATGAAAATATTTTTGCAAAAATTCTCCTAAAAAAGTATTGGCTGAAAAACTGATCAAAAGATAAAAGCCTAAAACGCTAGGAGGTAAAACTAAAGGTAAATTGATACAAGTTTGCAATAAAGCTTTAAAAGGAAAACGAGTGAAACTTAAAATATAGGCTAAAAAAACACCTATAAAAAAAAGTATAAAAGTGGTTATAAAAGCTAGTTTAAGGGTTAGAAAAAGAGTTTGTAAAAAGACAGGATCAAGCATTGTTTGTCCTTAAAATAATATCATTTGCCTTGATAAAACAAAGCCATTCTTGATTTTGACAAAGTTTTAATTCCAAAGCTTTTTCTTTGGTGATCAAACTAGAAAGTTCTTGATTGTGGAATTTAAAAAATACATGATATAAGAGTTTTCCTTCTTTGATTTTTGAAATTTTTGCTTTAAAGGAATTTTCTACGCTTAAATTAGAATTTAGCGAGGCAAGACAAAGCTCGTGTTCTTTAAAAAGCATTTGGAGTTCTTGATCTAATTTGAGTTCTTTAAATGGAGCAAGCATTAAAACTTGAAAAATTTCATTTTCGCAATTTATTTTTACGAGTATCAAATCATCTTGATGACTAACTTCGCAAATTTTGCCTTTTAAAATATTCATGGGGTGTTAAATCCGTATTTTTTAAAAATTTCTTTCGCCTTAGTTGAGCTTATAAAATCACTAAATTTAAAGGCTAGTTTTTTATTTTTGGCGTATTTTGTGATCACAAAGCTTTGCTTTAAAGGGGTAAAATATTTTAAGTCAATAATGCTTGCGTGTCCTTTAGGGTGGTTAATAGGAGAAACTAAAGAATAAGCCACGATACCAAGTTCAGATGCTTTAGAATCAACATATAAAACCGGTTGTGCGATGTTATCACCTAGGATAATTTTATTTTTTAAGTTTTCATTTAGATCAAGTTTTTCTAAAATTTCTTTAGCAGCAACCCCGTAAGGAGCAATTTTTGGATTTGCTATGCTTAGATGATTGATTTTTGTTAAATTTTCTTTGAGATTTTCAAGATGGATTAAATTCGGGTCTAAACTATATAAGGCTAAAACACCTAAAGCATAAATTTTTGGTTTTTCTAAGGCGTTTTGATCTTTAAAAATTGCCTCAGCGTATTTTTCATCGGCTGAAAAAAATAAATCAAATTTTCGCCCTTGCTTTAAAAGTTGATAGTATTTTCCAGAAGCACCAAAAGTCATTTCTATATTATCATTTGGGTGAGTTTTTAAAAATTCATCTTTAATCGCACTCATAGCTTTTGAGGCCGAAGAAGCAACAAAAATACTAAGATTTTCTGCTTTAAGAGAAAAAAATAAAAACATACAAAAAAATAATATTTTTTTCATTTGTGATAGTTCCTAAGGAAATTTGCCCAGATTATAACAAAATAATTTTATATTTTTTTTACATAAATAAAAATAGGATGATAGGTGAGTTTGTTTTGAAATCTTTTTTCATAGTCTTTTAAAAAAGTTTTTGATAAGGCGTGATAACCTAAAGAATTTACCCCGCTTAATTTTAAGTGTCTAAAAACTTCTAAAGAGCTTTCAAATTCTAAGGTGATAAAATCTTCTTCTATAAAAATTTCAAAAAAATACTCTTGTAGGATTTTTTTTATTTCAAAAAGAGAAAGATAGTTTAAAGAAAATCCTGTGCTTTTTGCGATTTGTTCTAAATTTTTTTCACCAAAAGTAGATAAAAGTAAAATGCCTTCTAAGTTAAGCATGTTTTTAAGAGTAGGAAGAATTTTTTTTAGATCAAGCCATTGCAAGGTTGCATTAGAAGCAATAAGATCGAATTTTTGAGTGCTTAAAGGGTGGGAGGCAATATCATTCATATCAAAAATTTCAACTTTATCTTGAATTTTATAATCTAAAATGTCGTTTAAAATGTATTTTTGAAAGATGATTTTCTTTTTTAATTTTTGCGTGAATTCACCTTGCGCGCAACCAAATTCAAAGACTTGATCAAAAATTTTATTTGTAGGGATTTTTTCACAAAGCTTATTTCCCATCCAATCTTGCACTTTTGCAGCTTTTTGATAGCTTGATTTGGCTTTTAAAAAATTCAAAACTCATCCCAAGAATGAAAATGAAAAAATGCAAAATGAGGCTCATTTAGAAAAATTAAATTTTCAAAGCTTTTTTTTAAAGCATTTTGTGGAAAAATTTCATCTTGATTGCTTGAGTAAATTTTATCCCAAATTAAATTTTCTTTTTGCTCTTTTAGGGCAAATTCAAAAAGTATATTAAGCTCATTTTTCAAGGCATTTTCATCTTTAAAAATAAAATTTTTAGCCTTATCTTTATGATTTTTAAATAAAGAATTTTTAAAGCTTTCTAAATTAAATTTTTTTATGGTTTTACTAAAAAGTGCAGGATGGATACCTTTTTCTTTATCTATGCCTAAATTTGTGCCATTGACGGCGATTTTTTGATCAAAATCGTGTTCTTTTAAAAGATAATTAGCAAGACAAACTCCCATGGAAAAGGCTATTAATTTAATTTTTGAAAATGCTTTAAAATCAAATTCAAAATCTAAATTTTCAAAATCATAAAACAATACAACATTTTTTTCACTTTTCAAATGCAAAAAATGACTTGGATGGTTTGTAAATCCTCCAAAAACAACAATCAATTCATCGCAATTGGGATTTTTGCATAAAAAAGTATTTTTCATAATAACTCCAAAATTGGATTAAGATCGTTTTGATCAAGTCCTGCGTGTAAAGAAAAGCGAATTCTAGCTGTGTTTTTAGGTACGGTAGGTTCTTTGATCGCTGGAGCGAAAAAACCACCTTTTTCAAGTATTTGGGCTATTTCTAAGGCTTTTTTATTATCCCCTAAAATCAAAGAAACGATATAGCAATCCCCTAAAATTTGATATTTTTTTTCTTTGAGTTTATTTTTAAAATTTTGGCTTAGACGGTATAAATTTTCTCTTTTATTTTGAAATTTTGTCATATTTTTAAAAATAAAAAGCGTAAAAGCAACGTTGATAGGAGGTAAAGCCGTAGAATAGATAAAAGCACGTGCTTTATTGATGAAAAAATCTTTATATTTTTTAGTGCAAATCATACAAGCACCCATTGAAGCAATAGCTTTTCCAAAGGTAAAAACCAAAAAATCAATTTCATTTTCTAGACCAAGGAATTTTGCATATCCTAAACCCTTTTTATCAAAACACCCAACGCTATGGGCTTCATCAATATAGAGTTTTATTTTTGGATAAGTTTTTTTGAGTTCAACAAGGGCCTTTAGATCGCTAAAATCTCCATCCATGCTAAATAAAGCTTCGCTAAGTATGACGATATTTTCATATTTTTCATAGTGTTTCCGGATTAAGAATTCTAAATGATCTAAATCATTGTGTTTATAGCGAAAAAAATTAGTCCTATTAAGCCTTAGTCCATCGATCATACTTGCATGGATAAATTTATCGGCTAAAAAAAGAGTTTTATCTAAGCTTGAAAGTGCAGCTATGCAGGATAAATTTAAATGATACCCACTGTTAAAATGAAGTATTTCTTTATCTTTGAAATCTGCTTTTAAATAATCTTCTAATTCTTCATAAATTTCAAAATTCCCACTCAAACTTCTTGAGCTTGAGCTTGAAAAAAATAGATTTTCATCTTTTAAAGTGCTTAGAAATTCTTCTTTTAATTCTTTATCATAAGAGAGTGCTAGATAATCATTTGAGGCTAAATTTAAAAGCTTTTTGCCTTCTTTATAGACAAATTTTCCTTCATGTTTTAGATGAGGTAGGGATCTAAAATTGTGATCATCTTTTAAATCTTGTAAGATTTTTTCAACGGGCATTTTGTTCCTAAAAATTTAGAATTTTAAAGTATTATTTTGCCACATTATTTTTAAAAAAGAAGTTAGATGATGGATAATGAATTTTTAAAACAGCTTGATTTAAAACACATTTGGCATCCTTGTACTCAAATGAAAGATCATGAAAATGTGCCTTTAATCCCTATAAAAAAAGCTAAAGGGGTTTGGCTTTATGATTTTGACGATAAAAGATATTTAGATTGTATCAGTTCTTGGTGGGTGAATCTTTTTGGGCATTGTAATGAAAAAATTGCAAATGCTATTAAAAGGCAAGTTGATGAGCTTGAACATGTGATTTTGGCCGGTTTTACGCATGAGCCTATTATCAAACTTTCAGCTAGACTTTGTGAAAAAGTTGGGAGAGATTTTAATAAATGTTTTTATGCGGATAATGGATCAAGTGCGGTAGAAATAGCACTTAAAATGAGTTTTCACTATCATTTAAATCAGGGTTTGAAAAAAAATAAATTTTTATCTCTAAGCAATTCTTATCATGGCGAAACTTTAGGGGCTTTAAGTGTAGGAGATGTCGCGCTTTATAAAGATACTTACAATCCTTTGCTTTTAGAATGTCTTAATGCTCCTGTTCCAAAAAATAAAGACTATCAAGAAGAGCTTTTTGCTCTAAAAGGGATTTTAGAAAAGCATTCTAGTGAAATTTGTGCTTTTATCTTAGAACCTTTAGTGCAGTGTGCTGGAAATATGCATATGTATGAGGCAGGATTTATTGATGAGGCTATAAAGCTTTGTCATGAGTTTAATGTGCAAGTTATTTTTGATGAAATTGCTGTGGGATTTGGGCGAACTGGGACACTTTTTGCTTTACATCAATGCAAACAAAGCCCTGATTTTATTTGTCTTTCAAAAGGGATTACGGGTGGGTTTATGCCTCTTTCTGTGGTGCTTACTAAGGATGAAATTTACCAAGCTTTTTACGCACCTTACAAAGAATATAAAGCTTTTTTGCATTCTCATAGTTATACGGGAAATACTTTAGCGTGTGCTGCGGCAAATGCAGTTTTAGATATATTTGAAAATGAAAATATTTTAGAAAAAAATAAAATTTTAAGCACCTTTATACAGCAAGAGTTTTCAAGACTTAAAAAATTTGATTTTCTTGGCAATTTTAGAGCTTGCGGGATGATCAGTGCTTTTGATATTTTAAATGCAAAATACGAAAGAGCTGGACTTGAGGTTTTTAAAAGAGCTTTAAAAAAAGATTTGCTTTTAAGGCCGCTTGGAAATACGATTTATTTTATGCCCCCTTATGTGATTACAAAAGAGCAAATTTCTTATGTAGTGGATAGCTTAGAGCAAATTTTTAATGATTTTTGAAAGTTTTTTACAAACTTTATCATCAAATTCTATAATAGGAAATTGTGTGTATTTTTGTATAAAATCTTTACTAAAATTATCCTCGCTTTTTAAAACTAAGGCAAGGATAGGTATATCTTTTTGCTTTAAAGTTTCTATGCTTAAAATAGTGTGATTAATACTTCCTAGATAATCTTTTGCGACTAAGATAGTAGGACGTTTAAATTTTTGCATAAAATCAATCATGGTTTTTTCATCATCAATAGGCGAAAAAAGACCACCTGCAAGCTCTATAATGAGTTTATCGCTTTGAGGCAAAGCAATATCAAAAGCTTTATAATTTAACCCTTCTAAAGTTCTTGCTTTGTGAGGCGATACAGGAGTTTGTAAAAATATACCTTCTTTAAAAATTTTGGTTTTTGGGCTAAATTGAGCTATGATATCACTATCTTTTGGAGTGCCTGCTTGAATGAGTTTAAAATAATCAAAACCCAATTCTTTGCAAATTCTAGCACTTAAATACGTTTTTCCAACATCAGTATGAATACTACTAATATAAATTTGCATTTTAATCCTTTTAAGAAAGTAATTTCAAAGCTATAGTAGAAACTAAAATCACTGAAATAAAAAAGAGTTTTAAGAAATTTTTACTTTCTTTAAATAAAACCACACCTACTACAACGCTACCTACAGCACCGATACCTGTCCAAATAGCATAAGCAATACTCATAGTAATGCTTTGCATACTCAAACTCAAACTCATAAAAGAACACATAAAGCATAATATGAGAGATAAAAGATATTTTTTTGCGTGTGTATCGACGTATTTTTTCATGATGATAACACCTATAATTTCGCAAATTCCAGCAATGATTAAAAATATCCAAGCCATTAATTTTCTTTAGAACTGAATTTTAAACCTATCACACCGAGTAATAAAAGCAGTATGAAAAAGATTTTTAAAATAGAAAATTTTTCATGAAAAATGGCAATTTCAGCTATCACAATACCAGCGGTTCCAATGCCTACAAAAACACTATAAGCTATGCTGATTTCTATTTTTTTACATGCTTTTAAAAAACAATTAAAAGAGATAAAAATACCTATAGCGGTTAAGTAATAATGCCAAATTTCATAGGAGTATTTTAAACCACTCACCCAAAAACACTCTATCAAGGCTCCAAAAATAACCCATAGCCAAGCAGTATTTAATTCTTTTTTCAAAAAAATATCCCAAATACAGTTTTAAATCGTAATTATATACTTTTTTACTTTTAACTAAGCCAATATTTGCTAAAATTAAAGCTTATTTTTTTGAAAGGATAAAAAGATGTTAGAAGGTATCGTTAGAGAGAGTATCGGTAGAAAAGCAGCTAAAGCTTTAAAAAGAGATGGTTATCTAATCGCAAACATCTATGGTAAGGGATTGGAAAATATCCACGCTGCTTTTAAGGTCAATGAATTCATTAAAGAAGTTCGTAAAAAAACAACTTTAGCTTTTGATGTTAAAGTGGGTTCTCAAACTTTAAATGTTGTGGTTGTGGATTATCAAAAAGATCCAGTTACAAGTGATTTAAAACACGTAGATTTAAAAGTTGCACAAAAAGGTGTAATTTCTAAATATATGATTCCAGTTAAAATCACAGGAACGGCTATCGGTCTTAAAAATAAAGGTGTTTTAATCCAATCTAAGAGAAGATTAAAAGTTAAATGTAAAGCTGAAAATTTACCAAATTTCTTTGAACTTGATGTTAGCAAGCTTGATGTAGGTGATGCTTTACTTGTTCGCGATGTAGTAGTTCCTGAAGGTGTTACCATTTTAGACGCTGATAGGATAGCGGTTGTTGGTGTAGAAAAAGCTAGATGATCTTAGTCGTAGGGCTTGGCAATATAGGCGAAGAATACAAAAACACTCGCCATAATGTAGGCTTTATGCTGATTGATTTAATTTTAAAAGATCAAGATTTTACAAGTCTTGTTAATTCAAAATTTCAAGGAGAGCTGTTTAAGATCGGCTCCTCCTTACTTCTTCTTAAACCTAGCACATATATGAATAATTCAGGCATTAGTGTTAAAGCGGTTAAGGATTTTTATAAATGTGAAAGGCTTATAGTCATACATGATGATATCGATATAAATTTAGGAGCTTTGCGTTTTAAAAAAGGCGGTTCAAGTGGCGGACATAATGGACTAAAAAGTATTGATTCTTTGTGCGGAAATGATTACGAAAGAGTGCGTATAGGTGTAGGTAAGACAGAAAATGTCATCTCTCATGTTTTAGGGAAATTTAAAGACGAGGAAAAAATAGTTTTAGATAAAATTTTAGAACACTCTAAAAAAGCATTATTTGAACTGATTGAAAAAGATTTATCAAGTGTTTCGTCTTTATATAGTTTAAGAGCTTAAAATGTGGATTTTTTTTCGTTTTATTTCAGAAATTTATCTTAAAAATTTTTTCATAATATTTTTATCTTTAATTGGTTTTTATTGCGGTATTGATTTGCTTTTAAATTTTAAAGATTTACCACAAAGCGTTAATCTTCAGTTACTCTATGTAGTTTTTTTAGCTTGTTCTGCTGTGCCTTATATTTTGCCACTTTCTATAGTTTTTGCATTTGTTTTATCGTTAATTTCTATGATTAGAACAAATGAATTAGTTAGTTTTTATGCGTTGGGCATTAGTAAAAATTTAGTTGTAATTTTTCCTTTTTTATGGGCTTTATTTTTTTGCTGTGTTTATATTGGTTTAAATTTTACTTCTTTTGCTTATGCAAATGATTATAAAAAAAATATTTTAAAAAATGGGGTTTTAAATAAACAAAGTGGAGAAGTTTTTTTAAAATTTAATAATGATTTTGTCTATATTTCCAAAATCAATAATGGGCAAGATAGTGTTCAAAATATCAAAATCTTTGATCTTAATAATTCAACATTAAATTCTTTCTTTGAAGCTAAAAAAGCAACTTTTAAAGATGGAAATTGGATTTTAAAAGAAGGAAATCTAACCATACTCCCTAAAGAATATATTCTTGGAGCTAAAGGGCTTGATATACAAGATTTTAAAGAATTAGGTGCTTTGGAAGGTTTTAAGCCAAAAATTATTGAAAGTGTAGCCAGTAATAGTAGCTATTCTATTTTAGATGCTTGGGAGAGTTTGAGACTTTTTAAAAATCAAAATATTAGTATAGAAACGCTAAAAATAAATCTTTACAAACTCATATTTATGCCATTTTTTGCTCCTTTTTTAATGCTTATTATGTATTATTATTTTCCTGTTATTTCTAGATTTTTTAACCTTGCTTTTGTGGCTTTTGTGGCTTTTGTGATGACATTGCTATCTTGGGGATTTTTGTTTTTACTTTCAAGATTAAGTGAAAATGGTGTTATAATCAGTGAAATTGGTATTGTTTTGCCTATTGTATTATTAGGTTTTTTTGGTTCAATGAAATTTTATAAAAATCGCTGATGAGATATTAAAATTTAAAGAAGGAAAGTATGGATTATAAAAAACTTAAAGATGAATTTCAAACCCCTTTTTATATTTATAATTTTGATGCAATTAAAGAAAAATTTTTAGAATTAAAAAATGCTTTTAAAGCAAGAAAATCACAAATTTTTTATGCAGTGAAAGCTAATTCAAATTTAAGTCTTTTACAAATGCTTGTAAAATTAGATAGCGGGTTTGATTGCGTGAGTATAGGAGAAGTTAAACGTGCTTTAAAAGTTGGTGCAAAACCTTATAAAATCATTTTTAGTGGAGTAGGTAAAACCAAAGAAGAACTCAAACTTGCTTTAAAATATAATATTTTATATATCAATCTTGAAAGTGAAGCTGAAATGATGCTTTTGGAACAAGTAGCTAAAGAATTAAACACTAAAGCAAGAATCAGTATAAGGGTTAATCCTAATGTAGATGCAAAAACTCATCCTTATATTTCTACAGGGTTAAATGAAAATAAATTTGGGGTTGAAATTGAGAGCGCTAAGAAAATGTATATTTATGCAAATAATTCTTCTTTTTTAGAACCTATTGGAGTTCATTTTCATATCGGATCACAACTTTTAGATTTAAGTCCTATATATGAAGCAGCTAACATCGTTGCAAAACTTGCTAAAGAATTAAAGGCTTTAAAGATTGATCTTAAATTTTTTGATATAGGTGGAGGGCTTGGTATAGCTTATAAAAAAGGAGATTTAGAGCCTAATCTTTATGAGTATGCACAAGGAATTTTGGCTAATCTTAATGGACTTGATGTAACCATTGGAATGGAACCCGGACGATTTTTAGTGGCTCAAAATGGGGAATTTGTTTGTTCGGTTCTTTATGAAAAATATAATAAAACAAAGCGTTTTGTGATTGTTGATGGTGCGATGAATGATTTAATACGTCCGAGTTTGTATGAAGCTTATCATGAAATTTATATGCCTTATAATCGAGGAGAAGAAAGCCTATGCGATGTTGTAGGTGGAGTTTGTGAAAGCGGTGATTTTTTTGCCAAGGAAAGATTATTACCTCATACACAAAATGATGATATAATGGTAATTAAAAATGCTGGGGCGTATGGCTTTAGCATGAGCAGTAATTACAATACTAGAAATAAAGTTTGCGAGTTAGCTTTAGAAAATGGGATGATAAGACTAATTCGCCAAAGAGAAAGCTTTGAAGATCAAATTGCTTTAGAGGAGAAGTTTATAAAGGTTTAAAATGTTTTTTTTAGATGTTCAAGGAACGCTTATTTCAGATGTTGATAAATCTTTAATTTTCGGAGCTAAAGAATTAATTGATTTTTTAAATGCAAATAATCTTACTTATGTGATTATCACAAATAATACTAAAAAACTTGATTTTTTAGAAATTTTAAGACAAAAAGGTTTAAACATAAAAGATAATGCTTATCTTGATCCTTTTTATATCTTAAAAACTCTTTTTAAGCCTTGTAAAGTCGCTGCTTTTGGTGCTAATGAATTTTTGCAAAGTCTTGAAATGCTTGGCTTTAAGTTGGATTTTAAAAATCCAGAATTAGTTCTTATTGCTAGTTTTGATGATTTTAAATTTAATGATTTTGCCAGCATTATCGAAATGATTAAAAATGGAGTTAAGGTTGTGGCAATGCATGAAAGTAGCATTTATAAAAAGGATAACAAGTCTTATCCAGGAGTTGGAAGTATAATGGCTATGCTTAAAAATGCCATTCATTTTGAATACGATGTTGTGGGTAAGCCAAGTGTAATTTTTTACAATGAGGCATTAAAATTGTTAAAAATGCAAAATCAAAATGCTCGGTTTGAAGATATAAAAATAATCAGCGATGATTTTAAAGGGGATTTGCTTAAAGCAAAAGAATTAAATATGAAAACTTTTTTAGTTTTAAGTGGAAAATTAAATAATACTAAAGGTATTGATGTAAGCATTCTTGATGGAGTTTATCCTAGTGTTTTGGAAATTTTAAAGGAAGAGCAATGCTTGATTTAAAAGAACTAAGAGATAAAATTGATATAGTGGATGATAAAATTTTAGAGCTCTTAAATGAAAGAATGGCTTATGTTAAAAGCATAGGAGAGATTAAAAAAAGCCATAATAAAGAAATTTATTATCCTGAGAGAGAAAAAGCAATTCTTAATCGTTTAAAAAATAAAAATTTAAAAAATTTAGATCATGATGCAATAGAATTGATTTATGAAAAAATTTTTGCCGTTTCAAGAAATTTAGAGATAAAATAGCTTCTTAAATTTAAAAATCAAATTATTTCAATAAAAATTTGAAAGCTTTATTAAAATATTGCAATGATTTTATTTATGTAAATTTATGTTTTAGTATAAAAATGATAAAATTTCTAATAAAAAGAGCATAATAGCAATTAAGGAAACTTTTATAAATAGATAAATCATAGTAAAATTTGGTTTTGAATTTTGAAAAATTATTACATTTTTTATATAATTTTTACTGAATTTTAAAATAAAATTTCGGTTTATAGCTTAATTAAATATAAAAAATGATACAATATTAAGTTTTTGGACTTATCTTAAAAGAAGTATAAAGTTTTTAAGAAGTAATAATCATAGATTTGTAAGGGATGAGGACTAATGGAATTTAAAATGGATTTTAAAGAGATGTTGCATCAAGTTGGACAACTTTATCAAAAATTAACTCGCAAGCAACGTATAGTCATTGCCGCATCTATAGTTGTTGTGGTTGGATTTTTGGTATTTTTAACGCTATTTCGTGGAGGTGGAAGTGGTGCAAATGATGGTTATGCTATTTTAGTTGAGGATGTTAGCCCTAGTTCTTCTGCGGCAATTGTAGCCAAGCTCGAACAAAATAATATTCCTTATAAACTTGCTAGTGAAAATAAAATTTTAGTTCCCCAAGATCAAGTATATCGTCAAAGAATGTTTATAGCTAGTGAGGGTTTGATAAAAGATAGTCGTATAGGTTTTGAGGCTTTTGATCAACAACAATTTGGGGCGACTAATGAAGAGCAAAGAGTAAGATACCAAAGAGCTATTGAGGGTGAATTATCAAGGACTATTGAAACATTAGAACCAATCCGTAGCGCGGTTGTGCATATAGCTTTTCCAAAAGATACAGTTTTTACTGAAAGACAAATACCTCCAACTGCTTCAGTTGTGGTTAATGTTAAAGAAGGATTAAAACTTACTAGAAAACAAATCGATGGAATTAAAAATATAGTTTCAGCTGCAGTCCCTAAGCTTACAAAAGAAAATGTTAAAATCAGCGATCAAAGAGGTATTCCTTTAGATGAACAAGAAGCGTATGAAGATGATTTAGTGCGTGCTCAGATTAAATTTAAAAGCGATCAAGAAAAAGCATTAGAGGATAAAATTGTAGAAAATTTAGCTCCTTTCGCAGGTGGAACTGATAAAGTAAAAGTAAGTGTAAATATAGATTTTGATTTTTCTAAACAAGAATCTCAAAGTGAGATTTATGATCCAAATCCTGTTGTAAGAAGTGAACAGACTTTAAATGAGGAAAGAACTGGAAGAAAAGATCCAGAAATTCAAGGTGTTCCAGGTGCTGTTTCCAATATAGGTCCTGTTGAAGGACTTGATAATAAAGGGGAGATTGATACCTACAAAAAAAATCAAGTCACCACAAATAACGAGCTTTCAAAGACAGTTACCAATACCAAAAAACAATTTGCAACTATTCTTCGAACATCAGCGGCTGTAACTATTGATGGAAGATATGAGGATGTAGTCGACGCAAACGGAGAAGTTAAAAGCGAGTATGTTCCACTTACAAAACAAGAATTGGCTAGTATAGAAAGTATAGTTAAAAATACAATTAATTTTAATGCAACAAGAGGTGATAGCGTTGTAGTACAAAACTTGCCATTTCACCGCGAATCTATTCGAGTGGAAAGCAAAGTTAAAACCTTTTACAATCGTTTTGTTGAACCTTTTATTCCGCCTGTTAAGTATTTTATTGCAGCAATCTTACTTTTTATTTTTTACAAAAAGGTTATTACCCCTTTTATACAGAAAATGCTCGAAGATGTGGCTGCTCAAGAAGAGGCTCAAGAAGGAGGACTCAATGCCATTATTGATGATGCCGAAGATGCATTAGAGAAATTTAATGCAGCTAGAAAGAAAGTTGAAGAGCAACTTGGCTTTGGGGATAATTTCAATGAAGATTCTATTCAGTATGAGGTTTTACTTGAAAAATTACGTGGATTAGTAAGTGATAAAGGTGAAGAAATTGCTATTCTTTTGCAAAATTTAATTCAAAATGATAGTGAATTTAGCGAAAAGGACATATAAATGATAAAACTTAGCGAAGAACAAAAAATGGTCTATGATGATTTATCGATGCCTGAAAAAGTAGCGATATTTCTTATACAGCTTGGAGAAGATTCAACAACTTCAGTTTTTGCACATATGGAAATTGATGTTATTACGGAAATTTCTCGCTATATTGCTATGGCAAAAAATGTCGATAGAGCAGTAGCTACAGCAGTTTTAGAAGAATTTTATACCTTGCTTCAATCCAATCAATATATTAAAAGCGGTGGTTTGGAGTATGCTAAAGAAATCTTATTTCGTACTTTTGGTCCAGAAATTGCTAATAAAATTCTTGAAAAACTTACCAAAAGCATGGAAAATAATCAAAATTTTTCCTATTTGGCTCAAATTAAACCACAACAACTTGCAGATTTTATTGTGAAAGAACATCCACAAACTATCGCTCTTATTTTAGCACATATGGATTCAATCCACGCAGCTGAAACTTTAGAATATTTTAGTGATGAATTAAGGGCTGAAGTTGTAATAAGAATGGCAAATTTAGGAGATATTTCTCCAAGTATTATTAAAAGAGTTTCTGCTGTTCTTGAAAGCAAACTTGAAAGCCTTACTTCTTATAAAGTTGAGGTGGGCGGTCCAAGAGCGGTGGCTGAAGTACTCAATCGCTTAGGCCAAAAAGCAAGCAAATCTACCATAACCTACATTGAACAAAGTGACGAACGTCTTGCTGAGACTATTAAAGAACTTATGTTTACTTTTGATGATATCAGTAAACTTAGTACTAATGCAATTAGAGAAATTTTGAAAGTGGCTGATAAAAAAGATCTTATGATAGGACTTAAAGGAGCTAGTGAAGAATTAAAACAAAAATTCTTAGCAAATATGTCTTCGCGTGCGAGTGAAGCCTTTCTTGAAGAAATGGGATTTTTGGGGGCTGTGCGTGTAAAAGATGTGGAAGATGCACAAAGAAAAGTAGTTGAAGTGGTACAAAAATTAGCAGAGCAAGGTTTAGTGCAAACTGGCGATGCTGATGAGATGATAGAGTAGGTATAAAATGGCTAGTCGTAGTAATGTTATTTCAAACACAACTTCAGAGCAACATGTAGTTGAGGGTTATCATTTTAAAGTTATTTCTGAATTTGATAATATCGAGAAAAACTCTAATATGCAAACATCTAATGATGATAAAATTCTTAATTCCGTAAATGAACCCCAAGAGCAAGTTCAAGAAAAAACATCTGATTTAGAATCTGTAGTTAGCGAACCTAATATACCTACTTTTCAATCTAGTTTTGTAGAAGATCTACTTAAAAAAACAGATGAAATGTCGAGTAATATTATAAAACTTCAAATGCAAATAGAAAGTCAAGAAAATGAGTTCAATAATCGTTTGAATTCTGAACTTGAAAACGCTAAAGAAAAATTTTCAAAAGAAGGATATGAAAAAGCTAAAGTAGAATTTCAAAAAGAATTAGATGAATTAAAAGATAAATATTTAAAAAGTATTGCCAAGCTCGATGAAGCTTGTGTAAAATTAGATTCTTTTATAGAGAAAAATGAAAAAGAGCTTGCTGATACCGCTATAGATATAGCTAAAGAAGTCGTGATTAAAGAACTTGAGAATAATTCAAGTAAAATTGCATACGCTCTAGCACAAAATTTAGTGAGTGAGTTAAAAGGAGCAAGTTCTATTGAGATTAAAGTTAATTCTAGTGATTATGATTATCTAAAAGAACATTTTAGTGAGTTTTCTCATATAAAAATAAGTCTTGATGATGCTATTAGTAAAGGAAGTGTAATCATTTTAAGCGATAGTGGCAATATAGAATCTAATTTAAATTCTCGTCTTATAAAAATAAAAAAAATGGTAAATAATGAATAAAATTTTTTCTCATACTCAAATTGATTTAGAGTCTTTAAGTTTAGATGAGCTTGAAAATTTGGCTCAAAAAATCAGACAAGAGATTATAAAAGTTGTTTCTAAAAATGGGGGACATCTAAGTTCTAATTTATGTGCTGTAGAATTAACAATAGCTATGCATACGGTTTTTGATGCAAAAACAAACCCTTTTATTTTTGATGTTTCTCATCAATCTTACGCTCACAAGCTCTTAAGCGGAAAAGAAGAAATATTTCATACCTTAAGACAATTAGATGGTCTTAGTGGATACACAAAGCCTAGTGAAGGAGATTATTTTATAGCAGGGCATTCTAGTACTTCTCTTTCTTTGGCAGTTGGAGCTTGTAAAGCTATAGCTTTAAAGGGTGAAAAACGTATTCCTATAGCACTTATAGGTGATGGGGCTTTGAGTGCAGGAATGGCTTATGAAGCTTTAAATGAGCTAGGAGATTCTAAATTCCCTTGTGTTGTAATTTTAAACGATAATGAAATGAGTATTTCAAAACCAATAGGTGCTATTTCAAAATATCTTTCACAAGCAATGGCAACGCAATTTTATCAAAATTTTAAAAAGCGTGTAGCAAAAATGTTAGATAATTTACCTGATTCTGCAACCTATATGGCTAAGCGTTTTGAGGAAAGTTTTAAGCTTATTACTCCTGGACTTTTATTTGAAGAATTGGGACTTGAATATATAGGTCCAATTGATGGACATAATTTAGCAGAAATAATTTCTGCTTTAAAACAAGCAAAGGTGATGCAAAAACCTTGCGTGGTTCATGCTCAAACCTTAAAGGGTAAAGGTTATGCTTTAGCAGAAGGTCAGCATGCTAAATGGCATGGAGTGGGGGCGTTTAATATTGAAAGTGGAGAATCTTTAAAAAAAGGCGATTCAAAAAGTGCAACTGAAATATTTTCTCAAAAATTATTACAACTAGCCGAAAAATATCAAAACATTGTAGGTGTAACAGCTGCTATGCCTAGTGGAACAGGTCTTGATAAACTTATTGAAAAGTATCCTCAGCGATTTTGGGATGTGGCAATTGCTGAACAGCACGCCGTAACTTCTATGGCGGCTATGGCACGTGAAGGATTTAAACCTTTTATAACAATATATAGTACTTTTTTACAACGTGCTTATGATCAAGTAATCCACGATTGTGCCATTATGAATTTAAATGTTGTTTTTGCTATGGATAGAGCGGGTATAGTAGGTGAAGATGGAGAAACACATCAAGGTGTTTTTGATATAAGTTTTTTAGCTCCTTTACCTAATTTAAGCCTTATTGCTCCTAGAGATGAACAAATGATGGAAAATATTATGGAATATGCTTATTATCATCAAGGACCTTTAGCTTTACGCTATCCTAGGGGAAGTTTTATTTTAGATAAAGAATTCAATTCTTGTAAAATCGAATTAGCCAAAGCACAATGGTTGATAAAAAATGATAGTAATATTGCTTTTATAGGTTATGGTCAAGGCGTAGGAAAAGCTTGGCGAGTTTTAATAAAAATGCAAGAAATGGGGCGAGAAATAAATTTGATAGATTTAATTTTTGCTAAACCTTTAGATGAAGTGCTTTTGAAAGAGCTTGCCGATAAGAGTCGGCTTTGGTTTGTATTTAGCGAAAGTGTCAAAATTGGAGGTGTGGCAAGTTTACTACAAGCTTTTATGCAAAAATATGATTTAAATATTAAAATTATTTCTTTTGAATATGAAGATCAATTTATAGAGCATGGTAAGACAAACGAAGTTGAAAGAAAATTAGAACTTGATGAAGAAAGCATTTTTAAAAAAATACAAAAACATATTTAAACTCGTCTAGAACTCGTTTTGTTCAATTTTATCCTTATAAATCCAATTATTCTTTTATTATTTAATAAAAAATATTATTTAATATAAACTTTTTTTAATGAAAATTTTATTACTATTGTCTTTTTAAAACATTTAAGGATATTGATATGGAAATATTAAAAATGCTTAAAAAACACGATTTAAAAGCTACTCCGCAAAGATTGTGTGTTTTAAAAATTTTAAAAAGACATGAACACCCAAATATAGAAGAATTATATTCAGAAATTAAAAAAGAATATCCTTCTATATCGCTTGCTACGGTTTATAAAAATTTAAATACTTTACAAGAGCAAGGATTGGTTGTTGAAATTAATGCTTTAAATCAAAAAACTTGTTACGATATTTATGAGGAAGAACATATTCATATAGTTTGTTCCAAATGCGGAAATATAGAAGATTTAAGTTTTAAAGATATTAAGCTTGACGAATATCAAGAATTTTTAGAGAAAAAAATAGGAAATTTGATTAATCATTTATCAGTTTGTGCTTATGTGGATGGTTGTAAAAATTGTCATTAAGGAAAATAAAGTTAAAATAATCTATATATTTTAGAGGCTATTTTAATGGTTCATGAAATTCAAAAAAATTTTTTGCTTTCTGACGCTACTCTTTTAATGAATTTTCAAAAAGATGGAATTTTATTTAAAAGTTCTGAGTTTGAAATTTTTTATACCAAAATAACTTGTTCTAAGAGTATAAAATTTAAAAATATTGATGGTAGTTTTTATAAAGTTATTAGAATCAATGATGAAATTCTAGAGCAAAATTACGAAGAAAAAATATCCAAAAAAGAATTTATAAAAGCTCGTAAGAATCGTATAGGGAAAAGTATCAAAAAAAAGCGTTATGAATTTAAGTTTTGCTCTTTAAAAAGCTTTATTGATGTATATAGCAAGCCAGAAATTTGCATTTTAAAAGTTTTTTTCCCTACCTTAGAAGAAGCTCGTCGTTTTAGCTTACCGAATGAATTTAAAATTCAAAAAGAATTTGACTATATTTTAGATTCTAAGTTTATGATACTTTATGGATGTGATTTTTTTAAGTTTGATGTTGAAAAATATTTTAAAAAAATTGAAAAAAATCAGGATATAATTTTAAAATTTCCAAATTTAATTAATGCTTTTAAGGGATATAGAATTTTTTTATTTTATTTATTTAAAAAGCTGAAATTTTATTGGAATTTAGCTTTAGATAAGAAACAAAAGGAATATTTTTGTGAGTTTATTTCTTATGCTAATAAAATTCATGTTATTTTAGTTGCTGCAAGTGGAGTTTTTAATCAAAATTTGAGTAAAGATTTAATTTTTAGATTTAAAGATTTAATTGAAAAATTCAGTCATTTTTATAAACAAGATACATATGAAGATTTACTCTTATTTTTAAGCGGTGAATTTATACAAAGCTTATTTAGCGATTTTGATTTTTTTATAAAAGAGAATTCATTTTATGAAGGTGAGAAAAAAGATAAACTTTTTAAGCAAGCTATTGCGATAGAATTTAGAAAAAAATTAATTTTTTTTAAAAAGAATTTATTGAAAGATTTTGAAAAAAGTTTTTTAGAACTGGGTATTTTTTTAGAATACTTTTGTGATTTTTTTGATATAAAGTCTCTAAATAAATTATATAAAAAATACTTTATTTTAAAATCTAAAAAAGAAATTCTTTCTAAAATAGGAAATAAAAAAGAGAAATTTGATAAATTAATTTCTCGGTCAAGCAAAGAATTAAAAATTTACAAAGGGTGTTAATGCAAAAACAAGATAAAATCATAGAAATGTTTAATGAAATTGCCCCAAGCTACGACAAAGCCAATAGAATTTTAAGTTTTGGGGTTGATATAAGTTGGCGTAAATTCGCTTGTAAAAAGGTTTTAAAGTATTACAAACCTGATTTTATCAATATAGTTGATGTTGCTTGTGGAACGGGTGATATGATCGCTATATGGCAAGAAAAAGCTAAAATGCTTTCTAAAAATATTGCAAGCATTAAAGGCATTGATCCAAGCGAAGGTATGTTAGAAATTGCTAAGCAAAAATTTCTAAATATTGATTTTATACAAGCAAAGGCTCAAAATTTACCTTTAGAGAGTCAAAGCGTTGATATTGTAAGCATAAGTTATGGAATTCGCAATGTAGTAGAGAGAAAACAAGCTTTAAATGAATTTTTTAGAGTCTTGAAAAAAGGCGGAATTTTTGTTGTCTTGGAATTTACAAAAAGAGAAAAAGGCGGATTTATAGCAACTCTGAGGGATTTTTATTTGAAAAATATTTTGCCAACTTTAGGTGGAATTATCAGTAAAAATAAAAGCGCGTATGAGTATTTGCCTAATTCTATTGATGAATTTTTAAGCAAGGAAGAATTTATAAAAGAATTGAGTGACTCTGGTTTTGAAATGATAGATTTTAAAAGCTTTAGTTTCGGTGTTAGTTCAATGTTTATAGCTAAAAAATTATGACTCCAAGTGAATTAAATTTAAAAGCTAAGGCTTTATTAGAAACGCATTTTGTTGATATTGTGCTTAGTGGTGAAATTTCAAAAATTACTATACATGGTTCAGGACATTGGTATTTTGATTTAAAAGATGAAAAATCAAGCATAGCTTGTGTTATGTTTAAAAATAATAATTTAAAAGTTCATTTTAAGCCTGAAGTAGGGGATTTGCTAGAATTAGTTGGCAATGTTAGTTTATATCCTGAAAGTGGAAGGTATCAATTTGTTGCTAATAGTATGAAAAAATCTGGATTTGGTGATTTAGAAAGTCAATTCATTGCCCTAAAAGAAAAATTGCAAAAAGAGGGTATGTTTGATAGTATCCATAAAAAAGCTTTGCCTAAATTTCCAAAAAAAGTAGGAATCATGACTTCAAAAACTTCAGCGGCTTTGCAAGATATGTTAAAGCTTATTGATCAAAAAGAATATTTTTTGGCCAAAATTTATATTTTTAATGCTTTAACCCAAGGCAATACAGCACCAAACTCTTTAATCAATGCTTTAAGAAAAGCCGATGCTATGGATCTTGATATTCTTATTATAGCTAGAGGAGGTGGCAGTCGAGAAGATCTTTTTTGCTTTAATGATGAAAATTTAGCAAGAGAAATTTTTAAAGCTAAAACCCCTATTGTTTCAGCTATTGGACATGAGATTGATTATGTTATTAGTGATTTTGTTGCTGATTTTAGAGCACCAACTCCTTCGGCAGCGATAGATTTTTTATTTTATTCTAAGTTAGATTTAGAGCAAAATTTGGATCACTTAGAAGAAAATTTTAGAAAAACGATGAATCAAAAGATGCAAAATTACCAAGACTTGCTTTTAAATTTGTATCAAATTTTTAAAGCTAAATCTTTAAAAAAAACTATAGGGGATAAACAAGATCAAATTTCACTTTTAATGAAACAAATCAAGCTTTTAATTAAAAATAAATTAGAAAAAGCAAATTTAAAATTAGAAAAAATAGAAAATTCTTTTTTTCAGCATGAAAATTTTTTAAAAAAAAGTGAAAATTTAATTTCATTAAGTCAAAATGGTAAAATCGTAAAATTGCAAGATTTAAAAGATGGTGATACCGTGCTTTTAAGCTCTCAAACTGTGCAAAAACAAGCAAAAATTTTAGAGGAGTGAAAGATGAGAAAGATTAATTTTAGCGCAGGTCCTTCTACCTTGCCTTTGGAAATTTTAGAGCATGCAAGAAATGAATTATGTGATTATCAAGGCAAGGGATATTCTATTATGGAAATTTCACATCGCTCTAAAGTTTTCGAAGAAATACATTTTGGAGCTATGAAAAGAGCAAAAGAAATTTATGGTTTAGATGATGATTATGAAGTTCTCTTTTTGCATGGAGGCGCTAGTTTGCAATTTGCAATGATACCGATGAATTTATCTTTGGGTGGAATTTGTGAATATGCTAATACAGGGGTTTGGACGAGTAAAGCTATTAAAGAAGCTCAAATTTTAGGAGTCGATGTTAAGGTAGTTGCTAGCAGTGAAGATGATAAATTCAATCACATTCCAAATATTGATTTTAGTGATCATGCTGATTATGCTTATATTTGCTCTAATAATACTATTTATGGAACACAATTTAAAGATTATCCTAAAACAAAAAGTCCTTTGATTGTAGATGCATCAAGTGATTTTTTTTCTAAAAAAGTTGATTTTTCAAATATAGCTCTTTTTTATGGTGGAATACAAAAAAATGCTGGAATTTCTGGTTTGAGTTGTGTTTTTATACGTAAAGATATGATCGAAAGATCACGTCAAAAAAAATTAACTAGCATGCTTAAATATGCTATCCATGTTGAAAATCAATCTTTATATAATACGCCTCCAACTTTTGCTATTTATATTTTTGATTTGGAAACAAAATGGATTTTAAAACAAGGCGGACTTGATCAAATATATGATAGAAATTTAAAAAAGGCTATAATGCTTTATGATTGCATAGACTCAAGTGAAGGATTTTATCAAGGACATGCCTATAAAAAAGATAGATCTTTAATGAATGTTAGTTTTTCAATCAATAAAGACTTAGATCCTATTTTTGTTCAAGAGGCCGAAAAAGAAGGATTAATAGGTTTAAAGGGTCATAGAATTTTAGGTGGAATTAGGGCAAGTATTTATAATGCCATCACTTTAGAACAGGTGCAAATTTTATGCGAATTTATGAAAGAATTTAGAAGGAAATATCAATGATAAAACGTTATGATGAATGTCAAAGAATGTCCCAAGTTGTTGTTTATGATGGTTATTTTAAAACAGCAGGACAAGTAGCTTTTGATCCTAAAGGTGATATTAAAAAACAGACCCAAGAAGCTTTGCAAGAAATTGAACTTTTGTTTAAAAAAATAGGTGCCAATAAAAATTCTCTCATACAAATTCAAATATGGCTTGCTAATATGGATGATTTTGAAGCTATGAATGAAATTTATGATAAATGGATTAAAGATTACGCTAAACCTGTAAGAGCTTGCGTTCAAAGCACTTTAGCAGAAGGCTATCTTGTGGAAATTCAAGCTTTTGGAAAAATAAGTAATAATTAATTATTGCTTATAATTTTCTCCGCCAAATTTTAATAAAGCAGAGCCCCAAGTAAATCCTCCTCCAAAGGCATCAAGCAAGATCAAATCTCCTTTTTTAAGACGTCCTTCTTCATAGGCATCATTCATAGCCATAGGTATAGATGCTGCTGAAGTATTGCCGTATTTATGGACTGTAATAACACACTTTTCATCACTTAAATTTAGTCTCTCTTGAACAGCTTTGATTATGCGCAAATTAGCTTGATGAGGTATAAAAAGATCTATATCTTTAGAATCAATATTATTTTTTGCTAAAATATTAACAACATCATTGCTAAGCGTTTGCACTGCTATTTTAAAAACTTCATTTCCTTTCATTTGCATTATTAGAGGATGGCAAATGCTAGATTTTTGGGCTCTTTGAGTCATTAAAAGATTTCCAAAATTACCATTGCTTGCCGTATGGATATCAAGGATGGTATTTTGATCATCAAGACTTATAACTCCAGCTCCGGCGCCATCTCCAAAAAGGATACACATGCTTCTATCGCTATAATCAATAATAGAACTTGTTTTTTCTGTTCCTATAATAAGAACATTTTTTTTAAGACCACTTTCTACAAAAGCTTTAGCTTGCTCTAATAAATAAATAAATCCAGTGCAAGCAGCTGAAACGTCAAAGGCTGTAACATCTTTAAGTCCTAAATTTGCAGCAATTTTACAAGCTGTAGATGGCATGGTAAAATAATCAGGGCTTAAAGTTGCAACGAGTAAGGCATCAATATCCTCGATTTTTAAATTTGCTCTTTCGACAGCTTTTATAGCTGCTTTTGTTCCTAAATCACTAGCTTGCTCATCATCATTAGCAATTCTGCGTTCTTTGATTCCAGTGCGTTTAACAATCCATTCATCGGTTGTATCTACCATTTTTTCAAGATCAGAATTACTTAAAATTTTATTAGGTATATAAGAAGCTATACTTTTTAAACTTGCTTTAGGCATTGTATTTCTCTAATTCATTTTCTATTAAGGTGTTAATATTGGATTTCTCAAAATTAATCGCTTGAAAAATAGCATTTTTAATTGCTCTAGCATCACTTTTTCCATGACTAATGATCACGCAACCATTGACTCCTAGCAAAGGTGCTCCTCCATATTCTTGCCAATCCATATGTTTTTTAAGTTTTTTAAAGCAAGGTTTCATCATCAAAGCACCTATTTTTGCAAAAATTGATTGTCGAATTTCCTTTTTTAAAATTTGAAAAATAGCTGTTGCTGCACCTTCGCATGCTTTTAAAATTACATTGCCATTAAATCCATCACAAATTAAAATATCAATTTCTCCATTAAAAATATCTCTACCTTCAGCATTTCCGATAAAATTTGGAATTTGTTTCATCATTTGATGTGCTTCTTTTGTGAGTTCATTTCCTTTGCATTCTTCTTCTCCATTGGATAACAATGCTAAGCGAGGTTTAGAAATTTTCATTAATTCTTTAGTGTAGATATCTCCCATAATGGCAAATTGAAATAAATGTTCAGCTTTGCAGTCTGTGTTTGCTCCAACATCTAAAAAAAGAGTTTTACTGACTACATTTGGCATTAAAGTAGCGATTGCGGGTCTTAAAATCCCTTTTAATCTTCCAAGCCTTAAAGTGGCTAAAGACATGCTCGCCCCACTATGGCCAGCTGAAACAACAGCTTTAGCTTTACCATTTTTGACTAATTCTATGGCTTTGTAAATTGTAGTATCTTTGCGTTTTAAAGCTTCAGTTGCATTTTCATCCATAGAAAAAACTTCACAGGCTTCTTCGTATCGGATATATTGTTCAAAATCTTTTGGAATTAGAGGTTTTAAAATTTTAGAATCACCTACAAGTATAGCATTAAAAGGTTTTTCCTTTAATGCTTCAATAACGCCTTCTATAATAGGCTTTTCTCCAAAATCTCCCCCCATTGCATCAATAGCAATGCTTATCATTGATTTTAATATTCCTTAGTATTTGGGTTTGCACGATGTGGCATTTTATAACTGCCGTCTTTATCTTTTATAGGCATAGGAAGGCTAACTTTATAGTGAGTTCTTCTTTTTGCTGCGCGAGTTTTACTTACTCTTCTCTTAGGTACTGCCATTTTATCTCCTTTTTAATTTAATTAATTTTTATTTTTACAGTGATTACAATAAAAATAATCACTCAAATAAGCCTCAAGTTCACTAATTGCAACTTCTATTAAGTCTATTTGCCCATCGAAAAATTCTATGGTATTGCTTAATTCATTATTTTCATCTTTAAAAATACCATCACTTGCAAAAAGCTCTAGATTTTCATTAATAGAAAGTTCTAATTCTTCACCACAGCTATCACAAGGTCTATAAACAAAACCTTGCATCGTTGCACTTATTTTAACAAGTTTTGTATTTATTTTTGCTAAATTTCCTTCAAAAATTATATTTTCAAGATTAAGTTTAAAAGGATAGTTTGTATTATTAATCTTTGAAAAACTAATTTTCATTTAGCAAATTTCGTTTGATTTAAAGAAAAACTCGATTTCGTTTTTCGCATTTTCCAAGCTATCACTTCCATGAACAGCATTTGCATCAATGCTTTGTGCAAAATCTGCTCTAATGGTACCTGATTTAGCTTCTTTTGGATCAGTTGCTCCCATTAGTTCTCTATTTTTTAAGATAGCATTTTCACCTTCTAATACAGAAACAACAACAGGACCGCTGATCATAAAATTCACTAAATCTTTAAAAAAAGGTCTTTCTTTATGAATAGCATAAAAATTTTCTGCTTGTTCGCTTGTAAGTTGAATTTTTTTTAATGCAATAATTTTAAGTCCATTGCTTTCAAAACGATCTAAAATTTTACCTATAAGACTTTTTTTAACAGCATCTGGTTTAATAATTGATAAAGTTCTTTCCATGATAAACTTACTCCTAAAATAATACCAAAATAATTAAGATTTATTTTTATTATACTAAGCAAAGCTGAAATTATACTGGATTTTTTTTAAAAAAAATTAAAGAAAAGCTAGCAAGAACTAGCTTTTTTATTATAGATTAAGCAAAAACAGGAGTGTCGCCATTTCTCATATCTGAACCGATATTATCACGACTTGGTTGTCCAGAAGCAACTTCACTCCATACTATACAACCATCAGTTGGGCAAGCACTTGCACAGGCTGGCTGATCATTATGACCTACACATTCAACACATTTATTTGCATAAACATAATAACTATCTTGTCCATCTGGATTGTTAGCATCATCAACAATAGCACTAACAGGACACTCATCAATACAAGAACCACAAGCAATACAAATATCTGTAATTTTTACTGCCATTTTCTCTCCTTTTAATAATTGTTTATGATTTTTCAAAACTCAAATATTCTACCATTAGTATTCTTAAAAAAACTAAAATTTTGATAATCAATAAAATATATATTTTGATAAAATATTGATTTGCAATGTATATATTGTTTATGGTTAGAGTTTTCGGAATAGTATATGATATTAAAGTTAATAAAATTTTATAGTTTATGTTAAAATTTTAAAATCTTTTAAAGATTTAAACGATATAATTTAGCCGTAAATAAAATTTATTATTTGGGAGAAGACAATGATAGTTACAAAAAAAGCTTTAGATTTTACTGCTCCAGCAGTATTAGGTAATAATGAAATTGTTCAAGATTTTAATCTTTATAAAAATATAGGACCAAAAGGTGCAGTTGTATTTTTTTATCCAAAAGATTTTACCTTTGTATGTCCTTCAGAAATTATCGCTTTTGATAAAAGATATCAAGAATTTAAAGATCGTGGTATTGAAGTTATTGGAATTTCAGGAGATAACGAATTTTCTCATTTTGCTTGGAAAAATACCCCGATTAATCAAGGTGGTATCGGTCAAGTTAAGTTTCCACTTGTTGCAGATTTAACAAAACAAATTGCTAGAAATTTCGATGTTCTTTACGCTGAAGCAGTAGCACTTAGAGGTTCTTTTTTATTGGATGCTGATGGAACAGTTCGTCATGCAGTGATTAACGACTTGCCATTAGGTAGAAATATTGATGAAATGATTAGAATGGTAGATACTATGCTTTTCACAAATGAACACGGAGAAGTTTGTCCTGCTGGTTGGAATAAAGGCGATGAAGGTATGAAAGCCAACCCTAAAGGTGTTGCCGAGTATCTTAATAAAAATGAAAACAAGTTATAATTAATAACATCTCTCCACAAAAAGAGAGATGTTTTTTTCTTATAAAATTTCTTTAAAATTAAACTTGAATTTCGCATTTTTTCATTATATAATTCCTAATAATTTTTTAATTTAGGATCTGTAATGCCGGGTGAAGATCAAGAAAAAACTGAAGAGCCTACGTCCAAAAAAATAGAGGACGCTAGAAAAGAAGGAAATGTTCCCAAATCCCAAGATGCTGCAGCCATTACAAGCTTAATAATTGGTGTTTCTATAACACTATTTATGATGAGTTTTATTGGTGAAAGAATTACAAATTTATATAGATATTATCAAAGTTTTGTAGGCTTAGAATTAGATTTACGTATAGTTCAGGCTATTATGATTAAAAGTATTTTTGAAGTTTTAATCATACTTGCACCCATAGTTTTGAGTATCATGATAGCTGGTGTTTTAGGCAATATTATGCAATTTGGCTTTATTTTTACTACAAAACCTATTATGCCAAATTTAGGGAAAATTAATCCTTTGAAAGGTCTTAAAAACCTAATTTCTTTAAAAAAACTTATAGACACTGCTAAAATCGTTTTAAAAGTAGGCATAGTTTTTAGTATAGCTTTTGTCGTTCTTCTAAAATTTATGAAAGAATTACCACTTGTTGAGCGTTATAATATTGTATTACAACTTACTTGGCTTAGAGATAAGGCTATTATTTTAGCTGCAATTGTTATTATTGCTTTTTTAATTATTGCTGTTTTAGATGTTTTTTTAGTGCGTTTTCAATACTTTAAAGGTTTACGTATGAGTAAGCAAGAAATCAAAGATGAGTACAAGCAGATGGAAGGAGATCCTCAAGTTAAAGGTAGAATTCGTCGCTTACAAATGGAAGCAGCTCGTCGTCGCATGGTTCAAGATGTCGCAGGAGCTGATGTAGTTATTACAAATCCTACTCATTATGCTGTTGCAATTCGCTATGATACCACTAAAGAGCAAGCTCCTCGTGTTGTTGCTAAAGGAGTTGATTTTCTTGCTTTAAGAATTAAGCAAGTAGCTTATGATAATAATGTTGTAGTCTATGAAAACCCACCTTTAGCAAGAGAACTTTACAAAGTTTGTGATGTAAACGATCTAATTCCTAGAGAAATGTTTAAAGCAGTAGCTGAAGTATTAGGCTTTGTTTATAATACTAATAATAAAGGACGTTTAGCCGGGCAAGTAAAGAATAATCACTAAAAAAGCAAATAAAAGATCTATTTGCTTTTTTCAATGAGATTGAGTACAGATTGCTTTGCAGCACTATCTTTGATATCTACTTTAAAATAAATTTGGGCTCTATTATTTTCTAAAGCTTGTGCGTTTCCATCAATAGGATTATTAAGCCCATAGCTTTTTAAATTTATATTCTTAGTATTCACTCCACCTTCTATAAGATATTTTAAAACGCTTTGGGCTCGAGCATAACCTAGATCATAGCTTCTCAATGCAGAATCACTATTATCTGTGTATCCTCTAATTTCAATTTCTACTTGAGGGGGTAAATATGAAATAAGCTGAGCAATGCGTTTTAGATAATCTTGCATATCAGCTGATTCTATTTCAGAGCTTCCTCTGCTAAATTCGACTTTTGAAGGCAGGTTAAGTATTTCTTGATTTTCAGATTGATCAAGAGCAGCTTGAAGTTTTTTGATAATTTCTTGCTGGCTCATAGACATTTGTTTAAGTTTATTTAATTCGTCATCTTTTTCTTCTTGCGAACCTTTAAATTTTTGAGTATCCTGAGTTTGTTGTTGCACAGTTTGAGTTGCAGTGTATTCAAAAATTTTTACAAATTCAGTTTTTAAAGCTTCTACTTTAGCAGGATTAGTTTTTGAGATTGCCCAAAGTGCTATAAAAAGTGCTAAAAGTAAAGATAAAAAGTCTGCATAAGGAACCGCCCATTTTTCACCAGCTGGACATTCTGGACATTTTACTTTTTTAGCCATTTTTAACCTTTATCAAATTGTGAAATTCTAGGATCATCGTGACTTAAGAAGTTAAAAAGTTTAGCTTCCAAATCTCTAGGATTAGCTCCCTCTGCTATACCTTTAATCGCTTCTGTAATTACGATTTGTTCCTTGACTAAATCCATACCATTAGCTTTCATTTTTTTACCCCAAGGAGCATATAAAGCATAAGCCCCAAAGATCCCTGTAACTGTAGCTGTAAATGCACCTGAAATACCCGCTGCCATTGCCTGAGGATTGTCTAAAAGTTTAAGAGCTAGAATAAGACCAAAAACTGCACCTACTAGACCCATAGTTGGACAAGTTTCTCCAAATACTATCCAATATTCTGCACATTCTTTATAATGTTCTTCTAATTGTTCTGTTTGGATTTCCATACTTTCATGAATTTCTTCAAAACTTTTTCCATCAACAAGCATCATCATAGCATTTTTTAAAAATTCATTTTCTATTTCATTGGTTTTTGATTCCAATGCTAAAAGACCATCTCTACGAGCTATAACTGCAAATTCAACCAACTCCGCGATTCTTGCCGGTAAATCAACTCCAGAACCTTTAAAAACGATTTTTAATTCTTTGTAAGCTGCTTTTACAATTTTTTTATGAGTTGCAGTCATTGCACAACAAGCTGCTGTTGGCATAACGATAAGAAAAGAGGTAAGATGGATAACATGTAGAGGATTTCCTCCCTCTAATATATCTCCTACAGAAATACTAGTAACTGCAAGCACCATTCCTAGTATAGTTGAAAGATCCATTTAGTTCTCCTTTTTATTTTAAATCGCCCCATTTTTTAGCGATATTTGAACTTGTTTGTAATTTTACTTTTAATTTTACTATATTTTCCATAATATCACTAACTTTTTTAACAAAATTTTCACATAAATTATCTTTGACTTCAAAAATTAATTCATCGTGAATTTGTAAAATTAATTTTTTATCTCCATCTAAATCTTTGGCAATTTCTACCATTGCTAGCTTTATGATATCTGCCGCAGATCCTTGGAGAATTGAATTTATGCTTTCTCTTTCATACATAGCTAATTGCATAGGTTTTGCATTTTCAAAATCAAAATAACGCTTGCGTCCTATTAAAGTTTCAATAAAGCCATTTTGTTTTGCTTTTTTTTTGACTTTTTCAAAATAATTTTTAATGCTTGTAAAATTTTCAAAATATTTTTCTATATAAGATTTTGCAAGATTGGTTTCAATTTTTAAATTTTTGCTTAAAGTTTTATAGCCCATTCCATAAATTAGACCAAAATTAATGCTTTTTGCTATACTTCTTGTTTGATAGTTGTTTTCTCCAAAAATCATTAAAGCCGTTTTGGCATGAATATCTTCATTATTTTCAAAAGCATTGAGTAATTTTTCATCTTCGCTAAAATGCGCGAGCATTCTAAGTTCAATTTGAGAATAATCAAGACTAATGAAACTAAAACCATCTTGTGAAATAAAACATGATTTATAATCTTTGGCATATTGTCCATGAGCAGGGATATTTTGCAAATTTGGATCTTTTGAAGAAAGACGCCCTGTAGCGGTTCCAGTTTGTAAAAAACTTGAATAAATACGCGAATTTTGATCTTTTAAAGCTAATTTTATCAAAGGTTCACAATAAGTAGAATAAAGTTTTGCAAGTTCTCTATAATCTAGAATTTTAGCTACAACTGGATGTTGATCAATGATTTCATTTAAAACTTTTTCATCTGTAGAATAACCCGTTTTAGTCTTTTTGCCGCTAGGAAGTTTTAATTTTTCAAAGAGTATATCACCTACTTGTTTTGGCGAGTTAAGATTAAATTTATCTTGGCATAGTGTATAAATTTCTTCACTTAAGTTTTTGATTTCACTTTCAAATTTTTTCATTAAACTTTCAAGTGCCTGCGTATCAAGTTTAATTCCATTTTCTTCCATCATCATAATGATTTTTATGAAATTAAATTCATAATTTTTAGCAATTTCTAATAAGTTAGGATCAAGATTTTTTAAAAAATAAAGATAAAATTTTAAGGTAATATAAGCATCTTCAGCTGCATACTCGCAAGCTTTTTCAAGTTCTACATTTGCAAAATTTTCGCCTTTTTTTACAATATTTTCAAAATGCAAGGTTTCATAATCAAAAAGTCTAAGGGCTAAATCATCCATATTAACTTTTAAAGATGGATTAAAAAGCCAAGCCAAAATCATAGTATCTGCGTAATTTTTTGGAGGATTTAAAGCAAAATTGTTTTTAATAATTTGAAAATCGTATTTCAGGTTGTGCCCAATTACAAAATGATTAAAGATTAATTCTATTGCTTTTTTAGCACTTGAGAGCGAAATTTGTTCTTTTACTCCTAAATAGTTATGTGTTAAAGGCACATAAAAAGCTTCATTTTCGCTAATGCAAAAGCTAAATCCTACAATCTTAGCTTCTTTAGTATCAAGTCCTGTAGTTTCTGTATCAAAGGCAATAATGCTTTCTCGATCGAGTGAATTTAAAATTTCAAAAAGTTTATTTTCATCTAAAATTAAATTGGCTTTAAAATCTAATTTTTTATCGTTATTTTCAGAATTGTTATGTAATTTTTTCAGCAAGGAATTAAGCTCATAATGTTTTAGAATTTCAAGCACATTTAAAAGAGGCTCGCCTTCGGGAAATATAGCTTTTTCAAGTAAATTTTCAAATTTTAAATCTTCATATAAAGAAGTGAGTTTTTTACTCAAAAAAGCATTCTCTTTTCCTTCTAAAAGCAAAGAACGAGTTCTTTCATTGCGGATCAATGTTAGATTTTCATATATGTTTTCAATATTTTCAAATTCATCAAGTAGTTTTTTAGCTCCTTTAGCTCCTATACCTTTGACTCCTGGAATATTATCTGAAGTATCGCCACAAAGCGCTAAAAAATCTCTAATTTGACAAGGTTTGACGCCATATTTTTCCAAACAAGCTTCTTCATTGTATTCATTTTTTGAAATAGGACTATAAATGCTTGTTTTTCCATTTTTTATAAGCTGATAAAGATCCTTATCTTGAGTGATGATACGGATAAAAACATCTTCATCTTTAAAAGTTTTCACTACAGAAGCGATGATATCATCAGCTTCATATCCTTCCCAAGAAATATTCATAAACCCCATTTTTTCTATCATGTCAATACAGATTGGAATTTGTTCTAATAATTCAGGAGGTGGAGGAGTTCTATTTTGTTTATAATTTGGATCGATATCACTTCTAAAAGTTTTTCCTTTAGAATCTAGCGCAAAGATAATATAATCGCTTTGATATTCATTTTTTAAGCTATAAATGAAATTAGCAAAGCCGCTAATCATTCCACTAGCTTGTCCTTGGGAATTTTTAAAACCTTTTAAAGCATAAAAAAGTCTAAAAAAAAAGCCAAAAGTATCTATAATGGTTAAAGTTTTCAAGATTTTTCTCTTTGTTTGAAATTTAAATTTTCGTATTATGTCAATTTTTATATTAAAAACTTATGATTTTAAAAATAACTTGATAGAAAAATTATAAAAATATAACGGCTTAATTTTCCAAGTAAAATAAAAAAGACGCTTTTAAAAAAAGGATATTTGGCAAAACCTAGTCCAAGTGCAAAAATATCACCGACCAAAGGTAAAAAAGTAAAAAAAGCAAAAAAGGCACCAAATTTAAAAAAATTTGTATCCCATTTTTCAAGTTTTTTTAAAGATTTTTTAAAATATTTTTCTAAAATTTTTTTCTTACCCAAAAAGGCTAAGCTATAGGTGCTTAAACTTCCTAAAGTATTACCTAAAGTAGCTATTATCAGCACAAGTGTTGGGTTGAAATTGAGTTTTGTAAAACCCAAGACAAAAGCTTCGCTTGCTAAAGGCAAAAGAGTGCTTGAAAGAAAACACACTATAAAAAGTCCTAGATAACTTACATTGCTATATAAAAAATCAAACATATATCGATTAAATCCTTATAATTTAAGCTGATATTATAATAAAAATTATTTAAACCTATTAATTTTTATAAAAATTAGTTTTATATTAAAAAATTATAATTTTTATTTAATTTTTATTTTTATATAATTCATTTTATAGTTTTTAAAAGGAGTTAATTATGGAATTTACCATACTTATTTTATTAGCAATTTCTATATTATTAATACTAATTAAACCTGAAAAGGAGAAATTAGTTTTTAGTATTTTTCTTATAGGTGCTTGTTTAAATTATTTTATGTACCTAATAGCTAGTTTCGATTCTATTATTCCAAGCGGTAATTGGTAAGGAGCGGGCCAAATGAATACTTATTTAAATAAAAACGATCAGTATTTTTATTTGTTTATGACAACTGCAGTATTGCTTATACTTGCTATCCCTGTTGGATTTGCTAATATATATTTAGGATATTTTCACAACGAATCTCCTTGTACTCTTTGTTGGTTTGAACGTATAGGAATGGTAATTATAGGTGTTTTAGGAATGTTCATTTTACGCTACGGTCCACAAATAAAATATATAGTTTGTGTTTTTTTGTTTGCATCTTATGGAATTTATATGGGAATTCGTCATACTTCTAGTTGGTGGCAAAGAGATGTAGGTATAGGACTTGGAGATAAACTTGTAGGAGCTCACACTTACACTTGGGCTGTTGTTGTTTATTGGTGTGTTGTAGTTGTTATGGGATTATCCCTTCTTTTTATACGTAAAAAAAGCTCGATGATGCAAGATTTAGCAAATGAAAAAATAGAACCAAAGCCTTTAAGCTTTTATTCAAAGGTTGTATTTACAATTTCTTTTATAGTAGTTTGTTCTAATGCTTTTCAGGCTTTAATTATTAATGGAATTCCTCCATTTACTGGAAAATCAAATCCTGATCGTTTGACTTTTGATATGTCGATTATGACAAAAACTTGGACAACTGAAGTTTGGAGTAGATTGGCTAAATTTAATCTTTTAGGTAAAAATGTTCCAGAAAGTGTATTTATCAAAGATTTAAATGAACCAAAAAATTTAATTTTTGAAAGAGATAGTTCTAAAGGCGCCTTTGAAATCAATAAGAGCATTATATCTCTTAATCATAATTATGAAATTACCATCCCAGAATTAAGTCAATTTCAATCAATTAATGCTATAGCTTATAATAAAAATAGTGATGAGTTTGCTTTAATAACTAATGAAATGGCTGTAGCTTATACTAAAGATTTTAACAAATCAAGTAGTTTTGTTTTATTTGATAAAACCAATGGCAATGATATGAAGTATATAGTTGGTGCTACTTTTGTCGGTGATAAATTGATTATAGGAGCTTTTAATAAAACTTTTAGTGGAACTCAAAAAGTTTCTAAAGAAGTGAAAATTGATCCTATGCTCGAATGGCAAGCGTTTAAGCAAACTAGTGGATCTATTATGCCGGCATTTTTTTCACATAAAGAAGGATGGTATGAACCTTCAAGAAAATATATTTTAACCATAAGAGCTAAGCAAAATTACGTCCATTCTTACACTAATGATGGTGATTTTTTATATCTTATTACAGTTCCAAATCAGTTTAGTCCTAAACTTATATTATCTTATGCAAGCACAAAAGATTATCTTTTGAGTGGAGAGTCTGTCTTGGGTGTGGATAAAAATTTAAAGCTTAAAAAAGATAGGAACATTAATGATTATTATATTGTTGCAACGGATGTAGTTGGAGATAAAATGCTAGCTTTAAGTTTGCGTTATAGCACCATGCTTGTGATTGATTATAAGAATGCTAAAATTATAGATGCATATACAATAAATGGACTTGAAAATCCAAAATCTATGGCTGTAAAAAATGATATCATTTATATTTTAGATCGCACAAATGATCATAAAGATATTATTAAAACTTACAAAAATCCTTTGTAAATTTTAATCCTACCATTAAATTTTAATGGTAGGGTAATTATAATTTGAGTCAAAACGAAGAAGATAAAGTAGATTTTTAACATTTTAAAATCATTTTTTAAATTTCAAACCTTTAAATTTGTCATTTTTTCTTTAAGCAATAAATTGATTATAGTTTCTTTAAAATTTTATACCTTTCAAAGGCATAAGCAAAACTAAGAAAATGTAAAGCAAGAAAAAGAAATAAAAAGCTTGGTTGAACAAAAAATATAGAAAATAGAAATGATAAAACTATACACAAAAACGCAAAGAAAAAGGATATTTTTACTTCTTTAAAAGCGAAGCAAGGGAGAGTGAAAATAGAAAATAAAAGATAAAAAATAAAGTCAAAATTGTCAAAAATAAAAATTTATTTTCTAGAAGAAAAAAGATGTGATCAAGCTTATAACAGTGAATAAAAAATAAATTAATTTTATTAGAGGAAAATAAAAAATGTATTTTATCATCATAAAAATAAAGGCAAAAGCTATATAAAAGCAAGAAAAAAGCCATATAAACGTACTACTGATATAAAGAAATTCGCTAGAAACTTCGGTTAAACTTTGCACTCCTTCATAAAAAAACACATAAATAAAATTAAATAAAGCACAAAAAATGTATAACAACTTAGTTTTTTAATCTTAAAAAATGCTATTTTTTGCACTTGTGTCATTTTAAGCTTTTACATTTTTAAGTTCTAAGTCTAGATAATATCCAGTATAAGATCCCGTTTTTTTATGATCTTTAGCTACTTTTTCTACACTTCCTGTGCTAATTATTTTTCCACCCTTTATTCCACCTTCTGGACCCATATCGATAATATAATCAGCATTTTTAATAACGTCTAAATTATGTTCTATTACAAAAACGGAATTTTTAAGATCAACTAAATGCTGTAAAACAGAAATGAGTTTATTAACATCTTCAAAATGAAGTCCAGTTGTAGGTTCATCAAGGATATAAAGTGTTTTTCCAGTATCGCTTCTGCTTAATTCTTTGGCAAGTTTGATTCTTTGGGCTTCCCCGCCACTTAAAGTTGTAGCGTTTTGTCCTAAAGTAAGATAATCAAGTCCTACTTTAACTAAAGTTTCTAATTTTTGACGAATTTTTGGCACTGAAGCAAAAAATTCATTTGCCTCTAAAACACTCATATTTAATACTTCGCTTATATTTTTACCCTTATATTTAATTTCTAAAGTAGCATCGTTATAACGCTTGCCATGGCAAGTATCGCAAACTACCATTACATCGGGTAAAAAATGCATTTCTATTTTGATTTCTCCATCGCCACTGCATTTTTCGCAACGCCCTCCTTTGACATTAAAAGAAAAACGCCCTGCTTTATAGCCACGCATTTTTGCTTCTTTGGTAGCAGCGAAAAGATTTCTTATTTCATCCATAGCTCCTGTATAAGTAGCGGGATTGGAACGCGGTGTTCTTCCTATAGGACTTTGATCAAGATAAATCACTTTGTCTAATTTATCAAGCCCTTCTATTTCTACCCCACCAAGTTTTTTAACCTTTTTAGCGCGGTTTAATTCTTCTTGGGCAAAAGGCAAAAGGGTTTGAAGTATAAGAGAGCTTTTTCCTGATCCTGAAACGCCGGTAATGGCAACTAAATTTTGCAAAGGAAATTTAACGCTTAAATTTTTAATATTGTTAATATTAACATTTTTAAGTTCTAGCCACTCTTTTTGTTTTCTATTATGAAGTTGTGAAATTTGTTTTTTTCCATTCATATAAAGTGCGGTTTCACTTTTGCTTTTTAAAAGTTCTTTATAAGTTCCAGCGAAAACAACTTCTCCGCCAAATTTTCCTGCTTTTGGGCCAATATCTACTATAAAATCCGCTTCTTCAATAGTCATTTTATCGTGTTCTACAACGATTAAAGTATTGCCTTTTTGTTGCAAATTTCTTAAAGTTTTGATAAGTTTTGCTGTATCTCTTTCATGAAGTCCAATGCTTGGTTCATCTAAGACATACATAACCCCACTTAAGCCACTACCTATTTGAGAAGCAATGCGAATTCTTTGAGCTTCCCCTCCGCTGATAGTTCTTGCATCACGTCCCAAAGAGAGATAACCAAGACCCACATCATATAAAAAGAAAAGTCTTTCGTTGATTTCTTTTAATATAGGTTTTGCAATAAGTTTTTGTTGTTTGCTTAGATAAGAAAAATTTTTTTCATTTGAAAAAAAGGTTGTAGTATCTTCTATACTCATATCTAAAATTTCACCTAAATCTTTTTTGGCTACACGCACAGCCAAACTTTCAGGTTTTAAACGGTGTCCTTGGCAATCTTTACAGATTTTTTCACTCATATATTCACCCAAGTCTTTTTCGTCTTTTAGCATTTCATAAGCTATTTTGACTACACCCTCAAAAGTGCGTTTTAAGCGATTTCTTTTCCAAAAAAATTCTATAGTTTTTGCGTTACCATACAATATAAGACGTTTTTCTTCTTCACTAAGTTCTACAAAAGGTTTTTTAATAGAAATTTCATTTTGTTCGCAAAAGGCAATTAAAAATTTGTAATAATAACTTTTGTTAAAGCCATACATAATTTTTATAGCACCATTTTCTATGCTTAAATTTTCATCAATAATTTTCTTCATATCTAAAGTATAGCGAATTCCTAATCCATCGCAAGCTTCGCAAGCGCCTTTTGGAGAATTAAATGAAAAACTTAAAGGCTCTAATGGAACGAAAGAAATTTTACAATTAAAACAGGCTGAATGTTCGCTATAGTGATAATGCTTATTAAGTCCTACTTCTTCGTGGTTTAAAACTTCAATTTCTATTTCACCAAAACTTTCTTCTAGGCCTTTTTCGATGTCGCTTGCAAGACGTGAGAGTAAATCTTCTCTAATTTCAAGACGATCAATAACTAGTTTTATAGTATGTTTTTTTGTTTTTGCAAGTTCTATGTCTTCATCAAGTCTAACTAAAACTCCGTCAATTTGTGCTCTTACATAACCTTTATTGCGTAAATTTTCAAGTAAATCTATATAAGTTCCTTTCTTTTCTCTCACCAAAGGTGCGTAAATAATGATTTTTGCCCCTTGTGGAAATTTTAAAATTTCATTGACTATATCATTAGCACTCATAGATGAAATTTTTTGACCACATTGGTGACAATGTTGCACACCCACTCTTGCATATAAAAGCCTTAAATAATCATAAATTTCAGTAATAGTTCCAACGGTTGAACGTGGGTTTTTAGAAGTAGTTTTTTGATCGATTGCAATGGCTGGGGTTAAGCCCTCTATTTTATCTACATCCGGTTTACCTACTTTGTCTAAAAATTGCCTTGCGTAAGCACTTAAACTTTCTATATAACGACGTTGTCCTTCTGCATAAAGTGTTCCAAAGGCAAGAGTGGATTTTCCACTACCACTAAGTCCTGTAAAAACAATAAGTTTATTTTTAGGAATTTCAAGATCAATATTTTTTAAATTATTTTCTTTAGCACCTATAATTTTGATTTTATCATTCATAGCTTTTCCTAGAAAATTTATACTAAATAAATTAAAATTTTAACATAATTTTTAATTAAAAGCTTATAATCCCAAGTTTTTTTAGTAAAGAATGTGTTGTTCCAAATATTGATAGAGCATAAATACAAAGTAAAATTTTTCTATGGGAAGAAATTTGCATTTTTTCAATAATTTTTATACCTATAAAAACTCCAATCATAGAGGCAATACCTACAATAATACCTTTATGAATTACTACATGATCGATAACTCCTGAATTTGATAGAGATAAAACCCCAGAAATGGAAGCAAAAATAACAAAAAATAAAGATAAAGAAACTACTTTTTTACTATCATACCCTAAAAAATAAGCTAAAATTGGAGCAATTAAAAGTCCTCCACCTATACCTAAAGAGATCGCAAAAATTCCAGTAAAAGCTCCAGCTATAAATAAAATAATATTTTTTTGCAAAACACTTCTTTCACTTTTAACAGTGTTTTCTTTAACACCAAAGGCGTATTTAATAAAAAAAATACAACTTACACATAAAAAGATTGCAGTTAGACTAATGTCATTTAAAAATTTTAAAAGTATCCCGCTAAAACTTGCCCCTAAAAGCCCACCAAGTCCTATAAAAATACCATCTTTAATATTTAAATTTTTCTTTTTATAGTTAATATAAGATCCAAAAATTGCTGCAAAAATCATTTGCAAGATTGAAATTCCAATCGCATGATGAGAACTCTCGTTTAAAACAAGCATTGCAGGAACAATAACCATACCCCCACCTATACCAAAAAGACCCGAAGTTATACCTGAAAATATGCCTATTAATAAATACGGTAGATCTGTAAGATTCATATTTTTTCCTAACAAAATATTTAATTGATTTTTAGTTGAAAATATTTTATCTCATTAATCTTAAGTATTGTCTTAGGTTTAAAAAAGAATCACAATGAAATTTCTTTTATAGAATGAACTAAAGGGGTTTTAAATTAATTAAAATTTTATTAAATTCATTGGTTTTAATATTTTGTAAAGAACATGAAAGTTTTTAAAATCAATACTTTTGTTGCAAAATTTATATTAATTTAAAAAATTATTTTTATAAATATAATTGAAATAATTAAGAGATTTTAGTTTTTGCTTTTATAGATTAAGTACTCCATAAGGAGAATTTAGATAAATTGAGTTGTATAGAATTTTTAGATTAAAATGATTTGATAATTTAATTATTGAAATTTTTTAAGTAGTTTTGATTTAAAGATAAATATAAGTTTTGTTGCAATTTTTTAGGGGGGGGTATGTTAAAAACTCTCGAATATTCTATTACGCATTTTTGTGAGCATATTTTACAAATTCATATTAATGCAGTTGAAGATATAAAAGGTGAGCTTTACGGATCAAGTATTTCTGTAATGAGAAAAAATGGTGGAGAATATAATTTTTATTTATTTTTTCCAGAAGAATTTTTAAAGTTAATTTCTAGAACTTTCATTGGAGATGAAGATTTTCAAGAAGATGATAGATGCGATCTTGCCAAAGAGTGTGCTAATCAAATCATAGGATATACAAAAAAATTACTCAACGATGCTAAAGGAAGTGATGATGAGTATAAGATTGGTATTCCAGAGTATCTAGGTAAGATCGATTTTTCGACTATTGTTTTAGATGAGTCTTTAACGTATAGTTTTGATGATCATTGTTTTAGAATAGGATATTGTAAATAAATGAGTAATGATATTGAATTTCAAGAATACCACGGACTTTTACAGTCTTATGAAGACATTTTGGATATTACTGTAGATTTTGTGAGCGAGCTTGGTACTACAAATATGAGCGTTGCTGAACTTCTAAGGTTAGAAGTTGGTTCTGTAATTGATCTTGAAAAGCCTGCTGGAGAGAGTGTTGAACTTTATCTTAATAAACGTATTTTTGGCAAAGGTGAAGTTATGGTTTATGAAAAAAATTTAGCGATAAGAATTAATGAAATTTTAGATTCTAAAACCGTGCTTCAATATTTTAAAAAAGAAATTTAATGAAATTTTTTTTGCTATCTATGATTGTAGTTTTGCCGTTATTTGCAGTTAAATTAGTAGATTATAATATTTACGATAGAAACGATAGAGTCGATATAATGCTTTCTTTTGATAATGTCTATAGTGGTAAAATTTCTCAAACAAAAAATAAAAATCTTACACTTTTAACCTTTAGCGATTTAGATTTTAATAAAGATGAACTAAAAAAAATAAATTCAAAGCTTGTTAGCAAAATTAGCATTAGTTCTAAAAATAATAATACTTATATAATGTTGCAAAATAATCAAGATGTTTCACTTAATATTAGCTCTATTAATGATAAATTTGGAATTAGAATTAGGGCTGTAGAGTTTGGCAAAGAAAATTTAAAATCAAATATTTCTGAATTAGCAAAGAAAGATGAAAAAAATCCCTCAGATTCTTTATTTGATCTAAAAAATACAAATCAAACTAAATACGACTATACAAATTATATTTTAGTGATGCTTATTTTAATTGCTTTGCTTATAGTGCTTTGGTGGTTGAAACGTTCTATATTTTTTCAAAAAAATGGAATTTCTAGAGATTTTCGTATAATATTTCAGAGATTTCTGGATAAAAATAATCAATTAATGGTTTTTGAATATGCAAACAAGCGGTATACTATGATAATAGGCAATTCAAATATTGTTTTAGAAAACACAGAAATATCCGAACAAGATTATAAAGTAAGTGATACAATAGTTAAGAAAGAGAAAAATTTCGATTCTTTTTTTGAAGAAAATAAAAAACGCATTCAAAATCTTATAGAGCAGCGTCAAAAAAATTAATAAATTAAGGTTTTTGATTAAGATTTAAAATTATTGATGCAGGTTTTGCGATTTTTTTTAAATCTTCTTTGGGTAAATTTATATTTTTAAATTCGTTAAAAATATAGAGTGCATTATTTGAGAAAATAAAATCAATTTTGCTTTCATTTGCATTATTCAAAGTTTTTGCTAAATTGAGTATAAAATTAAGCCAAGAAAGAATATGAAAATTGGGCAAAAGTTGCTTGTAAGATTCTAAATTATAGGGATTGATTTTTTTTCCATTGAGTTTAATAATATTTGCAATTAAAATTTTTTCTTTATGCGAAAATCCATAATTTAATCCGCCTAAAATAAAATGCGAAGAATGTTCATTCGAGAAATAAAAATTCAAATACTCTCCTATATGGCATAATTTAGCCGCAGCTAATAAACTTTGTTTGTAGCTTTCAGGAATTTTATGAATATTTTTTAGTATATTGAATAATTGCATTGCAAATTTTGCAGTATGATTGCTTTTATTTTCTTGTTGTAAAAACCTATCTTGTAAAGATTTCAAGCTAGGATTGAAATTGATAGGAAATTTACTATGTGGTCGCAGTAAATCTTTTAGATATATACCTTCTCTAATACCCACTCCACTTGTAATAATATGTTTAGCTTTGAGTTTTTCGGCAATTTTTAAAAATATAAAAATCCCTTTTTTTATAGTGTCAAAACGATCTTTTTTGATGCCAAAATTTGCTAAAGAGTCTGCTTTTACTTGAAGAATTTTTTCAATATGTGTTTTTTCTTCTTCTAAATCATAATGAAAATCATGCAAATTTTTTAAAGGATAGGAATTTTTTTGCATAATAGAATTTGAAATAGCTCTTAGGCTTCCTCCTATGGCAATAAGATTATGATTACAAAATTCTTTTGGAATTTGTTCTAAAATAGGATTGATAAATTGTTCCAAAGAATCTATTTTTCCTTTATCATAAAACAATTCTTTTAATCTTACCGTCCCTAGATCTAAAGAAATACAAGAAATGATTTTATTGTTTTTAATCAAACAAAGCTCACTTGATCCTCCACCTATATCAAGAGTGGTAGCATCTCTAAATGGACTTAGAAGATTTAAGGCAGCTAAGCCGCCCAAATAACTTTCTTCTTTTCCATCAATACAGCGAATATTTAAATTTAATTTTTTTTGAATTCTTTTTATAAAATCTTTAGAATTAGGAGCATCTCTTAAGGCTGAAGTCCCTATGATAAACATTTTTTTACATTTATGCTTCAAAGCACATTGTTTGAAGAAATTTAAAGCATCTTCTGCTTTTTGCATGGCTTCTTCTTGAAGGATTTTGCCATTATTGTAAGAATTTTCACCTAATCTTACTTTACGTTTATATTCACAGGTTGTATAAAAACCGTACCTAGAAGTTTTTTCAAAAATCACCATTCTAATAGAATTTGAACCCAAATCGACAACAGCGGTTTTTTTAGCCATTATAATTCTTTATTGCGACGATTTTTTAATTTTAGTTCTTCTATACTTTCAATATTATCAGGATCTGGAATAATGCACTCATAAGGACAAGCTACTATACAAGCAGGCTCTGAAAAATCATTAACGCATTCAGAGCAAAGATCTGCATCAATAACATAAATAGGACTATGCTCATAAATAGCTTCATCTGGACATTCTTCTCTACAAGCATCACAACACACACAATCTTTTGTAATTAAAAGAGCCATTATAACCTTTCTATAAATTATAAAATAATTTTAGTTTATACAATAATCAAACTTAAATACAATATAAAAAATTAAATATAGAAAGATAAAAATAATTTTTGCACCAAAAAAGGTGCAAAAAAATTAAGATTTTTTAGGAAAGCAAAAGCGATATCCTCTACGACGTACCGTTTCTATTGTAGAGATATTTAAAGGTTTGTCCATTTTTTGACGTATTTGATTAATTGCTACTTCAATAACATTTGGAGTTACAAGTTCAGGTTCTTCCCAAATAGCATCTAAAAGTTGTTCTTTTGAGACAATTTGATCAGAATGTCTTGCTAAATGAGTTAAAACCTCAAAAGGTTTCCCTTTTAACTCTATATCTTGATCTTTATAGGTAATTTTTTCTTCATCAGGATCAATGATTAAATCTTCAATTTTAATAACATTTGTTCCACCAAGCCTTAATCTTGTTTCAATTCTCGCCAATAAAATATCAAAATCTAAAGGTTTTTTGATAAAATCATCTGCACCTGCTTTTAATGCTTTGATTTCTGTATCTTTATCTGCTTTTGAAGATATAATTACTATTGAAGTTCTAGGAGATTTTTGTTTGACAATATTGATAAGTTCTACGCCATCACCATCTGATAAATTCCAGCTTGCTAATACTAAATCATAGTGTCTTATACCAATAAAATATTCTCCATCTTTAAAATTTTCTGATGAATCTGTTTGGTAACCAAATTCATTAAGATTATCTATAATGGATTTATTAAGACTAATTTCATCCTCTATGACTAAAATTCTCATTGTTTTATCCTTCTTAATAAGAAAATTTTAAAAATTATAACATAGTTTAAGTAAATGTTTAGATATCTTTAAAAAAATTAATATCTTTTTTTTAATTTTACCCCAACCCTACCGTTTTTTATTATTTTTGGCTTAAAAGTTGCAATTTTTAAGTAATTGATTTGAGGGAATTTAGAATGAAGTTTTTCGCATACAAAATCTAAAGATTCTTCCAAGGTAAAAAATTTTTCTTTTTTGTATATTTTTTTAATTTTCCTTGAAACTTTTGCATAGTCTAAAAAATCATTCGCTTTAGCCTTAAGTTTAACACAAATTTTTTGTTTTTTCTTGCGCTCAAAATTTAAAATTCCAATAATACATTTAAAATGCATTTTTACATTTATATGACTTTGCATTCTTCTTTAAAAATTAACCGTTTGATATTTGGGATATGCTTATAAAAAATAATAAAAGCTATAATGAATACAGGCGCATGTGTGTTTATAATTTCCATATTGTAATTAAAAATAAAAGAACTTATAATAAAAGTTAATAAGGCTAATAGTGATGCTAAAGAAGAAATTTTAAAAACTTTACCTACAACAAACCAGATAATAAAAGCTGTAATCACTTCCAAAGGTAAAAGTACTATCATAGCTCCTGCACCTGTTGCTATGCCTTTTCCTCCTTCAAAAAATAAATAAATAGAATAACAATGTCCTAATACAGCCAATACAGCAACACTCCAAAGTAAATTAAGATCATAATTTAAAAATTTTAATACAAGTAAAGGTAGTGCAGCTTTTGCAAAATCTAAAATTACTGTTACAATGGCAAGTTTTTTGGCCAATATAGGGTTGTATTGCTTTACAACCCTTAAAACATTGGTTGCACCTATATTTTTAGATCCTTGATTTTGAATATTAACGTTTGCAAATATTTTTGCTAAAATTAAACCAAAAGGAACCGATCCTAAACAATAAGCTATGGCATAAATAATTAAATTTTCCATAATTTTTTATAAACCTTACTTTAATAAATACTTTTAAATTGATATTATTATAGAAAAAAAATCCAAATATAAAATTAAAATATATTTTTTTGTTTAGATTAATAGCAGAATAAAAAATAGAAGTCAACTTATTTTTTAAGACTTTGTTTAAATTTCTTTATCTTAGCTTTGTTATAATTTCTTAGAGACATTTCTTTAAATGAAAGGCTTTTAGTGATGAAACTTTTTGGAACCGATGGCGTAAGAGGAAAAGCTGGAGAATTTTTAGATAGCTTTTTGGCAATGCGTTTAGCTATGGCTGCGGGAATTTATTTTAAGGATAAAAGTATTACAAATAATATTTTAGTAGGTAAGGATACTAGACGAAGTGGCTATATGATAGAAAATGCTATTGTTTCGGGTTTAACTTCTATAGGTTATAATGTAATCCAAATTGGACCTATGCCAACTCCCGCAATTGCTTTTTTAACAGAAGATATGCGTTGTGATGCTGGTATAATGATTTCGGCATCTCATAATCCTTATTATGATAATGGTATTAAATTTTTTGATGCACATGGAAATAAGCTTAATGAGGATATAGAAAAAAAAATTGAAGAAATTTATTTTGATGATAAGCTTATACAAGATTCTAAAATAAATATGGACAAAATAGGGCAAGCTAAAAGAATTGATGATGTTATAGGGCGTTATATTGTTTCAATCAAAAATTCCTTTCCAAAAGATTTGACTTTAAAATCATTACGTGTTGTTTTAGATGTGGCGCATGGGGCAGCTTATAAAGTAGCACCAACTGTTTTTAGAGAGCTTGGAGCAGAAGTGATAGTTATTAATGATAAGCCAAATGGACTTAATATTAATGAAAATTGTGGAGCTTTACATCCTTCAAATTTGGCAACTGAAGTAGTGAAATTCCGTGCAGATGTCGGTTTTGCTTTCGATGGAGATGCTGATCGCTTAGTTGTTGTTGATGAAAAAGGCGAAGTGGCACATGGTGATAGTTTATTAGGTGTGTTGGCACTTTATTTGAAAGAGCAGGGTAAATTAAATTCAAGTGTTGTAGCGACAATCATGAGTAATGGAGCTTTAAGAGAATTTTTAAATAAACACAAAATTTCACTTGAAACTTGCAGTGTTGGAGATAAATATGTTCTTGAGAAATTAAGATCAATTGGTGGTAATTTCGGTGGAGAACAAAGCGGACATATTATTTTTAGTGATTATGCTAAAACTGGAGATGGACTTATAGCTGCTTTACAATTTAGTGCTTTGATGCTTTCAAAGAAGAAAACTGCAAGTATGATTTTAGGTCAAATCAAACCTTATCCTCAACTTCTAACAAATTTAAAAATTTCAGAAAAAAAAGATTTAGAAGAAATTAAAGGCTTAAAGGAATTAAAAAAAGATTTAGAAAGTAAAAATATCAATTATTTGTTTCGTTATTCTGGAACTGAAAATTTGATTAGACTTTTACTTGAATCTAAAGACAGCAAATTTTTAGAAAAAGAAATGAAAAATGTTGCAAATTTTTTCAAGAAAGCTTTAAATGGTTAAAAGAATAAAAGTTATATCAGTTTTTATTTTTTGCTTTATTTCTGTATTGATTTTAGATCAATGGGTTAAAATTTTAACTTTAAAAGGTTTTAGATGGCAAAGTGAATATATTGATTTTACTTTTGCTTTAAATACAGGTGTTGCTTTTTCAATGTTTAGTTTTTTAGATGAATATTTAAAATACTTTCATCTAACATTTATATTAATACTTTCAATTTATCTTTTATGGCAAAAAAAATTTTTAAAAGATCATATTATAGCTTTTGGTATGATGTTAGGAGCAGGGTGTTCTAATTTGCTAGATCGCTTTATGCACGGAGGAGTTGTAGATATGTTTTTTTGGCATAAATGGTTTAATTTTGCTATTTTTAATGTGGCTGATGTTATGATAAATATTAGTGTCGCATTGATTTTAGTCCAAGAGATTTTTATAAAAAAAGGAGTAAAAAATGACTGAATGGATTAATGAGTATTATTTTTGGATCAAATGGATCCATTATTTAGCTTTTGTTTCTTGGATGGCTGGGCTTTTTTATTTACCAAGACTTTTTGTATATCATACTGAACATAAAGAAAATAAAGGTTTTGTTGAAGTTGTAAAAATTCAGGAAAGAAAACTTTATTTTGCCATACAAAATCCTGCAATGATTGCAACTTTAATCACAGGTAGTTTAATGTTACACGCCCATAAAGAGATTTTAATGACTGGGACAGCTTATATGCATATAAAACTTACCTGTGTAACACTTTTAATTCTTTTTCATATACATAATTATTTTTGCTTAAGATCTTTATCTAAGGATATTTACACAAAAAATGGAACATATTTTAGAATTTATAACGAATTTCCGACAATTATGTTTATTATAATTGCTTTAATGATGGTTGTTCGACCATTTTAATTTACTTTGAACTCCATACTAGCGGGATCAAGCGGATTGACATCTTCTTTCATAATATCAATAAAATCTTTATTTTTTATACGTTTATTATCTCTAAATACTGCACGTACAAGATCCATTCCTGTATAAAAATCTTTCATTAAAACAACAAAAAGATATTGTCCAAATTCGCTCGTAAATAAAAATTTTCCCTCTTTTTTAATAGCTCCACTTGCTTTAAGACCTAAAAGTTCGATAAAAAGATCTTTTTCAAGGTCGCATTTTATTGTTTTATTAAACCGATCGATATCAATTTTTCCTGCAAAAATTTCAGTTAAAAAGACATATTTTATAATTTCTTTTTTATCAAAACTTGCTTTAGCAATGTTAGCGTTTTGTTTTTCTTTTATAAGTCTTGCATAGTCATTTAAGTCAAAGGCATTGATTAAAAGTTCTCCATCTAAAAAACTAAAAGCACCACTTCCAACGCCTAAATATTCGTGATGAGAACTAACATATTCATCATTAAATGTATTTTTTTCTAAGGAAAAGCTCCAACCATTATTTTGTTGATAATCTTTAAAAAAACCACGTATGATTTGATAGAATTCAAATTCATTATCTTTTATACTTACTCCCAAACTTTTAGCTATGTTGTCTTTGGTAAGTCCAGATTTCATTAAAGGATAGGTTGTAATTTGCTGAGGAGCTAAATTTTTTGCTATTGTTAAATCATTTAAAAGCTGCTCTATAGTTTGTCCTGGAAGATTAAATATCAAATCTATACTAAAAATAGGCAAAATATTTACAGCTTTAGAAATTTTTTCTTGAAGTATTTGAGAAGATCCAAATTTATTATACCTTGCTACTTTTTTTAAAATATCATCATTAAAACTTTGAACTCCGCAACTTAATCGATCTATTACACCTTTAAACATTGAAAGTTTTTCGGGATTTATGTGATTTGGATCTGTTTCGCAAGAAATTTCTTTTATGTCAAAAAGTTTTTTACAAAGTTCTAAAGTTTTTAAAAGCTCTTCTTCATGAATAAGAGTTGTCCCACCACCTACATACATAGAAGTAAAATTAAAACCCTGTTCTTTTATTAAAAGAATCTCTTTTCTTAAATTTTCAAAATATGCTTTAGCTAAATTTTCATCATAATAATACTTATGAAAACTACAATAAGGACAAAATGTATGGCAAAAAGGTATATGAGCGTAAAGCATATAGCTTTTGTCATTTTTTGGAGTTTTTTCTCTCGGTTTTTTTAAGAGTTCAACATTGAAACCTTTTTGCAAAGATTTTTCCATCATTGTATGAGAGTATTTTAAAGCCAAATTTTGAAATAAATTCATCTAATAACCTAGTATATAAATTAAATAAAGAACTTTATCAAATTTTTACTAAATTAATGGTAAATTTTTTTATTTATATAAAAATAAATCTTAGGGGAATAAGATGGAAAAATCAGAAATAGTTGGAAATTTGAATGCTTTATTTCAAAAAAGATCAGAATTTTATTCTTTTTTTGACAAAAATATTAAAAAAATACATAATACTGAAGTATTTGATTTTAAAAATGCAAAAGATTTAAATGCTGAGGAAGTTTATAAACTATTTTATCATTATGATTATGCTATAAGAAAGATATTACCAGCCGTTTATAAGGCTTATGAAATTACAAATTCAGATTTAGAAAAGGATTTCTAGTTTAAATTTTTTATTTAAACTAGATTATTCCTTGAAGGATTTATCTAAGTTTTTGGAATCTTCTTCTATTTGCTCATCTGAGATCATATTTTGATCAAAACCTCCGCCAAAGGCTTTTATAACATTGACTATAGAATTCGCATAAGCGTATTTTGTATTATTAAAACTTACTTGAGCATTGAGCCAATTTTTACGTGCTTCTAAATAATCTTGCAAGGACATTTCGCCTATATTATAGCGTTCTTGTGCAATTTCATAAATTTTTTTATAAGCCTGTTCGCTTGATTGCGCATTATCATATTGCAAACGTGTAGTTTTTCTAGCAATTAAAGCATAACGAATTTCTCCAAATGCTGTTTTTAAAGTATTTTCATAGTTTATAAACGCTTCATCTTTGCTTAGCTTGGCTAAATTTACACTATCGTTTATTTCTCCCCAATGAAAAATTGGCATTAAAAAATTACCACCTATATTCCAAGTTTTAGAACCATTTTTAACTAAAGTATCCAAATCAGCACTTTCAAAACCTAAAAGTCCAGTTAAAGAAAGACTAGGTAAAAAAGCTGAACGCGCAACCCCAATAAGATAATTTTGCTGAGTAAGTTTTTCTAAAGAAGAGCTGATGTCTGGACGTTGTAATAAAATTGCACTTGATATCCCTGTTGGAATTTCAAATTCTTTAAATTTGAAAGCTTGATATTCTTGTTCTTTGTAAAGTATATCATTTAAATCATTTGAGGTTAAAATTTTTAAAGCTTTTAAATAATTTTCTTTATCGAGTTGCGCTTGGTTGTATTGTAAAGCAATACTTTCTAAATTCGCTTTAGCTTGCGCTAACTCATATTCTCCAGTTGCCCCTACTTGAAATTTTTCATTATTGATATCATAAATTTCTTTTGCCGCTTCATAGGCTTGTTTGAATGCGTTTTCGTTTTCATAGGCATTAACAAGATTAAAATAAGTTTGAATGGTATTAGATATCACAGAAAGTCTCGCAGCCTCATAATCATATTTACTAGCTTTAAATGATGAGCTTGAAGCAAAATAAGCATCACGATATTTTCCCCAAAGATCTATTTCATAACTTAAATTTAAACCAGCTTTAAAATCATTTCCATACGCAAATTGATTGCTTTTATTGGATGGAGAATTAATAGGAGTTTTAGCTCTTGAAGCGCTTGCACTAGCATCTAATTTTGGAAGCAAATTACTAAAATCAATACCAAGCTGAGCCGCAGCTTCTTCCATATGCACATAAGCAATCTTTAAATCATCATTGTTTTTTAAAGCAAGATTGATGATTTTGTTTAAATTTTCATCATCAAAATTTTTCCACCATTCTTTAGAAAGCGTAGAATTATTTTCTTTTTCCCAAGATAAAGCACCAAATTTGTTATCTAGAGTATAGCTTGCTTCTGGAATATCTAAATTTGGACTTAAAGAGCAAGATGAAATCAATAATCCAAGATTTATGATAACACTCGTTGAAATAATTTTATTCATGTCTTTTACCTCTTTTTTTATCAATCCAAATACTTAAATTTTCTAAAAGGTAGAAAAATAATGGAACAAAAAAGATTGCTAAAGTTGAAGCAGCAATCATTCCTCCTATAAGGCCTGTTCCTAGTGCATGACGCGAAGCACTTCCGGCCCCATGAGCAAAAATCATTGGCAAAACACCAAAGGTAAATGCCAAGGAGGTCATAATAATAGGCCTAAATCTTAATTTCGCAGCACTTATAGCTGCATCAAAAACATTTTTTCCTTTTTTTAGATGCTCTTCCATAGCAAATTCAATCATTAAAATTGCATTTTTTGCGGATAGACCAATGAGCAATAAGAGTCCAGTTTGGAAATATATATCATTGTCAAATCCTCTAATAGCAACCAAAAGAAAGGAGCCAAATATTGCGAAAGGAACTGCTGTCACAACAGCAAGTGGAATAAGCCATCTTTCATATTGCGCCGCTAGAATTAAAAATACAAAAATCATTCCTAAAGTAAAGGCATACCCTGCCGTTCCTTTTGAAGTAACCTCTTGATAAGATGAACCCGACCAAGCAATAGAATACTCATCTCCTAAAGTTTCTTTAGCCACTTCAGAGATTGTATCAATAGCTTGTCCTGAAGTATAACCTGGCGCAGGATCTCCTTGTATAAGAGCAGATGGAAAAAGATTAAATCTTTTAACATCATCAGGACCAGCACTTCTAACTAAAGTTAAAAAAGAATTAAGAGGTATCATTTTTCCATCACTTGATCTTACAAAGATATTTCTTAATGCATCTTGAGTGTTTCTAAAGTCTCCTAAAGCACGAATATTTACTTGGAAATTTTTTCCTAACATAGGAAAATCATTAACATAATAAGTCCCTATTGTTGCACTAATGGTATTAAAAACATCTTGCATATTGAGATTAAAATATTTCATTTTGTCTCGATCAATAATAAGTTTATATTGTGGAAAACTTGTATCAAGAGTAGTTCTTACATTAGAAAGTTCTTTTCTTGTTCTTGCTACTTCTAATAATTTATTAACATCTTGTTGGATTTCATCATAACTTTTACCACTCTTATTTTGAGCATACATTTCAAAACCACCAGTTAAACTAAGTCCAGGAATCGGAGGAGGATTTAAAAAATAAATTTGTGCATCTCTATCCATAGCATATTGTTTAAATAAACCACCGATAATTTGATTTGAGCTTAAATCTCTTTCATTCCAATCTTTAAGCTTTAAAAACATTGCCGCTGCGTTTTCTTTTAAAGAGCTTGTAAAAAGATCATATCCTACAAGCGAAATACCTGATTCAATTTCTTTAATTTGAGCTATATTTTTATTTATACTATCAATCTTTTCAATCGTTTTGTGTATAGAATCTCCGGAAGGCAAATTAATAACACTCATAATAATACCTTGATCTTCCGATGGAACAAGAGAACTAGGAACGATTCTATAAAGATAAAAAATCGAACCTAACATAATGCAAAAAATCAATACAAATCGTATAGTTCTTTTTAATATATAAGCTACACCTGTGGTAAATATCGAAGTACTCCAGTCAAAAAAGTCATTAAATTTTTGAACAAAATAAAAAGGTTTGGATTCATTTCTTGTTAAAAAAAGTGCAGACAAAGAAGGAGTCAAGGTGAGTGCGACAAATCCTGAAATAGCTACAGAAATAGCCAAAGTTAAGGCAAATTGTTTTTGAATTTCTCCTACAAATCCCGAAATAAAAGAAACGGGTATAAATACGGCACAAAGAACAAGAACAATAGAAACAACCGGAGAGCTTACTTCATTCATAGCTTGAATTGCTGCATCTTTAACTGAAATATCAGGATTTGTGTGCATAATCCTATCAATATTTTCAACGACTATAATTGCATCATCAACAACTATACCAATAGCTAACACAAGTGCAAAAAGCGTTAAAAGGTTGATACTAAAACCAAGCAAATAAAGTATCGCAAAAGTTCCTAATAAAGAAACAGGAACTGCAATCATTGGTATAATAGTTGATTTGAAATTTTTTAAGAAAAGATACATAACAATAAGAACTAAAATTAATGCTTCAAAAAAAGTTTTAACGACTTCTTTAATAGAAGCTTTTACAAAGATTGTTGTATCAAAAGGAACATCATATTTTAATCCTTCAGGAAATTTCTTTGAAAGTTCTTCTAGTCTTTGACTTATAAGTTTTGCTGTATTAACTGCATTAGCACCTGATTGTAAGTTGACAATAATAGGAACAGCTGTTTTTGTACCTAAACGCCCAGTTGAACGATACTCTTGAGATCCTATTTCTACATTAGCTACATCTTTAATTCTTAAAAAGGATCCATCTTTATTGACTCTTAAAATGATATTTTCAAATTCCTTAGGACTTTGCAATCTTCCTTGCATTGTTATGGAAAGAACTTGTGGAGATTTATTGGTTAATGGTTCTTCACCGATTTTTCCTGTTGCATATTGTGTATTTTGCTCATTAACTGCACTAATAACATCACTTGCAGTGACATTAAATTTATTAAGTAAATCAGGCTTGAGCCAAATTCTCATAGAATAGTTTTTGCCACCTATTGCTGAAGCATCTCCAACACCTGGAATTCTTTTTAATTCATCTAAAATATTTAAAGTGGTATAGTTAAATATATCTATATCACTCATTGAATTATTTTCAGAATAAATCGAAATGACTTCAAGTATAGAAGAAGAAGATTTTCTTACAGTGACTCCAAGTTTTTTTACAGCTTCTGGAAGTTTTGCAGTAGCAGCTGAAATTCTATTATTTACATTTACTGTTGCTTGATCAGGATCGGTTCCTATATCAAAATAAACTGTAAGTTTCATTTGACCTGAAGAACTAGTAGAATCCATATAGATCATATTATCAACGCCATTAATCGCATCTTCGATCGGAGTAGCAACAGTTGATGCAATAGTTTGTGCGTCTGCTCCTGTATATGTAGCACTTACTTGAACAGTGGGAGGGGTTAAAGAAGGATATTGTTCTATAGGCAAATTAACTAAACCAATAATCCCAGAAATTGAAATAATAATTGCAACAACGGAAGCAAATATTGGTCTTTCTATAAAAAACTTAGAAAACATTATTTACTCCCAATTTCTTGAACACTAGATCCAGCGTGAATCTTTTTAAAATTGTCTAAAATAATTTTATCGTTTTCTTTAATTCCAGAGTCGACTATAGCATATTCATTGGTTTGATAGTTAATATGTATTGAGGTTTGTGTAGCTTTACCACCAACTACTGTATAAACATAAGCTCCACTTTGATCTTGTTTTATAGCACTTTGTGGAATTTTAAAACCATTCTTTTGGATAAAACCTTCAGAAGTGATTGTAGCAAAGGTTCCTGGTAAAAGTAGGGAATTGTTATTATCAAAAATTGCTTTTGCTTTAACTGTACCACTATCTGAATCGACTACAGAATCTATAAAATAGAGTTTTCCTTTAAATTTTTGCCCATTAAGATTTAAAGTCGCATGAATGTTATCTAAATCCCATTTGCCATCTTGAGTATTACGAATGATATCAAGTTTATCAGTATCTGAAATGTAGAATTCTGCATAAATTTGATTTAAATTTGTAACTCTTACAAGATCAGTTGAAGAAGCACTTACATAATCGCCTATGTTGATTAAAGCATCACCTACAACTCCATCAAAAGGAGCTTTAATTTCTGTGTGCTCTAGATCAATTTTCATATTTTCAAAATCGGCTCTAGCACTTGTTAGATTAGCCTTTGCATTGTTGAAATTTGCCAAAGCATTATCATATTCTTTTTTTGAAATTGCACCTTTTTTAAAAAGAATTTTTGATCGATCATAATCTTTGCTAATATTTTCAAAATTTGCTTTAGCCATTAAGGTTTTTCCATAGGCAGAATCCATATTAGCTTTAAATTTATCTTGCTCTATAATAAAAAGCGTTTGCCCTTCTTTAACCAAATCTCCAGCTTGAAAAAGTTTATCTTTTATAACTCCACTAACTTGCGGTTTAATGATAACATCATAATCACTCACAAGTTTTGCTGGATAAGTAAAAGCAAGAGGTAAATTTTCAGCTTTAGCATTCATAACACTAACAGGTTGAGGTGGCATTTGCATTATTTTTGGAGTTTCTTTTTTATCACAAGCAGAAAATAAAAACATCACACTTATAATCAAAAAAATATTTTTTTTATATACATTCATAACTTTAACCTTAAAAATTATTTTATTGTATAGTTTGTTTTGTAAATTAATTCTTGTAATCGAAGTTACAAAAATTTAAACAATAATAAATATATGTTATTATATCATAAATCTTAGTTAACCAAATTTTTTAGTTTTTAAATTTTATTTTTGTAAGCCATTTAAGAAAATATCTACAATAAATTCTACATGCTCTTTTTGTTCTTTTTCATCCATCAAAGGAAAATTAGCTAAAACATTCAAACTATAATAAGGTTCTTTTAGCATAGTACAGAAAATAATTGCAAGTTTTGACGCATTTTGTTCTAAAAAATTATTTTTTTGTTTTTTAAAAAGATCAATTAAGATATTATAGGCAAAATACTGCTGATTATTTGATAACCATTTTTTAAGAAAATTCTTTTTTTCATAAACTAGCGAAAATACCATTTTGCCTATATCGACCATTTTATTTTTATTATAAATACTTACAAAAGCAAGCCCAAAAGAAATTAATTTTTCCCTTAAGCTTTTATTTTCTAAAATTTGAAATTGTGAAGTGATTAGTTTAGAATGTTCTTTGCAAATGTCATCTAAAATTTCAAAAAACAAACCTTCTTTGCCATGGAAATTTTCATAAATATTAGTATAAGAACCACCTGAAATTTTTATTATATCACTTAAATTGGTTTCTTGAAACCCATTACTTAAAAAGAGCTCGCAAGCAACTTTTTTTATCTTATTTTTTCGAGTCAGTGACTTTTTTGAAATCGTTTTACTCATTTTTGATTGTATTCCTTTAAAACTGTGCTTTTAGGATAAACAAAGATTGTTTTTCTAAAAATTGTAATTTTGTTATCATCCTTAGTATAAGCTTTAATATGAAGTGGAAAAATAATATCTTTTTGATCGTCATTCACGAGTTTTTTAATGGCTCGAATCACAACGATTTTTTTAGCTTGCTCTCCAGCTTTTAAAACAAAAGGTTTGCTAGGACGAACAATTTCTACACTATTATCCATACCTTCTATTTTTGCTTCAAAATAATATTCGTGTGTCTTAGAGTCTGTGTTTTGAAATAAAAAAGTATAAGCATTTGAAATTTCTACTTTATCATTTATATGTGAAATTTGATAGAGTTCGCTACTACGATTAATGTTTAAAAGCATATATTCTTTTTTGCTGCCCATAATAATCAAGGCTGTAAATACGATCAAGAGTACTATAAAATACGCAATAGTTCTAAAACGAAAATATTTGATTTTGTCACGTGTTTCTATAGCTTTTACGCTTGTCCAATTGATTAAACTTGGACGATTGAATTTATTTTGGATCTTAGAGCAAGCATCTGCACATTCTAAACAGTTAATACATTCAAGTTGCATTCCCGCTCTTATGTCGATATGTGTTGGACATACACTGACACAAGCTTCACAGCCTATACATTCGCCTTGAGGCGGTTTTTTATGAAGTTTAAATTTTCCATCAAAAATAACCCCACCACGTTTTTCATCATAAATTACTTGCATAGTGTCGCGATCAAACATAACTGATTGTACTCTAGCATAAGGACAAATATAAACGCAGAATTTTTCTGCTAAATAAGTCACATCTAAGGTAAAAAGCAAACTTGCGAAAAATAAGATCCCTATTAAAAGAAAATGTTCATTAGGATTTTTTATATATTCAAAATAATCTTCTGGAGGAACAAAATACCAAAGTAAATTACTTATAGTGATGATAGAAATAAAATAAAATAAAATAATAGCAATTGTTTTTTTAAAGTATTGCCCTGAGTATTCTTTTTGTTTATTGTTAATATTTTTACGAATCTTTAAGATTTTAGTTTGTATTAAATCCCTATAAATAACCCTAAAAATAGTTTGTGGACAGGTCCAAGCACACCAAATTCTACCGCCTAAAGTAGTGATAAAAAATATAGATAAAAAAAGGAGCATAAGTATGAAAGGCATAAGATAAAATTCTTGTGTAGAAAAAGAAATAAAAAATAAATTCAATTTAGAGTGATCAAAACTCAAAAGAAAAAAATGATTCCCATTGATTTTTATGAACGGTAAAATAAATGCAATAATACTAACGATAGAATAAACGAGATAGCGCTTTTTTGTATAATTGGTGATAAAATTTTGCATTTAATCCCCCTCCCCCGTTTTTTATAATTTAATGCAATTATAATCCATAAAAACTAAGAATAATCTTTAAATGTTTTCTAAGTTATTTTTTAATAAGAAATTTTTAATAATAAATATTTTATAATCTAAAGTTTAAACAGTATTTAGGCTGTTAAGACAATTTTTAATTTTTGAAAGGTGGTGAGGATAGTGCCAGGGATTAAGGTGCATCCTAATGAGTCTTTTGATGAGGCATATCGCAAATTTAAAAAACAAGTCGATAGAAATCTTGTTGTTACTGAAGTTAGAGCAAGAAGATTTTTTGAGCCTATGACTGAAATTCGTAAAAAGCAAAAAATTTCAGCACGAAAAAAAATGCTTAAAAGACTTTATATGCTTAGACGATATGAATCAAGACTTTAAAATCAAAAGCCTTTTAAGGCTTTTGATTAATATTTCTAAATTATATACGCCTTACGCTTCAAATAAAAATCAAAATATTTAATCTTTTAACCAAATTTAATGTAAAGAATGGATTTATTATTTTTTGTTAGAATTAATATTTATTGATTATTTATTAGGAGTGCTGTATTTATGAAGAGAGTTAAAAAGATTGTTCAAATTGGTATGCTTAGTGGTTTAGCAGCTGTAGCTGGTGGGGCTTTGGTTGCTTGTAGCGACAATAATTCAGATACTTTAAATCAGGCCGCAAATGCTAAAGGTGCTTTTGTTATTATAGAAGAGGTTGCTCCTGGGCAATACAAAATAAAAGATCAATATCCAAGTGATGAAACTAGGGTGGTATTAAAAGACTTAAATGGCACAGAAAGGATTTTAAGTAAAGAAGAAATGGACGCACTTATAAAAGAAGAAGCGGCTAAAATCGATAATGGAACTTCTAACTTAACTCAAAATAACGGGCAAATTAGTAGTGGTGGTTTAAGCTTAGGTGAAACTTTGCTCGCAAGTGCTGCTGGTGCTATTTTAGGGAGTTGGATAGGATCTAAGCTTTTTGGAAATCAAAATTTTGCCAATCAACAACGAAGCGCTTTTACAAATCAAAGTGCATATCAAAGAAGTGTTAATAGTTTTAATAAAGCAAGTACAAGTAAAACTTCAAGTTCTTCTAGATCAGGTTTTTTTAAAAGTGGATCGTCTAAAACAAGTTCTGGATTTAGTTTTGGATCTTAAAGGAATAAAGTATGAGATTATTAAAAGTTAATAGGCTTCAAAAAGACTATTTGGAAAAAATAGGCTTTTCTTGGCACACCGATGAAGATGGAAGCGATTATATTAGTGATACATTGGTTTGTGTTAAAGAAAGCGAAGCAAATGCTTATTATGAAGCAGCTAACGAACTCTATGATATGTTTGTAGCAGCTGCACAAAATGTAATTGATAATAATCGTTTTGATGAACTAGGTATTCCTTTTAATCTTATAGACGCTATTAAAATGAGCTGGGAAAATGATGTTCATTGGCATTTGTATGGGAGATTTGATTTTTCTGGGGGGCTTGATGGAAAACCAATAAAGCTTTTAGAATTTAACGCTGATACTCCGACATCGCTTTTTGAAAGCGCAATTTTACAATGGGCAATTTTAAAGCAAAATAATATGGATGAGAGTCATCAATTTAATAATATCTATGAAGCTTTGATGGAAAATTTTAAAAGATTGGTCACTCTCAATGATGATATTAGCTTATTTGAAAATTATTATCAGGGATGGAAAATTCTATTTTCAAGTATAGCAGGAAGTAAAGAAGAAGAAATCACGACAAAATTGTTAGCTCATATTGCTAATGAAGCTGGGTTTGAAACTAATTTTTCTTATGTAGATGAGGTAGAATTTAGCGAAGAGGGTATTTTTAAAGACGGAAACAATTATGAGTATTGGTTTAAATTGATTCCTTGGGAAGATATAGCTGTAGAAGAAGGAGATCTTGCTATGCTTTTAACGCAAATTATGCGTAATCAAAAAGCGATTATTTTAAATCCTGCTTATACTTTATTATTTCAATCAAAAGGTATTATGAAAATTTTATGGGAGCTTTATCCAAATCACCCTTTGCTTTTAGAAACAAAAGATCAGCCTTTGACCGGGAAAAATTTTGTTAAAAAGCCAGTTTTTGGTAGAGAAGGTGCAAATATAAGTGTCATTAAAAACGAAGAAATTTTAAAAGAAAATGAAGGGCCTTATGAGAATAATAAATTCATTTATCAAGAATATACAGAATTGAATTCGTATGAAAATGAATATTATCAAGCTGGAGTGTTTTTTGCTTATGAAGGATGTGGTTTAGGGTTTAGAAAAGGTGGGTTAATACTCGATAATTCTTCAAAATTTGTTGGACACGTTATCAAGGAGTGAAAAATGAAATTAGTATGTTTAGACGCAGCAACTTTAGGAAAATATGATTTTAGTGTTTTTGAAAAATTCGGCGAAATAAAACTTTATGATACAACACAAAATAAAGATCAAATTATTGATCGTTTAAAAGATGCTGATGTTGCAATGACTAATAAGGTGATTATTGATAAAGAGGTTATTAAGGCATGTTCTAAACTTAAACTCATACTAGAAACAGCGACAGGATTAAATAATATCGATGTTGATTATGCTAAAGAAAAAAATATCATAGTGAAAAACGTTGCAGGATACTCAACGATGAGTGTGGTACAGCATACTTTTGCTTTGATTTTTGCTTTTTTAAATCATATTCCTTATTATGATCAATGGGTTAAAGATGGAAAATGGTGTAAAAGTCCTATTTTTACAGATTTTAGTCGAATTTTAACCAGTATCGAAGGTAAAAAACACGGTATTATAGGACTTGGATCTATAGGAAAAGAAGTAGCTAAAATTTCTAAGGCTTTTGGAGCTAAAATTTATTATCACTCTACAAGTGGGGCAAATAAAAATTCTGAATTTGATCATTTGGAATTAGATGAACTTTTAAAAACTTGCGATATTGTAAGTATTCATGCACCATTAAATGATAAAACTATGAATTTATTACACTTAGAAAAATTAGAATTATTGAAAAATGATGCAGTTTTAATCAATGTTGGCAGGGGTGGTATTATCAATGAATTAGATTTAGCCAAGATTATGGATGAAAAAAATATCAAAGTCGGACTTGATGTGTTAGAAAAAGAGCCTATGTTAGAAAATCATCCGCTTTTAAAAATTAAAAATAAAGATAATCTCATTATTACTCCTCACGTTGCTTGGGCTTCTCAACAAGCTATCGATACTTTAATGAGCAGGGTTTATGAAAATCTTGAAGAATGGATAAAAAATGGCAAGTGAACATAGTTTTGATATTTCTGCAGCAATTGATAAACAAGAACTTAAAAATGCTTTTGAGCAAGCGAAAAAAGAATTAGACTCAAGGTATGATTTAAAGGGCATTAAAACTGAAATTCAATTTAATGAAAAAGATAATATCTTCAAGCTCAGCTCTTCTAGTGAATCAAAGCTTGATGTTTTAAAAGATATCGTCATTTCTAAACTCATTAAAAGAGGTATTAATTCTAGTGCTATTAAAGAACTTTCTCGTGAAAACGGAGCTATGTTTCACTTAAATTTAAAAGCGAACGATAGTATAGATAGTGAAAATGCTAAAAAAATTAATAAAGCTATAAAAGAGAGTAAGTTAAAGGTCAATTCTTCAATTAGAGGAGATGAAATTCGTGTCGTAGCTAAACAAATTGATGATTTACAAGCTGTGATGAAAATTGTTCGTGAACTTGATTTGGAATTAAATATTAGCTTTAAAAATCTAAAATAAGGATTGTAAAATTTGAAAAAAATATTTGTTTTCTTTTTGGTATTATTTTTTTTCAACGCTTGTACTGTAAAAAATCAGAATTATCATAGTCAAAGTGTTTCTATAATCATCAATTCTCCTTTTCTTAAAATGAGAGATTTTGGTTTTTTGAAAAGGCAAAATCAAATTTTGATTTTAGAAGTCTATAGAATGGGTCAAGCTTTTTTTAATTTAAAAATTAAAGACAAAATTTGCTTAAATATTGCGTGTTATGATAAACAGATTTTCAATAAAAAATTTTTTAAAAATGAATATTATGATGATATTTTAAGTGATATTTTAAATGCAAAACCTTTATGGCAAGGTAAAAATTTACAAAAAACAACTTGTGGATTTAAACAGAATTTAAAAACGGAAAATTTTGAAATTTTTTATGAAGTTTGTCAAAATAAAGTAAGTTTTTTAGATAAGATTTCACATATAAAAATTGTTTTAGCTTATCAAGGATAAAATTTTGAAATTTTTTTTATTTTTATTTTTTACGATCAGTTTGCTTTTCTCCAAAAACTATAAAGGAGAAGTTTATTTTTATGATTTGCAAGATAAGCAAATTTTTGCTGTCATTTATAAAGACCCTCCTTTTATATCTGTATTTGATAAAGATATTAATCAAACAAGTCCAAGTTTTATAGTTTTAAGTGATCATAACAAAATTAAAGAAATTTCTATTTTTAAAAATTCAAAAATTTGGAAAGATCATAATGATATTTACACAATAAACAACTCAAAAGAATTGATGTTGGGTAAAAAGAAATTTAAAGCTCAGGTTTTAGGTTCTGCAACTTTATGTTTGATTGAGAATCAAAATAATATTAAAATTAAAAGTAGCTTAGATTTTTTAAATAATAACCAATTTAAAAGTTTTCATAACCTTAGTCAACATTATTTTGATTTTGAGCAAATTTTTCAAAAACCTGTATTTTATAAAGATGGAAAGCTAAGCATTCAAGAACAATATTATTTTTATGAAGATGAAATGGAACGTCCGATTTTAGAACTTAATAATTTTGTTTATGATACAAAAAGGGATATTTTTGTAAATTTAGATGATTTATACGATGTAAAAAATAGAAAATTTTTGGATCTTTTGCATCAAAAACTTAAAAATTTTTGTAATGAATGTTTTGAAGATGTTGAACAAATTGGTTTTAACAATAATTTTTTATTGACTCCTTATGGATTTAAAATTTGCTATTTGCCTTTCGAGAATCATTTTTTAGATGAAAATATTTGTATAGATTTTTTTAAAAATGAAATAGGGGAATTTAAAAAGTAATGTTTAAATTAAAAGAATTTTTAAATTTAGAAATTATAGAAAAAACTCAAATTTACAAAGAGCTTAAGTGCTCTAAAAATGAAGCTTTAATTTTAAGAGAGCTTTGTAAAAATTATGTTATTTCTGTTAATTCGGTTAATACTTTTACTTTATTATCTAATATTTTCGGTGTAAAGAAGTATGCATATTTAGATGTTTTAAATGATTTAAAGAAATTGATAGAGAGGGGTTTTGTAAATCAAAATTCTAGTTTTTTTAAGAGCATAGAAGGTAATAAAAATCAAGGCTTAACATTAAATTTATTACAATGTGATTTGAGTTTAAGTGAATATTTTTTAGAATTTTTAGAATCTAAACCTAATTTAGATTTTAGCAAAAAAGAAGCTTATAATGATTATTTAGAGTATCTTAAAGATGAATTTACACGTATTGAGCTTTATGAGAGACTAAGTTTTATTAGAAAAAGTGCTTATAATAGCGAACTAAAAGAGCAGATTAAACTTTGCGAAAATTATATTAAGGAACGTTTGAGAAAAAGTAAATTTTACAATGTTCTATCAGATATTTTTAAAGAATTTGATCTTGACCATAAAGAGCAAATTATTTTTTTAACTCTTTTAAGAGAGGAGTATCTTTTAAGTAATGAAAATTCTACTTTTAGAGAAATGAATTTTTTATTATCTCTTATCAGTGAAGATGAGCTTGATAAACATAAGAATAAAAGATTATTACAAGAAAATTCTCCGCTCTTAAATTTAATAGAGTATGATGAATATTTAAATTCTTTTGGAGATATTTCGAAAAGTTTTTTTATTACAGATGAAATTTTACAAAGAGTGATTAATTTTGAACCAAAACAAGGCAAAAAGGTAAAAATAGAAAATGTATTAAAAGAACAAGATATTTTTGAGCTTATAGAACCAAGAGTTAATATTAACGATATTATTATGCCACAAAATACAAAAGAGCTTTTGGAAAGTATTTTAAAGCAACAGGATAAAAAAGTGCTTGAAAGACTAAATTTGTGGGGTATAAAGAGTAGTAAAAATATAGAAGCAAAAATTATTTTTTATGGGCCTGCTGGTACAGGAAAAACTATGTCAGCCTTAGCTATGGCAAAGTCAATGAAAAAATCGGTTCTTAGCTTTGATTGCTCTAAAATCCTTAGCAAATGGGTGGGAGAGAGTGAGCAAAATGTTAGAAAAATTTTTGATACTTATAAAAATATAGTACAAACTTGTAAACAAAGTCCTATTTTATTGCTCAATGAAGCAGATCAATTTTTAAGTACAAGAGTTGAAGGTAGCGCAGGAAGTGATAAGATGCACAATCAAATGCAGAATATCTTTTTAGAGCAGATTGAGCGTTTTAGTGGAGTAATTATTGCAACTACAAATTTTTTAGAAAGCTTAGATACAGCATTTTCAAGAAGATTTGATTATAAAATTGAATTTAAAAAGCCAGATTTTAAGGACAGGTTAAAAATGTGGGAAAAATTTTTACCTAAAAAAGCCGAATTTGATAAAAAATTTGATATTAATGTTTTAGCTAATTATGAATTAAGCGGAGCTCAAATTTTGATGGTTATAAAGAATACAGCATTAAAGGTTGCAATTTCTAAAGAAGGAATTTTTCATATGCAAGATTTTCTAGAAAGCATACAAAAAGAACTTAATTCCAGTTTTGATAAAAGTAAAATCGTAGGTTTTTAATATAGCGTAAAATAAAATAAATGATTGCAATTATTAAAGCAGTCCATTCCCAAAACATAGGAATTTTAGGACTTAAAAAATAATGATAACTTGCAATGATTAAGCATAAGTATCCTAATTTTCTTATCTTGCATAATTTTTTAAAGAATTTAAAAGAGCTTAAAAACATCAAACAAAGAACAACGAAAGCTATAAATCCAGTTGTTTCCAAAATATGATATAAAATATCATTTAAAAGTCTTGGAATTTGAGCATTTCTGTCAAAAATAAAATAGTTTAAAAAATGAATAATACTCCAAAAAATTGCGAAAAATCCTAAAATTTTAGGATAATCTTTTGTTTGTTTGAATTTAAACAAGGAAAAAAACAAGCTTAAATTAAGAAATATTAAAGCAAAAATTCCTGTATAAAAATAAATTTCTTTTACAAAATCAAAGGCTTTTATAATCCTATGAAAAGAATAAATCAAACTTGCTAGGAAAAATATGAAAGCAAGGAGATTGAAATATTTACGCATTAAAAATTAATCCTTAAGTCCATACCTTCATAGAGTTTAGCAACTTCTTTTTCATAGCCATTGAACATTAAAGTAGGCTTTGTGAAAAAATCTCCCAAAGCTCTTTCGTTGGCTTGAGACCATCTTGGGTGAGATACATTTGGATTGACATTAGCATAAAAACCATATTCGCTTGGAGCATAATTTTGCCAAGTTGTACGAGGTTGATCTTTTACAAATTCAATTTTTACAATTGATTTGATACTTTTAAAGCCATATTTCCAAGGAACAACTAAACGTATAGGAGCTCCATTTTGCGGCTTTAAAGGTTTTTTATACATTCCTACAGCAAGTAAGGTTAGTGGATGCATCGCTTCATCTATTCTAAGTCCTTCAACATAAGGATAATCTATAGTTGGAAAGAGTGCAGCTTGATCAGGAAATTGATTTTTGTCTAAAAGTGTGGTAAATTTAACAAATTTTGCTTTATTTGTAGGTTTTACCATTTCTATTAGATGACGTAGTTCAAAACCTACCCAAGGAACAACCATAGACCAAGTTTCAACACAACGAAATCGATAGATTCTTTCTTCTAAAGGAAATTTTAATATATCTTCCATATTTAGAGTTATGGGCTTTTCAATTTCTCCACTTATCTCAACTTTCCAATTTTGAGTATTAAAATTTTGAGCCAAAGATACAGCTTTTCGTTTATCGGTGGAAAATTCATAAAAATTGACATAATTTGTTGCTAGTTCTTCGTCACTTATTTTTAAATTGTCAAGATTTTTATCTTTGATAAAATTTAAAGCAGAAAGTTTAGAACCAATTAAAGTTGAACTGACGAATGCTCCAATGCCTAATTTTAAAAATTTTCTTCTTTTTTGATATAAATATTCAGGTGTAATATTCATAATTTTTCCTTATTAAAAATTTTTACTATTAAAGCATGATAAGACTAATATAGGATTAACTTTTAAATTATTTTTTCAAGTTCTAAATTATAAAGTATTTCTCTACAAAGCTCCTTATAATTATTGATTAATTTTATTTTAGAGATTTCTTGTATCAGAGTTTTAAATTCTAATTCTTTAAGTTGTAAAAGATCTTGTTTTAAGTTTTTATCTTTTGGGTATAATACAGAATATTCTTTTAAAATAATTTCATAAATATTAAAAGTTCCATCGATTAAGTAGTTAATAGCTTTATCAAGATGCCGATTATAATCTTTTAAATTAAGAGGATTAAGTATTATAATACATAAATGAACCATAGCCAAGTGGAAATGGTTAAGACATCTTTCAGGAAGTGTTAAAATATCACTTTCTTGAAAATGTTTTAAATTTTGAAAATTTTCAATTAAAAAATGATATCCAAAACTTTCATCAATACTTGAAATGAGAATTTGAATTTTTTGTTTCCCGTTTAGTTTTTGTCTAAAAGCAACAAAATAAACTAATGCTTTGTAAAGCATTTCAAAAAACTCAATGTGTTTGTTTTCTCTTAAACAAGAAACATGCAGATTTTTAGGCATTATGGAATATTTTTGCATATAGTTTTGAACCTTTAAGGCAATTTTGTTTCTTACTCCAAATAGATAATTTAAGTCTTTTTGTTTTAAAATTTGATGATAAAAAAATACAAAATCTTTTACAAGTATTCTATTGTTTTTTTCAAGTGAAATTGTAAAATCAACGCTTATAAATTGATTATAAAGATTAAAATAATCACATTCTAATTGCTGATAACTCAATATTTAATCCCACACTTTATATAAAATTCTTTTAAAGCCTTTTCTTTATCGGGTTGCGTTTTAATCCATTCTTCAAAATTTTTACAAATATCCCATTCTTCTTTTTGATTATCTTCATAAGTTTGTTCCAAGTCTTTTTCGTCAATTTTGTTTTTATCCATTGATATTCTCCAAAATTTTTTCACAAATCATTCTAGGATTTTTATCTTTGTAAATAGGACGCCCTACAACTATAAAATCACTTTTATTTTTTTTAGCCATTATTAAATCAGCAACACGTTTTTGATCATCATTGCATTCTCCGAAAGGACGAATTCCTGGTGTTAGAGTTAAAAAATCTTGACGAGTATTTTCTTTGATATTTTTACTTTCAAAAACAGAACAAACCATACCATCAAGTCCGCTATGATTAGACATTTTAGCAAAATTAATCACAGCTTCGTTGATTTTTTGCTTATAAATATTAAAAAAATTTTCTTCATCAAAACTAGTAAGCGCAGAAACTGCTAATACCAAAGGACGCTTAGAGAATTTATTTAGCCTATTCATTACTTCTTGCATAGCTATATTTCCAGCACTTGCGTGGATATTTATCATATCAACCCCAAGTTTAGCAATTTCTTCACAAGCATCTGCCATTGTATTTGGAATATCGTGAATTTTTAGATCTAAAAAAATCTTAAATTCGCTTATTGTTTTAAGATCTTCTATAAATCTAAAACCATCTCTTAAGTATGCTCTTAAACCTACTTTTAGCCAGAGATCTAAATTTTTTAAATCTTTGGCTATATTAAGACATTCTTCTTTTGTAGCTAAATCCAATGCAACGCAAAGTTTCATTTTTTGACCTTAATTAGAGTATCTAAAACTCCATTGATAAATTTAGGGGAGTTGTCATTTGCTAATTCTTTTGCCAATTCTATAGCTTCATTAATCACTATAGCACTAGGTGTATCGGTAAAAAGCAACTCATAAGCTCCAAGTCTTAATATAGCTCTTTCTATACAACCCAATTTAGTAATTTCATTTTCTTTTAAACAGGAGTTTAAATATTCATCTATATTTGAGATATTTTGAAAAATTCCTTCATATAAATTCAATGTAAATTTTTTTTGTTCATTGCGAATTTTTTTTTCATTTAGATAATCATCAATAAAATTATCATTTTTTTCATTCATCTCTAAAGCATAGAGTAAAGAAATAACACTTTGCCTTACTTGATGACGTGTCGCCATTAAATTTCCCTGCTTAAATTAAGCATTTCAATCACGGTTGTCATAGCTTCAAAACCTTTATTTCCAGCTTTGCTTCCTGCTCTTTCTATGGCTTGTTCTATTGTATCAGTGGTGAGTACGCCAAAACTTACAGGAATATTATGGTTTAAACTTACATTAGCAATACCTTTTGTAGTTTCTGCAGCAACATAATCAAAATGTGGAGTTGATCCCCTAATCACAGCACCTATACAACAAATGGCGTCGAATTTTTGACTTTCTAAAGCTTTTTTTAAGATAAAAGGGAGCTCAAAAGCACCAGGAACAAGGATAAGACTTAAATTTTCTTCTTTTCCACCATGTCTTAAGAAGGCATCTTTTGCTCCTTCTACAAGACGATCGGTAATTATATGATTAAATCTTGCATTAATGATCGCGATTTTTTCATTAGAATTTAGACTAAGTTTTCCTTCAATAATCTTCATTTAACATCCTTTTTTATAGTATTTTGTATCTGTAAAAGTGTTTCAACGCAATTTTTAAGACGTGAAATTTCGAGCATATTAGGTCCATCACACAAAGCTTCGCAAGGATTTATGTGCGTTTCAAAGAAGAATCCATCTACGCCAACGGCTGCCGCTGCTCTAGCTAAAGGTTCTACAAATTCACTTTTTCCACCGCTTTTTCCACCACTAGCTCCTGGCATTTGCACACTATGGGTTGCGTCAAACACCACTGGAGCAAATTCACGCATAATCACTAAGGATCTCATATCAACAACTAAATTTCCATAACCAAAACTAGAGCCTCTTTCGGCAATAAATACACCATTTTGTTTGGCTACTTCATAGCCTTCTTCATTTATACCTCTAGTTTGAAGAATTTTTTTCACGCTATATTTCATATCACTTGGATTTAAAAATTGCCCTTTTTTTATGTTGACTTTCGCCTTAGTTTTAGCGGCTGCAACAAGTAAGTCAGTTTGGCGACATAAAAATGCTGGAATTTGAAGTACATCGACCACTTCACCTACAATAGGTGCTTGATAACTCTCGTGAATATCGGTTAATATTTTCATATTAAATTCATTTTTTATATCTTGTAAAATTTTAAGTCCTTCTTCGATTCCAGGGCCACGAAAAGAATCAATACTCGTTCGATTAGCTTTGTCAAAGCTTGATTTGAAATAAAATTCTATATTTTCATTTTCGTTAAAATTTTTAAGTTGTTCAGCAACTTTAAATACTAAATCTTTACTTTCTATAACACAAGGACCAGCGATTAATACCATCTTTTTCATTTTTTTCCTTTTACTACTAAAATTAATCCTCCGCAAATTATCCCTATTATACCTAAAAAAACCATAGTGCTTGGTAAATTATCGCCCAAAATTAATCCAACAATTAAACTAAAAATCACATCAAAATAACTCACACCCGCGACAATACCAGCTTGTTTGGCTATACCATAGGCTTTTGTAATATGAATTTGATAAATAGTGCCTAAAATTCCCATAATAAGAATGATTATCCAAGCTTTAAAGCTAGGCATTATAAAAGGAGCCAAAATAAAATCTAAATGTAAAGAATGTAATTTTTCAGGTTCTAAAAATTCAGCACCAATCATTGAAATTAAAGGCATAAGAGTTCCAAGAAAAATAAAAGAAAATGCAATTTGTTCTGTAGTATAAAATTGCCTTAATTTTCTAACGCTAGTGAGTGCCAATGCTGCTAAAAATCCACTTGTAATACCTATAATAGAATTTTTAAGATCAAAACCAGAGTGGTAAGCTTGATCAGCCCAAGGTTGAGTGATTAAAAGCATCCCTAAAAAAGCAATAAATATTCCAAGCCAACCTTTTTTTCCTATATTTTCTTTAAAAAAAACAAAAGCAATTAAAGTGATAAAAATTGGAGATGTTTTTTGAAAGGCAAAAGCACCTCCTAAGGTTATATTGGAAACATTATAAAAAAACATATAAAGAGATAGTGTTCCTACGATTCCGCGAAACGCTAAGAGCCAAAAATGCCCACCATCTTTATGAACTTTTGAGTGTTTTAATAACCAGAGTATAAACACAACTCCTATGATATTTCTAAAAAACATAATTTCAATTGAGCTTATTTCTTGACTTAGAATTTTAGCACAAGCCCCCATAAGAGTAAAATCTAGACAAGCTAAAAGCATAAAATAAATTCCTAAGTTATGCTTGATAATTTTTAGCATTTTTATTCCTTGATTAATTCTAGTCTTTTTTGCTTAATATTAAGGCAAATTTTATATAATTTTTCTTAAAAATAAAATTTTTTAGGAAAGAAATGCAAAGTATTATACTTGTAGGTAAACCTAATGTTGGCAAATCAAGTCTTTTTAATAGAATGGCAAAAAAAAGAATAGCAATTACAAGTGAAATTTCAGGTACAACTAGAGATACAAATAAAACAGAGGTTGATATCGGTTCTAAAAAAGCTTTTATTATTGATAGTGGTGGTCTTGATGAGAGTGATGAGCTTTTTAAAAATGTTAAAAAAAATACTTTAAAAGTTGCTAAAGAAAGTGATATTATTCTTTACTTAGTTGATGGAAAATTAACTCTTGATGAAGAAGATAGAAGTTTTTTTTATTCTCTAAAAAAATTAAATAAACCTATAGCTTTGGTTATTAATAAAGTGGATAATAAAAAAGATGAGGAAAGAGCTTGGGAATTTATAAATTTTGGAGTAAAAGAAATTTTTAATATTTCTGTAACACACAATATTGGACTTGATGAGCTTTATGACTGGTTGGAGCAATTTTTAAATGAAACTAGCTTGGTTCCTGATGAAGAGCAAGATTTAGAAGATTTTTTAGAGCATTATGATGAAAACAAACAAGAATTGCAATTTAAAGAGATAGATCAAAATCATATTAGAGTAGGGATTGTAGGTCGTGTTAATGTTGGAAAATCAAGCCTTTTAAATGCTTTAGTCAAACAAGAACGTAGCGTCGTTAGTAGTATAGCTGGAACTACAATCGATCCTGTAAATGAAGCTATAACTCATCAAGATAAAACAATAGAATTTGTAGATACTGCAGGTATTAGAAAACGTGGAAAAATTCAAGGGTTAGAAAGATTTGCTTTAAATCGTACTGAAAAAATTTTGCAAAATTCTCAAATCGCACTTTTGGTTTTAGATGCAGATGAAGGCTTTAATGAACTTGATGAAAGAATAGCAGGGCTTATTGCAAAATATTATTTAGGTGTTATTATAGTTTTAAATAAATGGGATAAAAGTGAGCTTGATTTTGATAAAACGGTTAAGGAATTAAAACTTGATCGTTTTAAATTTTTAGCCCATGCGCCTATTGTTAGTGTTTCAGCTTTAAGTGGTAAGAGAGTGCATGTAATACTTGATAAAATTTTACAAGTTTTTGAAAATTTCATACAAAAAATCCCAACTTCAAAACTTAATAATTTGATCGAAAGCGCAACCAAAGCACACCCATTGCCACATGATTATGGAAAATTGGTTAAAATTTATTATGCTGTGCAATATGATGTTGCCCCTCCAAAAATCGCTTTAATTATGAATCGCCCAAAAGCTTTGCATTTTAGTTATAAGCGTTATTTACAAAATAAAATAAGAAAAGAATTTGATTTTGAGGGAGTGCCTTTAATTATTGCTTCGCGCAAAAAGGGAAGCAAGGAAAATGATGAGAATGGATAATATTATTTTTATCGGTTTTATGGGATGCGGAAAGAGCACTATAGCTAGAGCATTGTCTGTAGAGTTAGACCGAATTTTTTTAGACAGCGATTTATTGATTGAGACGAAATTTAAGCAAAGTGTTAATGAAATTTTTAAAAATAAAGGCGAGTGTTTTTTTAGAGAACAAGAACAAAAATTAGCTGATTTTTTTATTTTTTGTCAAAATACTTGTATTGCAAGTGGTGGCGGTTTTATTAACGTAAAAAATTTGGAAAAAATTGGATCGAGTGTTTATTTAAGGGCTGATTTTGAGTATTTGAAAAAGCGTTTAAATAAAGATGAAATTACTAAAAGACCTTTATTTTTTGATGAAATTAAAGCAAAAAAGTTATATAATGAAAGAATAAAAATTTATGAAGATAAAGCTGATGTGATATTGGATATTGAAAATAAAAGTATTGATGAGCTTATAAGTGAATTAAAAAAGGTATTTAAATGAGAGTATTAACCGGAATTCAACCTAGTGGAGATTTGCATATAGGAAATTATTTTGGTGCGATCAAACAAATGATAGATGCGCAAAATACAAGTGAAATGTTTATATTTATTGCCAATTATCATGCTATGACTTCTTTACAAAATGGGGAAAAATTGAAAGAAAATTCGCTTAAAGCCGCGGCTGCTTTTTTAAGCCTTGGTATTGATCCTGAAAAAAGTGTATTTTGGTTACAAAGCGATGTGAAAGAAGTGATGGAGCTTTATTGGATTTTATCACAATTTACCCCTATGGGTTTATTAGAGCGTGCGCATAGCTATAAAGATAAAATTGCGAAAGGACTAAGTGCTTCTCATGGACTTTTTTCTTATCCTGTTTTAATGGCAGCAGATATTTTACTTTTTGATACTCAACTTGTTCCTGTAGGCAAGGATCAAATTCAGCATGTAGAAATTGCACGTGATATTGCTTTAAAGATAAATAATGAGTGGGGAGAAATTTTTATTCTACCTGAAGCTAAAATCAACAAAGATCTTGCCGTTATTGTAGGGACTGATGGAGCTAAAATGAGTAAATCTTATAAAAACACTATAGATATTTTTAGCAATGAAAAAACTTTAAAAAAACAAATTTCATCTATAATAACCGATAGTACGCCTTTAGAAGAACCTAAAAATTCCGAAGAATGTAATGTTTTTAAAATAGCAAAGTTATTTTTAGATAAAGAAAGAGAAAAAGATTTACAAGATCGTTACCTAAAAGGAGGTGAAGGCTACGGGCATTTTAAAGCATATTTAAATGAACTCATTAATGATTATTTTCAAGATGCAAGGCAAAAATATAATGAATTTTTAGAAAAACCTTCGTATTTGAAAGAAATTTTAAATTTTGGTGCTAATAAGGCCAAAAATATAGCCCGAGAAAAAATGCAAAAAATTTATGATAAAATAGGCTTATAAGGAGTAAGAATGCTAGATTTAAAAAATTTACAAAATAATTTTGATGAGGTGGCTAAAAAGCTAAAAAATAAAAAGGTAGATGAAAATTTACTCAAACAACTTGCTGAAATTTTTATTGAATTGAAAAAGGAAAAAACTGCTTTAGAAGAATTGCAAGCCTTTCAAAATAAATTCAGTAAAGAGCTTGTTAATGCTCAAGATAAAGAAGATTTAAAAGTAAAACTAAGCGAAAATAAAAATAAAATCAATGAGCAAAATCAAAAAGTTAATATTTTAGAGGATAAACTTGAAAATATTGCACATAGTATTCCAAATATTCCTGATAATATTGTCCCTATAGGTGAAGATGAAGATGAAAATGTTGAGATAAAAAAAGTTCTTACACCGCCTAATTTTGATTTTGAGCCAAAAGAACACCATGATTTAGGTGAAAATTTGGATTGGCTTGATTTTGTTAGAGGGGTTAAAATTTCTGAAAGCCGTTTTTGTGTGCTTAAGAACGAAGGAGCTTTATTAAGCCGAGCTTTGGTAAATTATATGATAGACTTTAATAGAAGCAGAGGATTTAACTTTGTAAATGTGCCTTATTTGGTTAATAGTGCTACTATGTTTGGAACAGGACAATTGCCAAAATTTAAAGACGATATGTATAAAGTGGAAGATGAAGATTTGTATCTTATTTCAACTTCTGAAATTCCAGTAACCAATCTTTATAGTGGAGAAATTTTAGCAAGTGAAAATTTACCGATTAAAATGACTTGTTATAGTGCTTGTTTTAGAAAAGAAGCAGGTAGTGCAGGGCGTGATACTAGAGGAATTATCCGTCAACATCAATTTGAAAAAGTAGAACTTGTTAGTATTACAAAACCTGAACAGAGTGATAGTGTGTTTAATGAAATGGTTGAATGTGCCAGCGATTTGTTAAGTTCTTTAGGATTGGCTCATAGACATTTAATGCTTTGTACCGGAGATTTGGGTTTTAGTGCTGCAAAAACAATTGATCTTGAAGTTTGGATTCCTTCTCAAAATAAATATCGTGAAATTAGCTCTGTTTCAAATTGTCGCGATTTTCAAGCAAGACGTGCTAAAATTCGCTATAAAAACGATCAGGGTAAAAACGAATTAGTCCATACTTTAAATGGCTCTTCATTGGCTGTAGGTAGAACTTTGGTTGCAATAATGGAAAATTATCAAGATAGAGATGGAAAAATCATCATTCCTGATGTTTTAAGAAAATATTTTTAGAGAAAATAAATGGCTGAAAAAGAAGATATTGTATTAGAAGAATCCGAAGATAATTTAAATAAGGAAAGACTTGATGAGAGTTTAGGTGATTTTAAGGGTCAAGAAGGACAAGCCCCTGAAGACGAAGAATTTTTATCATTATCAGAAGAATCTTCTAGCGAAAATAGTGATACCGGTTTTAACTTTACTCGAGAGAGTGCTCCTGAAGATACTCCGCCTCCTACCGATGAAGAGGTTAAAGATAAGGAACAATTTATCCCTTGGTATAAAGATAGAAAATTTATCTCGCTTGTAGGCGCATCTACTTTCTTAATTTGTATTTTGGTATTTACTCTTTTTTATTTAATTTTTAGTGAAGGAAATATAAAACCCGATATTATTGCTTCAAAACCTGTAGAGCAACCTGATATTGTTCCAGATGAATCCTATAAATATAATCATGATATGTCAAAAATTGATGAGATGATACAAAAGGCTAATGCACTTTATTTTAGAGGAGAAATTGATCAGGCTTTAAGAATTTATAAACAAGTTGCTATTTATAATGAGTCTTTATCAAATTACAATCTAGGTGTTTCTCAAATGAATGAGGGAAAGCTCAATGAAGCGTTTGAAAGTTTTAAAAAAGCCATAGCAAGTGGAGAAAATCAAAGTGTATCGGCTATAAATGCTGCAGTTTGTGCTTTAAAGCTTGGCGATAAAGAAAAATTTAAATATTACATAGATTTGGCAGAAGTTTATCTCTCAAAAGAAGGAAAATCTAAATTATACAATTATTATTTAGCTTTGATAGATTATTATAAAGGATATTATCCAGAAGCTTTACAAATGTTTCAACAAGTCAATATTGAACCTTACATAGATACAGCTAAGTACTTATCAGCTAAAATCTATGCAAAAATGGATTTTGATGCAAAGGCAGTGCAGCAATTAAATACACAAGGGAATTTTGAATCAAGTCTTTCTTTAGGTCTTTTATATGCTAGAATGGGAGAATATGATAAAGCTAAAACTTTTTTAAATACAGCTATGAAAATTGAAAGAGATTTTAATCAAAGCTTGGCTGCCTTAACTTTAGTGGATATAAAAACGGGCGATTATCAAAATATGCTTACGCGTTTGCAAAATATATATAAAAATAATGATGAAAATAAATATAAAGTTCTGGGTACATATAAGATTAAGACACGTTTAAATAAGAATTTATTTGATATTTCTATAGCACAGAATAATTTTTCTAAAGATATACTAAAAAAAACCAAAAATCAATTTGATTTGCTTTTTTATTATGCTCCTTATCAAGTATTTGATTCTAAACAGGCATCACTTTATATAGAAAAAGCTAATATTGTAGATTTTATTGATGATGGTGCAAATTCTAAAAATTATTTAACTATAAGCAAAACTTTATCTTCTACTAATATTAAAATCGCCAATGTTATTAATCATGCACTTAATCAGCAGTTAAGACTTGCAAATGAAGAATTTCAAAATTTATTAAATAGCTATCCAGAACATAGTATTTTGCAGTATAACTTAGCTTTAACTTATGCGCAAATGCAAAATTATGAGCTCGCTTATAAATATTTTTCTAGTTCTTATCATCTAAATCCTAAAAATTATTTAGCGGGTGTATTTGCAATGTTGTGTGGTAAATTAAGTGATTTGGATACAACTAAACTTTATAATGAGATTCTTGAAAATATGAGTGCTGATACTAATTCTAATACCATGCAAAAGAGTATGTTATTTTTAGCTAATAGTGATTATGTTTCTATGTTGCCTTATTTAGATGAAAGTAATAAAAAAGAAACGCCATTAAGTCTTATTTTTGAAGCTATTATTGCTAAAAACAATAATCTTAATAATCAAGTAGATGTAAAAATTGCTAAATTAAGATCAGAGTTGCCGCAAGATATTGTTGCAAATATTTTATATTTTAACTCTTTAAATTCAAATTTTAATATTAAAGAATATGCGCAAAATGCACAAATTCATTTTAAAAATTTAAAAATTGATTATCGGAATGTTTTTGGAGGACCTAATATTGCAAGGGAGCTGTACGTTAGTTTAATGCACATTTCAGGACTTTTAAATTTGGAAAGAAATAAATTTAAAGAATTGATGAATACTTCAAAATTTAAGAGTGAAGGCGTTATTCAAACTCTAGCGTATTTGGACATATTTGCACAACAATATCAAGAGTCTTATGCACTTTATAATGTATTAATTGATGATTTAAAAATTAAAGATAGTAGAACTTTATTTTTAGCTGCAGTAGCTGCTATAGGAGCAAATAATCCAAATTCAGCTATAGCACTTCTTCAACTTTCAAAATTTAGCGATAAAAATAATAAAGAAAGTAAAGCTGCATTAGGTTTGCTTTATCAAGAAGTACAAAATTATGAAGCTGCAATGTCACAGTACAAAACCTTACCTAATGATTTTAAGAGTGAATTTTTTACCTTTGATATTAAAGATTAAAATTAAAGATGTTTGGAAAAAACCAAACATCTTTAATTAGGCTTGAAGATCTAAAGTCTTCCCTCCAAGTTCATCGATACGATCGGTAACTTTTTTGATTGCCGCCTCCATAGTATCTTGGCTGATTTGAGGAAGCTTGTCACCCCACATTTTTTCTGCTTGCTCAAAACCTTTTTTTATACCCTCAAGTCCTTCTTTGAGTTTGTCAACATCATTTCCAGCACCATTGATTACAAAATCAGCAATACGATTTGCTGTATTTTCAATACCGAAAAATCCGTCTTCGCTTACAAGCTGCTTTAGCTCATCAGCGTTCATAGAAAGTGGATTTTTACCACTATAACCTAAAGATGCAAAATCAATATTTGAGAGAATGGACTCAGCAGTATTTAAATCACCTCCACCTAAAAGCGCATTAATTCCAGCTTGAGCACTGCTTGTTCCAAAAACTGTATTCATGGTCTGTTGCTGAAATTGCACTAGATAAAGTTGAGTAATACCTTTTCCTCCAAGTGCGTTTAATTTTTCAAGAGTATTTTTGTTTATATCTTTACTTGAATTCGCACTTTGGACATTTGTATCTTTCGTATTTTTTTTAGCATCTTCATCTGCCTTTTTATTGCTAACTTGTGTTTGCGTCATGCTAGCGATATTTGAATAAGCATTCACTTGCATCTTAGCTCCTTTATTGTGAGGTTACTTTTTATATCGGTTTTTTTAAATAAAATTTTATATTTTAATATATTTTTTAATTAATTCTTTTAAAATTATTTTAAATAATAAGATATTTGCTCTTTTTCTAGTATTCTTATAAGATTACTTGTTCCTTCAATTCCTGTTGGAAAACCTGCAGTGAGTAAATAGCATTTATCTTCTTTAATAAAACCTTTTTCTACAGCCGATTTTACTGCATCTTTTAATAATTCTGTTAAAGCGCTACTTTTATTGATCAAAATAGCAGGATTAACTCCCCAAACTATACTTAAAGAATTAAGAGTTTTTTCAGAATGACCAACAGCTATAATTTCCATATTGGGTCGATATCTTGAAATTTTTAGTGCGGATTTACCACTACTCGTAAGAGAAAAAATCGCACTGGTGTTTAAATTATTGGCAAGATTAGCTGAAGAACGCATAACTTTATCTGTATTGTCTAGATTTTCAAAATCGTTAAATTTATTGTAAGGATAATGTTTTTCAGTTTCTATAATAGTTTGACACATTATATCAACCGCATTAGCGGGATCTATACCTACAGCACTTTCTTCACTAAGCATAACTGCATCACTGCCATCTAATACTGCATTGGCAACGTCGGAAATCTCAGCCCTTGTTGCGGTTTTGCTTTTTGCAAGAGAAAAAAGCATTTGTGTAGCTGTAATAACAGGTTTGGAAGCATTATTAGCCTTATGAATAATTTCTTTTTGGATATTAGGAACTTTATAGTAAGGCACTTCTATGCCTAAATCTCCACGTGCAACCATAATACCATCACTTGAGGCTATAATTTCATCTATATTTTCAACCGCATCAAATTTTTCTATTTTAGCAAAAATAGCTATTTTTGCATTGTTTTTTATAAGAATTTCACGCACTTGATTGATATCATGAGCATTTTGTACAAAAGAAATGGCAAGAAAGTCGACTTCATTTTGTATCCCCCAAATTAAATCATCCCTATCTTTTTTAGTAATTACATCTATGTTAATCTTAGTGTTTGGAAAATTAATACCTTTATTTGAATTTAAAAAACCATCATTTTCGATAACGGTTTCAATTTTTTCAGAATCAATAGCAGTTACTTTAGCTCGAATAGATCCATCGTATAAATATATATATTCGTCAAGCTTAAGCATATTTAAGATTTCACTTTGATTGATGCTGATTTTATAGTGATTGTTTGTGATTTGCTCCCCTATAATTTTTTCACGATAAAAGTCAAGCTTATCATTCTTTTTAAGTTCAAAGGGAGTTTTTAGCTCTCCTGTGCGAATTTTAGGACCACTAATATCTTGCAAAATTCCTATGCGGACATTCAGTTCTTTTGCAACTTTTCGTATGGATTCAAGATTATTTTTATGGTATTCATGAGTTCCATGAGAAAAATTTAAACGAAAAACATTTACACCGTTAATAATCATTTGACGCAAAACATCTTCTTTTTCACTTGCTGGCCCAACTGTAGCTACGATTTTTGTTTTTTTTAGCATAAATAAAATCCTTTTTATTATTCTATTTTAAAAATTATAGTAACTCAGAAGTAAATTTATTTTCATCAAATTTAGCTCCTAAATATTCGCATATTAATTTTACATCTCGTTCAGCATTTCCTAAACAACTTGTTGCACCTGGACTTGGAGTCATATTAAAAATAATACCAGGAATTTCAGCAATACTTGCTTCTCCTAGCATTAATTCCCCCTTTGTTTTATCAATGACTTGAGGACGAACTCCTCCAAAACCTTTTGCATAATAAATATCACTAGCTTTTAAACTCGGAACTATTTTTTTAGCATCTTTAATAAATAATTTTTTATTAATAAAAGGTAGTTCAAAGAGGTAATTATAGAGTATATAGTTTCTAATTGTTGAGTCTTTAAACATATTTAATGTCACCTTTAATACTGTACTATCAAATCTTAAAGCTTCGAAAAATTCAGGAACAGATTTTAATCCATGATAACGTTCTAATTTCGGAATAACTAACGCTGTAGGTCCAAAACGCGTATTCATATTTGCAAGTAAATCAGGATCTCCGTGTAATGCAGCAAATGGCAATTTTGGGTTTTGAACCATATAAACTTTACCATTAAGCAATTTTTGTTTTGTAAGATAAAAACTACCTGCAACAGGCCAACAAGATTTGTCTAAACCTAAATTCATTTTATGAGCTAAATACAAAGAATGCGCACCAGCATTTACGACTATAGCTTTTGCATAATATTCTTTATAATTATTTGTTCTTACAATAAAAATATCTCCTTTTTTTTCAATATAGGTAACCTCTTGATTAAAAGCTATAAAGGTATTTTTATTTTGTAATTGGGCTTGTTCAACTAGACTTATACTCATTTTTTCAAAGTCAACAGTAGTAAAAACTTCTCCAGATTCAACACCCATAGCACAAATATTTTCAAGTCTATCATTAATTCCATCTTCTCCAATGACTACTTTCGGTTCAATGTGCTTAATTTTTTCTTTATCAAAAAATTTTACATAAGGATAAAGATCTTTAAATTCTTCATAACGCTTTTTCATATAATCACATTCAATATCACCAACCGCTAAGGCTATTTTTTGATGAGAAAACATAAAACGATTTTGTGCATTTTGCAAAATTCCATATTTTATAATCATATCTGCAGTTCTTTTAACTTTTTTTGCTTTTTCTAAAGTATAGTTGGTTTCAATATCTCCACAGTGTATAGTTTGAGAATTGCTCGTTCCTCTAGAATTTAAAGTTGCAGGGGAATTGTATTTTTCTATCAAAGCAATATTCTTGATATCTGTATATCTTGCAAATTCATAAAATAAAGCAGATCCGGAAATCCCAGCCCCGATGATTAGAACATCGAATTGTTTTTGAGACATTATTTTTCCTTTTTTAAAAATAAAACTATTAATTAAAGTTTAGTCGAATTTATTTTATAAAAAGTTAAAATTTTCCAAATTTAATATATTGAGTGAGAATTTTTGTAACATTTTAGAGTAATAAATTAGGATTTTCCTGTATGATTTTTTTCATTCCTCTAAAAATAAGGAGTTTATCATAAATCGCATTTTCAAAATAATTGGCTAAAAATTGCCCATCCCCTCCTGTGAAATAAAGTTTTTTATTTTGTGCAGCATCTTTTATAAGCAAATAAATGCTTTTAAAAACACCATAGCTTAAAGCATCGCTTGTTTTTTGAGGAAAAGCATCAAAACTGATTTGAGTGTTGAATTCATATTTTAATCTAGGTGAAATGTGAGTATAAATTTTTTTAAAGTTAGCAATTCCAGGCAAAATAAAACCACCTAAATGTATAGAATTTGAAATTATATCTACAGTAATAGCACTACCAGCATCTACAATCACTCCATCTTCTATTGTATAGCAAGCAGCAATACGGTCTATGCCTAAACCTTGATAAATAGTATCAAACATAAAAAAAGGCTCAAGATTGATAAAATTTTTTTGCAATTTTAAATGATTTTTTAAACTCTCATTGACATTAATATAGAAAATTTTTTGTTCGCTTTTAAATTCTAGAAATTGTTGTATGTTTAATGTATAGTATTTATGATTATCTAAGAAATTAGCATTAGAATTTCCAATATCACAAAGCAGCATAAATATTAAATCCTTTTTCTTTTAGATATAATTTTGCTTTGGAGCAAAGTGCACTTTTGGTAAAAAAGAATTTATGTTTTAATTCAAAATTATTTGCCAAATTATCTAAATATAGAGCATCTTTTTTAACAAATCTAGCTTTTCCTATATAGACAAAGAGTAAATTATTGTTGTCTATAGCACAAAGATAAGATCTTTTATTTGTTAAAGGTTTTAAATCAAATGGTTTTAAATTTAAATTTAAAATATTTATTGCTTCATTTAAAATATTCATAGTAGATCTAAAATTTTATTCCCAAAATAAAATTTACCATTTCCCATAAAAGAAATTTCTTCGGTAGCGTCCGAAAGTTTAAATACTTTTATATTTTTTAAATTCAAGTCACATTTTATCAAATAACCTGTTTTTTCAAAAGCATAAAGATGATCATTGTATAATGTTACTTTTGTAAATATAGCAAAATCAAATTTTTTTTCTTCTAGTTTTCTTAAATTATAATCAGTTTTTATAATGTTCCCGTCTTTTTCAAAAATAAAAATAGCATTATCACTAAGAGCAATATCTTTAATATCTGCATCCAAATAAATAGTTCTTGCCGGGTTTATAACTGCTATTCTTTTGGCAGTTACAGCTACTATTTTGTCATTTTTTATGCTTAGATTAATCACATTATTAAAAAAATTTTCCGCAGAAACGACTATATCTTTTATGATTTGGAAAGTATTTTTAGATAAAACTACAATTTTACCATCTAACGTAGGATAAAGGATTATATTATCTAAAAAAATTGGATTTGCAACCCGGCTATCTTGCGCAGGTGCAGGAGTTAAAGTTTTGTTAAATTCTATACCTAAAGAACGATTTGCAAAAATAATGCTATTATCCGCTAATACAAGAGCTAAATCATCGCCATTTAAAGCTATTCCTATTACGGCAGCATCGAATTTATAAGAATATATTTCTTCATGAGCACTACTATAAATTTTTAAATTTCCATTATTATCAGCTTCAACAAATTCCCCATCTTGATAGGCTAAAAGAACATAATTTTCATCAAGTTTAAAATTATCGACAATAGTGTTATTTTTTAAAATAGTTTCACCATTGTTTAGTTTAGCAGAAAACAAATTCCAATCAATTATCTTTGCTTTTAAATTGGCATTATGAGTTAATTCTCTATCAATATGTGTGGGTTCAAAATATTGTCTTTTTGTTCCACAAGCATAGATAAACAATAAGCAAAATAAAATTATAAAAAAATGTTTCATTGTGAAATACCTTGATAATGTTTAAGATTTTTAGCAATTTGATTTAAGCTGGAATTTTCATTAATTTGTGAAAGAAGCACATTGGCTTGTTTTATTTTTTTTTCTTTTAAAAGTTGATAAGCCTGAAAAATTTTATCGTAATCTTTTAAAAAAACTGATTTTTCGCCCAAAGAAGCATAAATAATATTTTTTAAAACAGAATTAATATCAGAATTGAATTTAAGAATTTCAATTTTATCTTTTAATTTTGTATTATTTGAATCTTGTGCAAATTCTTGTATAAGAAAGATTGTGTAAAGATTTATATTTTTTTGCTGAAGTTTATTCAAAAGATTTTGATCGTTTGGATTATTTAATAAACTTGTATAAATTTCATTGCTTTTTTTATTGTTATATTCGTTTATTTTAGTATTTATAAAGCTAATTATAAACCAAAGTAATAAAATTGCAATTAATAGGAATATATAAATTTTATATTTTTGTATAAATCTTTCGCTTTTTATGAAATTCTCTATAAATTTTTCTTCAGTGTTAAAACTAGTTTTTATAGCTTTGAAATCATCCTTTAGTCCCAAATTTTATCCTTTGAATTTTTTTACTTTCGAATATGAGATGTATTGTAACATAAAATTATAAATTTTATTTAGAGATACTCTAAATAATTTAAAGTTTTTTATGATATACTTGTCTAAATAATAATCATTAATTTAGAGTTAAAGGCTGTATTAATGCAAATAGATGAAAAATTATTAAGTAAGCTTGAAAAATTAGGTACTTTAAAAATTGCAGAAGAAAAAAGGGATGAGATGATTAAGGAATTGAGCGAAATTGTAAATTTTGTTGATAAGCTTAATGAATTAGATTTAAATTCTTCTCAAATTACAGTAAATACTATTGAAGGCGGAACGCCTTTTAGGGAAGATAAAGTGAATATGAGTAATATAGCACATGAGATTTTAAATCATTCTCCAAAAAGTAGCGAGCAATTTTTTATAGTTCCTAAAATTATAGAATGATTAATTGAACATTTAATATTTATTTTTAAAATTAATAAAATGTTCTAAGTTTATGTTAAGAAAGTGATTAAAATATGAATTTTTATTGGTTTGATGCTTTTATTTTAGGTTTCACTCTACTCTTAGGGCTTAAGGGTATTATTAATGGATTGATTAAAGAAGTTTTTGGACTCTTGGGAATTATTGGAGGTGTTTTTTTAGCATCGAAATATGCATTGGAAGCTTCCCAATTTATACAAAATACTTTTTATCAAATAGAAAATAAAAGTTTGGCAAATTTTGCAGGATTTTTAACTATTTTAATTATTTTTTGGATTATTTGCTTGTTGTTTGGTAATTTTCTTTCTAAATTGTTAAAAATGAGCGGTTTAGGATTTTTAGATCGCATTGGAGGATTTATTTTCGGCGGTATGAAAGTATTTTTAATCTTTGCTATTTTGATTTTTTGTATAGCAAAAATTGATTTTTTAAATAATAAACTCAATACTTTTGCTAAAGACAGTTATACTTTAAAATTACTCGAAGATACTGGTTCGTTTATTATGAATCAGCCTGTAGCAGAAAATAGTCTTCAGGAGGCAGGTCAAAATTTAAAAAGTATAACAAATGATCTGAATCACACTCAAGGAGAATAATTAATGCTAATTGAAAATGTAGAGTATGATGTGTTATTAGAAAGATTTAAAAAAATTTTAAGACAAGGTGGTCTTAAATATACAAAACAAAGGGAAATATTATTAAAAACATTATATCATAGTGATACTCATCATACTCCTGAAAGTTTGTATATGGAAATAAAACAAGTTGAGCCAAATTCGAACGTAGGAATTGCTACTGTCTATAGAACTTTAAATTTATTAGAAGAAGCAGAAATGGTAACTTCCATATCTTTTGGTTTGGCGGGAAAAAAGTATGAATTAGCTAATAAACCACATCATGATCATATGATTTGCAAAAATTGTGGTAAAATTATAGAGTTCGAAAATTCTGTAATTGAGCGACAACAAGCATTAATTGCTAAAGAATATAATTTTAAATTAACTGGGCATTTAATGCAGCTTTATGGAATTTGTGGTGATTGTAACCAAAAAATTAAGGTAAAAATTTAAATGTTTGATAATATTTTAGAACAGCAAAGAATAGACAAATCTAATGAATTTAAAAAAGCCGGTATCAATCCTTATCCACATTTTCTAAAAAAAGAGATGTCTTTATCGGATTTTAAAACTAAATTTTCATATATATTTGAAAGTGAAGCAAAGCGAGATGAAAATAGTTTCGGTATAGTTGCTGGACGTTTAAAATTGCTAAGGATAGCCGGAAAATCAATTTTTGCAAATATAGAAGATGAGAGTGCTAATTTACAAATTTACTTCAGTAAAGATAGTATTGGCGAAGAACAGTTTAATTTACTTAAAAAAAATCTTGAAGTAGGAGATATTGTTTTAACAACAGGTTTTCCTTTTGTAACAAAAACGGGTGAATTTAGCCTTCATGCAAATGAAGTAAAGCTTGCTACTAAGTCTATCGTCCCATTACCTGAAAAATACCATGGATTAACAGATATAGAACAACGATATCGCAAACGTTATGTTGATTTGATTATGAATTCGGAAGTAAGAAAAGATTTTTTAATTCGTTCAAAGGTTGTAAGTTTGATCCGTCGTTTTTTCGAAGATAAAGGATTTTTGGAAGTTGAAACACCTATGATGCATCCAATTGCTGGAGGAGCAAATGCTAAACCTTTTATTACATTCCACAATTCTTTAGGAGTTGAAAGATTTTTAAGAATTGCACCAGAACTTTATTTAAAAAGACTTATAGTTGGAGGTTTTGAAGCAGTTTTTGAAATTAATCGCTGTTTTAGAAATGAGGGTATGGATTTAACGCATAATCCAGAATTTACAACTATTGAGTTTTATTGGGCTTATCATAATTATAAAGATTTAATGGATCTTACTGAAGAACTTTTTGCCTTGCTGTTGGACAAATTAAATCTAGAGAAAATTATAGAATTTGATGGAAATAAAATTGATTTTTCAAAACCTTTTGAAAGAATTTCTTACAAAGAAGCTCTAAAAAAATATGGCGAACTAAGCGATGAAATTATAGAAAATAAAGAAAAAATCTTAACTAAATTAAAATTAGATGGATTTGAGGCTAATGAAAAATTAGATTTGGGACATTTACAAGCAGAATTATTTGATAATTATGTAGAAAGTAAATTAATTAATCCTACTTTTATTACAGATTTTCCTATTTCTATCAGTCCCCTTTCTCGTCGTAGTGATGAAAATCCTAATATAGCTGAAAGATTTGAATTATTTATTTGTGGAAGAGAATTAGCAAATGGTTTTAATGAACTTAACGATCCTTTAGATCAATATGAAAGATTTTTAAAACAAATAGAAGCAAAAAATGCAGGCGATGAAGAAGCGTGCGAAATGGATGAAGATTTTGTTAATGCTTTAGGCTATGGTATGCCTCCTACAGCAGGACAGGGCATAGGAATAGATAGATTGGTTATGTTACTAACCAATAAAAAATCTATTCGAGATGTTATTTTATTTCCAGCTATGAGACCATTAAAATCAGAATTAAAGGAGGGTAAAGAATGAGTTTAGAGTGTTTCGATCAAGAAGTTTTTAATTTAACAAATCAAGAACTAAAACGTCAGTGTGAAGGTCTTGAAATGATAGCAAGTGAAAATTTTACTTTACCTGAAGTTATGGAGGTTATGGGAAGTATATTAACAAACAAATATGCTGAAGGTTATCCAAATAAAAGGTATTATGGCGGTTGTGAAGTTGTTGATGAAATAGAAAATATAGCAATTGAAAGATGTAAAAAACTTTTTAAATGTAATTTTGCTAATGTCCAACCTAATTCAGGTTCTCAAGCCAATCAAGGTGTCTATGCAGCTCTTTTGAATCCAGGCGATAAAATTTTAGGAATGGATTTAAGCCATGGTGGACATTTGACTCATGGTGCAAAAGTTAGTTCATCGGGAAAGATATATGAGAGTTTTTTTTATGGAGTAGAGCTTGATGGGAGAATCAATTATGAAAAAGTTCGAGAAATAGCTCATATTGTAAAGCCAAAGCTTATAGTGTGTGGAGCTAGTGCTTATGCTCGATTTATTGATTTTGCTAAATTTAGAGAAATTGCTGATGAAGTAGGAGCTTATCTTTTTGCAGATATAGCACATATTGCAGGACTTGTTGTCGCAGGAGAACATCCAGATCCTTTTCCGCATGCTCATGTTGTAAGTTCTACTACTCATAAGACTTTGCGTGGGCCAAGAGGTGGTATTATAATGAGTAATGACGAGGAGATTGCTAAAAAAATAAATTCAGCAATTTTTCCAGGAATTCAAGGCGGTCCTTTAATGCATGTGATTGCTGCTAAGGCTGTAGGTTTTAAATTTAATCTTAGCGAAGAGTGGAAAATTTATGCAAAACAAGTAAGAAGCAATGCGCAAGTTTTAGCTAAGGTATTAATGGATAGAAAATATAAGCTTGTAAGCGATGGTACAGATAATCATCTTGTGTTAATGAGTTTCTTAGACCGTGATTTTAGTGGAAAAGATGCAGATATAGCATTAGGAAATTCAGGTATAACAGTAAATAAAAACACAGTTCCAGGTGAGATTAGAAGTCCATTTATAACTAGTGGATTAAGACTTGGAACCCCAGCTCTTACTGCTAGAGGTTTTAAAGAGAAAGAGATGGAAATTGTTGCAAATTATATTGCAGATATATTAGACGATATTAACAATGTTAATTTGCAAAAAGAAATTAAGCAAAAACTTCAAGTTCTTGCGAGTAATTTTATTATTTATGAAAAGGCTATGTTTTGATTTCACCTATGGATTTGTCATTAATTAAAATAATTGGTAGTCATTATTATGTAATGCAAAATAGAATTGTAAATAAAGTAACTCATAGAGGCCGTTTATTTTTTGATAAATTTGAAAGAGTCGATGCGCCTTTAAATTTAAATATTATAAGAGAACATGCTGCAAAAAAAATTATTGTAGCACATGATTTAATAACTAAAGACAATAAGGTTGAAAATATTGTTTTTGATTACAATGGTTTTAACGCCGAGAGATTTTATCATCGTGCTCAACTCATTTTGCGTGAAGAAGGTTTTATAAATTTTACCGCCTATAAAACAAAAACACCAGGACATTTACATTTGTATATCCATAAAGGCCATACGGCTTTAAATGAAGGTTATTCTTTAGCGTCAAAACTTTCAATGATGTTTGCAAGTAAAATGCCTGTGGAATGGAAAGTTTTTCCAAGTATGGATGTTCCAAGAGAATTTAATATTTTAGTTTTACCTTATGAGGTTTATCAAAAAGAACGAGGTAGTTCTTGGTCTAAGCATATGTAAAGAAAGGAAAAATATGGAAAATAAAAAAAATGATTTTGATGACATTATTTTAGAAAAAAGCAATAAAAACGAAAAGATAAAAAAAATTCTTTTAAGAGTTATTGCTTTAGTTATTTTATTTCTAATCATTATGATTGTAATGAAACTTATTAATAGTGGAAGTGATGATAATAAAAATCAAACAGTTTTGCCAAGTGAGCCAACTACAAGTGTAGATCAAGATAACAAAACAGACAATTCTTTTGAAAACATGTCTATTGTAGATGATAATTCAGCAGAAGATCAATTTGAAGCTTTAAGAAAGCAAATTCAAGGTGAACAAAATGATAGTAGTTTAAATACAACAAATACTTTGGAACAAAATATGGATAATAATGTAAATTTGAAAATACCAGATCAAGAAGTATCTTCAGAATCAAATGTTGCAACAACTTCTGAAGAAAAGAAAGAAGTTTCTAAAGATACAGCAACAGTTTCAAAGATAGAGAATAAACCAAAAGAAATTAAAAAACCTGCTGTAACTACAACAAAAAATTCTCAGCAACAAACCAATGCAAAGCAGAATCAAAAAAGTACCAATGATTTATTTAAAAATGTAGATGCTAAACTTGTAAATCCGGACGGTTTAGCATCTGGAATTTATGTGCAGATTTTTTCTGTAAGCAATTTAGATCAAAAATCTAAAGAATTGTCAGCAGTTAGAAAAAAAGGTTATGAATATAAACTTTACAAAACAACAGTGGCTGGTAAGGAAATTACTAAAGTTTTAATAGGGCCATTTAATAAAAGCGAAATTTCCCAAGAGCTTGCTAAGATTAGAAAAGAAGTAGCCAAAGACGCATTTTCCTTTACTTTAAAATGAAATTTTTAGCCGTTCTAGGCAATCCTATTATGCATTCTAAATCACCTAGAATGCATAATAATGCTATTAAAATTCTTGGACTAAAAGGGATTTATACTCGGTATTGCTTAAATAAAGATTTAAATTTAAGAGAAGAATTATTTAGATTAGGATTTGATGCTGTAAATATTACCGCCCCTTTTAAAGAAAAAGCTTATGAGATTGCCGATTTTAAAGACGAAATTTCAAGTCAAATTGGCTCTTCTAATACTCTTTGTTTAAAAAATAATAAAATTTATGCTTATAATACTGATGGAATAGGTTTTTTAGAGGCTATTAAAGGGTTTGAAAATATCAAAAAGGCTTTAATTTTAGGGGCAGGTGGAACTGCTCTTGCATTAGCTTACGTTTTAAAACAAAAAGGAATAGAAGTTTGCATAGTTAATCGAAATGATAGAAAATTTCAGTATTTTAATTCCTATCAAACTAGTCTTTATAAAAATTTAAAAGATTTTTATTTTGATTTAGTTATTAATTCTACATCTGCTGGTTTGATAGACGAAAGCTTACCTTGTGATAAAAATGTTTTAGAAAAAATTTTAATAAATGCACGATTTGCTTTTGATGTTATTTATAATAAAGAAACACCTTTTTATAAACTTTGCAAGAAATATAATTTAAAAGTAAAAAATGGTTTTGAAATGCTTTTATGGCAAGGGGTTTTTGCTTTTGAGATTTTTTTTGAACTCAAAAATAAAAGAGAAGAAATTAAAAATGCAATGTTGCAAGGTTTAAAATTTTAAGTTCAAATTTCTTTTATTGAAGATATAGAAAATTCTTAGCAAGAATTTTCTAAAAATTTATTCAAAAATAATTACTCCGTCTCGATCTTGGTTATTTGAATTTTGATTTTCTGTTTTACTAGGGGTATTTTCAAAAGTATTATTTTGTTTAACAGGAGGTGCTTCTTCAAAAGAAGTATTTTCATTAAAACTATTAAATTCTGTAGAGCCTTTAGGTGTATATTTGTTCATATCAATAGCCTTTGAGAGGTTGCTATAAAGAGAATTTAGCGTAGTTTTGTAAAAAGTTAAAAAACTTTTATCGATTTCAAAAGCAGGACGTTCTAAACCTTTATTGAGTTGAGTTGGAACTGTAGATATAGTTGTTTTAAACATATCAACTCCATCAACATTTTTTATAGGATAAACGAGTGAAATTAAAGAATCTAGTTTTGTATTGCTTGAAAAATTGGTAGAATTTTGAGGATTATGTGCATCAATGAAACTTATTTTTCCTTGAAAATTTATACCTAAATTTGATTTAATAAAATCTCCACTCATAAAACTATTTTCCTTTTGCACATCCCTTTCTTCTATGTAGACATTGATCAAGCTTTTAAGTATATAATCAGAGTTAGAATTTACTATCTTATATCCTTTTAATTTTGCAACTGTTATCATTTGTTCTTCTAAATTTTGTTTTAAAAGCTCAATTTCTTTTTCGATGCGAATTTTAAGTACAGAATTTTCAAAATAATCAGAATAATTGTTATTTTGTTCTATAATAATAGGCTCAAGAGAAATTGTAACTTCAGTATCTGTAGGTTCTATTTTTATTGGGACTTGAGGTCTAAAATTAGGCATTGAAATATTTACAAAGCTACTGCTAGTATTGCTACAAGCAACTAGAAATAAAAAAATAACAAATAAAAAATATTTTTTCATTGTTCTATCCTTAAATTATAAAATATTATATCTAATTATAGCAAGTTTAAGTTTTTTTGCTATATTTTAAAAAACAAAAATTTAGGAAAATATATGGAATTTTGGAGACATATTTATTCAAATTTTGATGTGGTTGCATTCAGTATTTTTGGCCTTAAGGTTCATTGGTATGGGATTATGTATGTATTGGCTTTGATCTTAGCCTTAGCCTTAGCTAAATTTTTTTCAAAAAAAATGAATATGGGTATTAGTAATAAATGCTTAGATAGTTATTTTGTTTGGGTGGAAATTGGGGTGATTTTAGGCGCAAGACTTGGATATATTTTAATCTATGATAGTCACACAATGTATTATATTGCTCATCCTTGGCAAATTTTTAATCCTTATATTGACGGTGAATTTGTGGGAATTCGTGGTATGAGTTATCATGGAGCTATTGTTGGTTTTTTAATAGCAACTTTTTTATTTTGCAAAAAACACAAAGAAAATCTTTGGAGATTTTTAGATCTAGTAGCTTTAAGTGTGCCTTTAGCTTATGTTTTTGGACGTATTGGAAATTTTTTAAATCAAGAACTTTTTGGTCGTATAACTGATGTGCCTTGGGGAATTTATGTAAATGGTGTTTTAAGGCATCCATCTCAGCTATATGAGGCTTTTTTGGAGGGTATTGTTGTTTTTATAGTCGTTTATATGGTAAAATTAAAGCAAAGTTTTTGCGGAGAACTGATTATTATTTATGCATGTGCGTATTCTTTAGCACGTTTTATTTGTGAATTTTTTAGAGAGCCTGATTTTGGAATAGGTTTTGTTCTTTGGGGTATGAGTATGGGTCAGATTTTAAGTTTGATTATGTTTGCTATAGCTTTGTTATTTTATATTTGTATAAGATTTAAAAAAGTAAATATTTAATTTATATTAAAGATTATTGTAATATAATCAAAAGATTTTTAATTTCTTTATTTAAGGAGTAAAGATGAATGAGCTTATCGAAGGGTATTTGGGTAAAAGCATTGAAGGTAAGAAAAGCAAAATACCTGCAAAATTAGATTTTATCCAAAGTGCTTCAGGGCTTTTTTTAGGTCTTTTTATGTGGTTACACATGTTTTTTGTATCTACTATTTTAGTTAGTGAGGATTTTTTTAATTCTGTTGTTCATTTTTTAGAATTAAAATTTGTTTATAATAACCCTATTATGAGTTATGTCACCTCTTTCTTGGCCGCCTGTGTTTTAGTAGTGTTTTTTGTTCATGCTTTATTGGCTATGAGAAAATTTCCTATCAATTTTCGTCAATATCAGATTTTAAGGACACACGCTAAAACAATGAAGCACAGCGATACTTCACTTTGGTTGGTTCAAGCATTTACGGGATTTGTAATGTTCTTTTTAGGCTCTGCTCATCTTGTTTTTATTATCACTAATGCAGATAAGATTAGCGGTACTATGTCTGGAGATAGAGTAGTGAGCCATTTTATGTGGCTTTTTTATGCTGTACTTTTAGTATGTGTAGAACTTCACGGTAGCATAGGTCTTTATAGACTCTGTGTTAAATGGGGTTGGTTTGAAGGTAAAGATGTAAAAGAAAGCCGAAAAAAACTTAAAGCTGCTAAGTGGATAATAAGTATATTCTTTTTAGCATTAGGTATCTTAAGTCTTTTAGCTTTTATAAAAATTGGTTTAACAAGTTACCAAAATTCAACTATCTTATAATGGAGCAAATTTATGAACATACAATATAGTGATGCTTTAGTAATAGGTGGGGGTTTGGCAGGCCTTAGAGCTGCAATTGAAGTTGCGAAAAGTGGTCAAAGTGTAACACTTTTGAGTATTTGTCCAGTGAAACGTTCTCACTCTGCAGCGGTTCAAGGAGGAATGCAAGCAAGTCTTGGAAATGGTGCTAAGGGTGAAGGAGATAATGAAGATCTTCACTTTGCAGATACAGTTAAAGGAAGTGATTGGGGTTGCGATCAAGAAGTAGCAAGAATGTTTGCACAAACTGCTCCAAAAGCTGTTAGAGAACTTGCAGCTTGGGGTGTTCCTTGGACTAGAGTTACAAAAGGACCAAGAACTGTAGTTATTAATGCACAAAAGACTGTCATTGAGGAAAAAGAAGAATCTCACGGTCTTATTAATGCTAGAGATTTTGGTGGAACTAAAAAATGGAGAACTTGCTATATAGCGGATGCTACTGGGCATTGTATGCTTTATGGTGTAGCCAATGAGGCTATTAAACATCAAGTCAAGATTATTGATAGAATGGAGGCAGTAAGAATAATCCATGATGGCAAAAAATGCTTAGGTGTGATCGCAAGAGATTTAACTAATGGACAATTGATTGCTTATATTGCACGTGGAACAATGATAGCAACAGGTGGTTATGGTAGAATTTATAAACAAACCACTAATGCAGTTATTTGTGAAGGAACAGGTGCAGCTATTGCTCTTGAAACAGGACTTTGTAGGCTTTCAAATATGGAAGCGGTGCAATTTCACCCAACTCCTATAGTTCCAAGTGGAATTTTACTTACTGAAGGTTGTCGTGGAGATGGTGGAATTTTACGTGATGTAGATGGTTATCGTTTTATGCCTGATTATGAGCCAGAAAAAAAAGAGCTTGCAAGCCGTGACGTTGTTAGTCGTAGAATGATGGAGCATATTAGAAAAGGAAAAGGCGTTAAAAGTCCTTATGGAGATCATTTATGGCTTGATATCTCAATACTTGGTCGTGCTCATGTTGAAAAAAATCTTCGTGACGTTCAAGATATTTGCAAAACTTTTAATGGAATTGATCCGGCTGATGAGGGTCCTAAAGGTTGGGCGCCTGTTTTACCTATGCAGCATTATTCTATGGGAGGTATTAGAACCAAACCAACTGGTGAAAGTCAATGGTTAAATGGTCTTTTTGCTTGTGGTGAAGTAGCTTGCTGGGATATGCATGGATTTAATCGTCTAGGTGGAAATTCTTGTGCTGAAACCGTTGTTGCTGGGATGATTATAGGTGATTATTTTGCTAATTATTGTAAAAATAATGGCGAAATTGTTGATACTAATGTTGTTAAAGAATTTTTAACCAAAGAGTATCAATATCTTAAATCTTTAGTAGATAAAGAAGGCAAACATAATGTTTTTGAAATCAAAAACAGAATGAAAGAAATTATGTGGGATAAGGTAGCTATTTTTAGAACAGGAGAAGGTTTAAAAGAAGCTGTAGATGAACTAGAAAAACTTTACAAAGATTCTCAAGATGTAAAAGTGCATTGTAAAGAGCTTAATTGTGCTAATCCTGAACTTGAAGAAGCTTATAGAGTTCCTAGGATGTTAAAAATTGCACTTTGTGTAGCCTATGGAGCACTTTTAAGAACGGAAAGTCGTGGAGCACATTATAGAGAAGATTATCCAAAAAGAGATGATTTAAATTGGATGAAAAGAACAAATTCTTATTGGGTAGAGGGTGAAACTTTGCCACGTATAGAATATGAAGATCTTGATATTATGAAAATGGAGATGCCACCAGCATTTCGTGGATATGGAGCAAAAGGTAATATCATCGAAAATCCTTTAAGTGAAAAACGTCAAGCCGAAGTCGATGCGATTCGTGAAAAAATGGAAGCAGAGGGCAAAAGTCGTTATGAAATTCAAGACGCTTTAATGCCTTATGAACTTCAAGCTAAATTTAAAAAACCAAATCAAAGAATAGGAGTGGATTATGAGTAGAAAATTAACTATAAAAGCATTTAAGTATAATCCTTTGAGTAAAATTTCAAAGCCACATTTTGTGACTTATGAACTCGAAGAAACTCCTTTTATGACTGTTTTTGTGTGTCTAACTTTGATTCGTGAAAAGATGGATGCTGATCTTAGTTTCGATTTTGTTTGTCGTGCGGGAATTTGTGGATCTTGTGCTATGATGATCAATGGTGTGCCAAAGCTTGCTTGCAAGACTTTAACAAAAGATTATGAAGATGGAGTTATTGAACTTATGCCTATGCCAGCGTTTAGACATATAAAAGATTTAAGTGTAAATACTGGAGAATGGTTTGAGGATATGTGTAAGCGCGTTGAAAGTTGGGTGCATAATGAAAAAGAAACGGATATTTCTGCATTAGAGGAGCGTATAGAGCCTGAAGTTGCAGACGAAACTTTTGAACTTGATCGTTGTATAGAATGCGGAATTTGTGTTGCTTCATGTGCAACTAAGCTTATGAGACCTAATTTTATAGGAGCTACAGGCCTTTTAAGAACAGCAAGATATTTGCAAGATCCACATGATCATAGAAGTATAGAAGATTTTTATGAATTAGTGGGCGATGATGATGGTGTTTTTGGATGTATGTCTTTGCTTGCTTGTGAGGATAATTGTCCTAAAAATTTACCTTTGCAAAGCAAAATTGCCTATATGAGAAGACAACTTGTTGCTCAAAAAGACAAATAATAATAAACCTTTCCCCTTTTTTAAGGGGAAAATATGAAAGAATTATTTCAAAAAATTTGGAAAAATGAACTTCAGTTTTTGGATTTTAGTTTTCGTTTTAAAGATAAAAATCTCCTAGATGTGTCTGAGATCGCTATTATTTTGAGTGTAAATAAAGAAAACTATGAACAATATTTCCTTTTAAAAGAATTTAAAACTATCTTTGAAAAAATTGCTTTAAGGGTAGATATTTTCAGTATTCAAAAGGCTCAAATTTGTGCTATCAATCTTTTGAAAGCAGGTTTTATTAATAAACAAGAATTATTAAAGGCTTTGCAAATTTTACAAAAAATTACAGATAATGCTTTAATTTTAGAATTTATACAAACAATAAAAATACAAGACATTGATAAAAAAAAGTTATTTTTAGACAATTTTGACAAATTAGATTTAATTGCTTTAGAGCTTTGCAAATTAAGTTTTGATGAAAATACAAAACAAAAATTAGAGAAAAAAATAAATAAATTTAAAAATTTAGAATTCAATATAGCTATAACTGGCGTTATGAATTCTGGAAAATCTAGTCTTTTAAACGCCCTTTTTAAACAAGATTTTTTAGGAGTTTCAAATGTACCTGAAACTGCTAATTTAACTCTTATCGGTTATGGGTTGGAAAAAGAAGCTATAATTTATTTTTGGGATAAATATGAATGGGAGAATATTTTAAAAACTTCTTCTTTTAATAAGGAGTTGAAAGAATTTATCAATAAATTATCTTTAGAAATTAATATTGAAGAGTATATAAAAGCTGAAGCCTTAAATCAAAAAATTCAACTAGATCAGTTAAAAGAATTTAGCTCTGCAAAAAATAAAATTTCAGCTTTAATTAAAAAAATAGAAATTAAAAGCGATTTAGAATTTTTAAAAAATAATATTTCCATAGTAGATACTCCAGGTCTTGATGATGTAGTTGTCCAAAGAGAAATTTTAACTAACGAGTATTTAAAAGAAAGTGATTTTTTAATCCATTTAATGAATGCTTCTCAAGCATTGACTCAAAAAGATGTTGAGTTTTTAATCCATTGTTTATTGAATTCGCGTTTGAGTAAATTTTTAATAGTTTTAACAAAATCGGATCTATTAAAAAAAGAAGAACTTGAAGAGGTGATAAAATACACCAAAAAAAGCCTTAGAGAAAAACTTAAAAATATAGATGAAAACTTAGTTGAAAAAATCGATTTTTTGTGCGTGAGTGCAAAAATGGCGAGTGATTTTTATAAGGGCATTGTCAATGAAGAAAGTTTGAAAAAAAGTGGAATGAAAGAATTTGAAACTTATTTATTAAATGAGCTTTATTCTGGAGAAAAAAGTAAAACTGCTTTAGAAGCTTATAAAAAAGAACTTTTTTTAGAATTAAATCATATTTTAAGCATATATGAAATGCAAAATAAATTAATAAAAGAGAATGAACAAGATTTAAATGAAGAAAATGATCAATTTTTGCTTGAATTTGAGGAAAAAGAAAGAATATTGAAAAAAGCAAAAGAAGAAATTACTCATACTATTGCAGAGCTTAAAAATTTAGAAAGCGGAATTGATAATCTTGTATTGTTATTAGCAAAAAAACTTAAAGAGCGTTTAATAGATGAATTGAAATATTCTAAAGATAAAACGAAAAAAATTGACATTAATCGTATTTTAAATATAGTCGATATTACAATTAAAGATGGCATTAATGATATTTTAAGAGAGATTAAGTTTGAAAATATAAAAAAAATTGAAGAAATAAAGGAAAATTTAGCTTTAAAATATGACTTTTTGAGAGAAAATTTTAATGATGGTTTTGAAAATTTTAAAGATAAAATTTCTAAAAATATAGAAAATATTTTTAGCAGTGAAAAATTTGTATTGTTAAAACTTCAAATTAAAAATATTGTTTCACAGAAAGCTAATTTATTTGATCTTGAAATTAAATTAGATGAAAGTATTAGCGGTGTTTTTCAAAGTTTTAATATAAAGGCTATTTTAGAACAGCTTGATATCAATGGAACATTTTTTGTTTTTTTAAACGAAAAACTTAGAAATTATGAAAATATTCAAAAAGAAAAATTAAATAATCTCAAGAGTTTAATGAGTAAAATTAAAGATAAAAATGCAAATATATTAAATTCTTATAAATCTAATTTAGAAAAAATTTCTAGATTACAACAACTTAGAACGGATCTTTTAAATGCAAATTGATATTTTAAATCATTTTATAAAGGCTTATGAAGATGCTTATTCGAATGATTTTGATGATAGCTTTAAAGGACGCATTAAAACACTTTGTAAAAAATTAAATGAACCTTTTATGCATCTAAGCCACGAGTTAAACAAAGAATTAGAAGAATTGGTCTTTTCTTTAGAAAAAAATATCAATGTTGCTATAATCGGGCAATTTTCGAGCGGTAAATCAAGTCTTTTAAATTTAATTTTAGGATGTGAATGTCTGCCTACGGGCGTTATTCCTGTAACTTTTAAGCCCACTTTTTTACATTATTCTAAAGAGTATTTTTTAAGAGTGGAATTTGAAGATGGAAGCGATATAATCACGGATATAGAAAATCTTGCACAATATACTGATCAAAGAAATGAGCTTAAAAAAGCTAAAAATTTACACATTTTTGCACCTATGCCTTTATTAGAAAAAATTACCCTTGTGGATACTCCTGGACTTAATGCTAATGAAAATGATACCTTAACAACATTAAAAGAATTAAAAAATATACACGCGGCGATTTGGTTAAGTTTGATTGATAATGCAGGTAAAAAAAGCGAAGAAGATGTTATTAAAGAAAATTTAGAGATTTTAGGCGAAAATAGTATCTGTGTTTTAAATCAAAAAGATAAATTAATTCCACAAGAATTAGAAAATGTCTTAAAATATGCTAGACAAGTTTTTTCTAAATATTTTAAAGAAATTATTGCTATATCTTGCAAAGAGGCTAAAGTCAAAGAAAGTTATAAGCAATCAAATTTTGAAGCTTTATTGAGTTTTTTGCAAAATTTAGATGAAGAAAGTTTAAAGCAAAAATTTGTAAAAAGAAAAATATCAGCTCTATGTGAAATTTTAGATAATGAAAATAAGCTTTTTATGGAAATTTTTAATCAGCTTTCAATGAAATTTCAAATTTATGAAGAACATTTAACTTCCACTTATGAAAAATTTTTAGAGGAAATTACAGTTGTAAATTATCAAATTTTAAATCAACTTAAAAGCATTGGTGAAAAAATTTCAAATGAAATTTTTAATTGTGTCAAAGAGAAAGAGGCCTATTTTTATAAAAAATCAACTAAATTTTTAACAAAAAATTTCTATGTAAAATATGATTATAAAGCGCCTTTTATATCAAGTGATGATGCATATTTGGCAATGTTTTATAATTCTGATGTATTAAATAAGGAATTTAAAAAGATTAAAAATGAAATAAGTTATTCTTTTGAAAATATCAAAGAAAAATTAACTCAATTTGTTAGTAGTTTAGAAAAAGAAATTTTGCTATTTAAGGCTGAATTTTCAAATATCCAAAAAGATAATATCTTCCAAAGTGATAAAAATTTTAGCGATTTAAGGGTTTTTTGTAATGCAAGTGAAGAATATTTTTTAAAGGATTTTAAAGAGCTTTTGTATAAAAATTTATTAGATCTTGATTTGTTTTTTGAAAAACTTAATTTAAAAGCTTTTGCAAATTATGAAAATGCTACAAAATTAAGCTTAAGTTTTTTTAGTAGAAAAATAAACGAAAGTCGCACTCTTTATGAGCTTGATAGCTCAGAATTTGTTTTATTTTATCCAAAAAAAAATGAAATTTATGAAAGGGTTTTGAAAGAATTAAATGTTTATGAGTTTGAAAATTTACTTATTGATAAACCAATTATTGCTAAAATTGCTAAGAATTTTTTTGAAAAAAATAAAATTTTAATCGAAGAAAAAAAACAAATTATAGAATTTAAAAAAACTGAACTTTATAAAAGAAAAAAACAAATCGCAGATTCTCGCGATCTTTTAAAGGAAATATAATGTTTAAAACAATTTTAGTATTGATTTTATCTTGTAAATTAGCTTTTGCCTTAAGTGATTTGGAAAAAGGTTTGCAATTTTATGAAGAAAATGAATTTTCAAAAGCATATGAAATTTTTGAGAGGCTTTGTGAAAAAAATAGTGCAAAATCTTGCTTTTCTATGGCTTATATGATTGAAAATGCTCAAGGGGTACAAAAAGATATCAATAAAGCTTATAAATTATACGATAAGGCTTGCACTTTAGGTTTATTTGAGGCTTGTTTTAATATGGGTTTGACTTTGCAAAATCAAGGATATATCAACGAATCGATTTTAGCCTTTAATAAGGCTTGTAATTTAGGGGACGCTAGAAGTTGTAATAACGTAGCTTTGTTTTATGAAAATGATAAAGATGGCCAAATGTCAACAGAGTTTTACAAAAAATCGTGCGATTTAAATAATGCTCCTGCTTGTTATAAATTAGGATTTTTATACGAGAGAGGTGAACTGATTAGACAAAGCAAAAAATATTCTTTGGCCTTTTATTCCAAATCTTGCACCTTAGGTTATGCCGAAGCGTGTTATCTTCTTGGGCGTTATAACCAACTCGAAACAAAAGACTTACAAAAAGCTAAAAGGTATTTTGGTATGGCTTGCGATAAAAAACATAAAGAAGCTTGCGCTGCCTACAAAGAATTAAATTCTAAAGCTATAGAAATTTATTAAATTTTTAATGGTGTTTTTAAATTTCAACTAAATTTGTTACATTTCGTAACTATATTTAAAAAAATATAAAAAATAAATTGTAAGATTTTATCTAAAAATTCATTATAAACATTATCCAAATATCTATAAAATAGAATTTTTAAGAATTTGATTAAAATTATCATTTATGATAAAATGATTTTATGTTATA
>NZ_NXLZ01000005.1 GCF_005406205.1 Campylobacter estrildidarum
ATCTCCTCTTTCTACTGTTTGAACTGTAGAGACTGATTCTTTTACAGCTTGGTTATCTTGTTCTAAACCTTGTTTAGTAGCAAGGATGTTTTCATTGATAGCTTTTGAGATTTGACCAAACTCATCATTAGTTTTTATATTAATAGTAGAGACATTCTTTGTTTTATGATTGATGAAATCAAAGAATGAGTTAAGACCAGTTTGGATGGTGGTGAGTGGGGAGAGATAACGAGAAATCACCAAATAAAGCAAAGAGAAAATTACCACGATCATAATACAAGAAACGACAATTTGAAGGTAAGTCATCTTATGAATCGGATCTTTTACTATGCTTGAAGGTTCTCCTATGCAAATCGTAGAGTCTTTGTATTTTGCACATATAGCAAATCTTTCGCTATTATCTCTTTCTCTTAAATATTCAAAAGGTTCAAAATCTGCTTTTTGCTTAGACAAGGCCGCAATTTGAGCGATGCTATAACCCTCTTTCAGCTGCTCTTTATCAGTTGCGACAAAAATCTTACCGTTTTTATCAAAAGCAAAAGTTCTTCCTGGATTTACTTCATATTCTTTCTGCAAATCTTTAGTAAGAATATCTATAGCCAAAACACCTATAAATTTACCATCTTTATAAAGAGCTTTAGAGTAAGTAAAGCAAGGAAGATTAGATGTAACATCAATATAAGAAGGAGAAATATATACTTCTTTAGTTTTTAGAGCTCCTTGATAATAATCTCTTGTTCTTGCATCATAATTATCTGCTTTGCCATAAATTCCAAAGTCTAATCCTTTAGCATCTGAATCAGTATCGGATACTACTAATTCTCCATTAGGTTGAGCAATATAAACCGCTAAAAATCCTCCAGCATCTCTTAAAACTTTAAGATCTTCACCTATATTATCCATCAAAGCTTGCTGGGAGCTAAGTTTGTCATAAGGCAAACTTAAAATATTTTTGCTATAACTTTCTACAGCCTCTATATTTTTTTCCTCAAATGATGAAACAGAAGTTTTAGCTACCTTAATATAGTTAGTTTCAGCCTCAATAACTTCAGTATAGATCAAATCTTTTAAAAAGAAATAATTAATAACTCCTAATGCAATAAGTCCAATCATAGTGATCAAACCAGCTATAGAAGAAACTTTAAATTTTAAATTATTCATACAAACTAATCCCCTTCTTTAATTATTTTCGATAGTAAATTACATAATATTAAAATACCTTCTTAGTAAATATTATACTAAATTTAAACTTAATTTCAGTATAATAAAACCTACTCGATCAAACCAATAAGGTCATTTTATGAAAAAAATATTTCTTTTATTTGTTGTTTTGGGTTTTTTTAGTTTTATAGAAGCTACAAATTTACATAAAAAAAATAATTCAGATACTATTTCTTTAGTTAGCGTAAGTATAGCTCCACAAGCTTTTTTTGTGGAAAAAATCGCAGGAGATACACTTAAAGTCAATGTTATTTTACCTTCCAATGCTAATGAACATCATTTTGAATTCAAACCGAGTATTATGAAAAAACTAGAAAAAAGTGATATTTATTTCACTATAGGTTTGGAATTTGAAAAAGTTTTTTTGAATAAATTTCACCATAATTTTCCTAAATTAGAAATTGTCAATATGCAAAAAAATATATCTTTACTAGATTTTAAAGACTCTCATCATCGTAATCAAAAAGATCCACACACTTGGCTAGATCCGATACTAGTACAGACTATGGCTGTAAATATATACAATACACTAATTAAAAAATATCCTAAAAATAAGGATCTTTATAAAAAAAATTTGGATCAATTTTTAGCAGAACTTGATAGTCTTAATTTGCAAATTTCATCAAAACTTGAAAAATTGAAACAAAGAGAATTTGTAGTTTATCATCCCTCTTGGGCATATTTTTCCAAACGTTACCATTTAACTCAAATTCCTGTAGAAATTCTAGGCAAGGAACCAAAAATCAAAGATTTGCAAAAACTCATTACTCTAGTAAAAGAAAAAAATATCAAAATTATCTTTGTTCAAAATGGTTTTCCCGAAAAAGCGGCAAAAACTTTAGCACGCGAATGTGATGCAAAAATTTTTGAAATCAATCATCTTTCAAAAGATTGGGAAAATGAGCTTTTACGTATTAGTGATGCTTTAAAAGCAAAATAAGAAAAGGTGATTTGTGGAATTTTTTTGCATTAGAAATCTTAATTATTCTTATAACCAAGAATATGTTTTAAAAAACATCAATTTAAGTTATGATAATAAAGATTTTTTATCTATAATAGGTCCAAATGGAGCTGGAAAATCTACACTTGTAAAGCTAATTTTGGGACTTTTAAATTCTAAAAATGCTATCTGCTTTAGTGGAATTAAAAGAAATGAAATCGGCTATGTACCTCAGCATACTTTAGCAAATCCAAATTTTTTTCCTAGAGTTATCGATATAGTTCTTATGGGGCTTGTTAATAAAAAAATATTTGGTTTTTATAGTAAAAATGATAAAGAAAAAGCAATGATGGCTTTGAAAAATGTCAAGATGCAAGATTTTTGGGATAAAAAAGTCAATGAATTAAGCGGAGGGCAAAGACAACGTGTATTTATAGCAAGAGCTTTGGTGGATGAGTGTAAAATGCTTATTTTAGATGAACCTACTGCAAGCGTTGATAGCAAATCGGCAATTCAAATTTTTGAACTTTTAACTTCTTTACACGAAAAAGGTATAGGGATTTTGTTAGTTTGTCACGATATCAACCTAGTGCTAACTTTTAGCGATAAAATCGCACACCTTAATAAAGAACTTTTCTTGCACTCAAATCAAAAAGAAAAAGAAAAAAGCGATTTTTTAAAACATTTATACGAAAATCACTCTCATTTTTGCGATGTAGAAATGAGCTTAAATTCATGCTTATGTGATACAAATTGTTACTATAAGGAAAGTTGCCAAAATAAAGAAAATTGCTTAAAAAAGGAAAGTGATGTTTGAAATTTTTCATTTTACCATTTTTCAAAATGCTCTTTTTGCGGCAATTTTAGTCAGTATTGCCTGTGGGATTATAGGAACTTTGATTATGATCAATCGACTTTTTTCAATGGCTGGAGGCATTACGCATGGAGCTTTTGGGGGTATAGGGATTGCTTTTTATTTTTCCTTGCCTATTTTACTTAGCACAAGCATTTTTACTCTGATTTTAGCTTTTATCGTTGCCTTTTTAGTTAAACATTACGAGCACAGAAGCGATAGTATCATCGCTGTAATTTGGGCTTTTGGTATGGCGATTGGTATCATACTTATAGATTTAAGTCCTGGATACAATACCGATCTTATGGCTTATCTTTTTGGAAATATTTTAGCGGTTGAAAATCAAGATTTGTATTTAATGGGCTTAGTTGATGGAGTAGCGATTGTCTTAATGCTTTTATTTTATAGACAATTTGAAGCTATAAGTTTTGATAATGAATTTGCAAAAGTGCGTGGGATCAATACAATTTTTTTTCATTATCTTTTGATCGCACTGATGGCATTTTGTATCGTCATTTCTATCCGTCTTGTGGGACTTATCCTTATTATGGCTTTGCTTAGTATTCCTAGTTTTATCGCTGAAAATTTTAGCAAAAAACTTGGTTTTATAATGATTTTATCAAGCTTTTTAAGTGTAATTTTTTGCTTAGGAGGGCTTTTGCTGAGTTATTATTTCGATCTTTCTAGTGGAGCTTGTATTATTATCGTTGCTTGTTTTGGTTTTTTAATCAATTTAGGCGTGAAAATCGTTTGTAAAAGGTAAAGGTGCAAATAAGATTTTTAACTTTATACGACCTTCTAAGAAATTTAAAAAATCACTCGCTTTGAAAAAATACTCATCCTTTTTGCTTTTCTCTTTTAATTCTAAAGTCCTTCCACACAAAGGATAAATAAGCCAAACCTCTTTTACCTTGAATTTAGCGGCATATGCAAACATTTGATAAAGATCGCTTTGTGAAATAGAATATTGTTTTTTATCATTACTATCGCTTAAAATTTTCCATTTGGTATCTGCGATTATATGATCTTGGATATAAAGATCTGGTTTAAGCAAAAAACAATCTTCGCTGTTATTTTTATTCATTAGAAATTTAGTTTTATCTTGAGTCTTAATCTTAACTTGCTCATTGGCTATTTTAAACATATGAGCTACATAATCTTCAAAAAGTTTTTCCATAGGAAAAAGCAAAGCAAAGGCTTCATTGCTTCCTTTATAAGGAGTAAAAGTTTCTTTTTGTAAAAAAATCCTACACCAAGAAAGCAAAGTTTCATAATAATCAAAATGTCTTGAAATTTTATACTCAAAATCTTTTTTATAGTTTTTAGATAATTGCACCTCATCAAGCATTTGCAAGGATTTTGTGACTTTAAATTTATGTATAGTTGTTTTAGATTTTAAAAACTCAAGTGTAGATTTGATCAAACGATTTGGCGGAATATCTAAAATAAACTCATCACTTTCTGTAAAAAATCTTTCTTTATGGATAAGATTGTGTTTTAAATTTTCGCTAAAAAGCAATTTTCCCTTTAAAAAAAGCCCTATTATCTTCTATACTCACATAATCTTTTTTAATCCTTTTTTAAAAATCAAATCCAATTCTTCTAAAAACATAGAAATAAAAATTTCAAATAAAGGCATTTTAGAAGTTTTCAAAGATGAAATATGACTTTAAAATAATAATTTTACTTTTGTTTGCATTTAATCAAATCAATAAATTCTTCATAACTATCTAAAGGCATTATATCAATACTATAAATTAAATTATCTATTTTATTAATAATTACACTATCAAAACCTAAAATTTGAAGCTTATTATAAGTAGCCAATTCCCCTTCTTTTAGTTGCAAAGTGGTTCTTAAAAGCCAATTTGCAAGTGCTTTATTGGGATTACTCATTAAAGCTTTTGAATTTTGCTGACAAAGCTTTACATTTAATTTCTCGTTATTTGGAGTTGTAAGCGTAAAAGGACTATCTCTATCAGGAAAGAAATTTGGACATAGTTTATGAATTTCTGCAGGTATTTTTACATAAATTTCGCTAATGTCTCTTAATCTTCCGCTTGCATTCCATTGATTTAATCCACTTTTTTGCGGAATATATTTTTCTTCTTTTTGAAAACTATAAAGTGGTAAAATTACATAATCAACACCAGCAACTTTAGATTTTACTTTATTCTTATTTAAAATATCGTCTTTTAATGAAAGTAAAATATCAAAAGGATCATCTAAAATTTCTATTTTAAGCTCATTATAATTTTCATCTATATAGAATTTTCTTTGCAAAACACTTTTAGAATAATTAAAATAATATTCATTAATACCATCCGTAAAAGAAAGGCTGGATTTTGAATTTTTTAATATTTTAATTTTATCTAAGTTTATTTTTTCATAATCACTTTGAAAAAATATAAATCTATCTTTACGCCTTGCTATAATATGATAAAATGCTTTATTGATACCATAAAGACTATTTGCCAAATCTATTCTTTGATTTCTATATTTTGCGAGTTCTAAAACAAGCTCTTTCAAGTCTTTTATATTTTTTAAATTTGATGATAATTTATTAAATTCTGCGATTTTTTCTATACTATTATTTTTTTCACAAATAAAAGTTTTAAGCCCGATTCCTATATCATTAATCTGTGCATCATAAGCTGTATCCGAACGACTTAAATTTTTAGCATTAAAACAGCTACAAAATAAATTTTCCATTATTCTATAATGTAAAAATGGTATTTCATTTTCACTAAAAAGCTTAGAAAGGGAACCTAAAATACCCAATAAGTTAGCATAGTTTAACTTTTTTTCTTTATCTAATGAATAAAAATCTATCACTATAAAACCTTAAGAATTTGCTTTGCTATGCGTTTTACTAATGGCAATGTAATTGAATTTCCAGCTTGCATATATAGTTTTGAAAATGCTATATTTGGTAATTTTAAAGTATTGTCATAACCTTGAAAATTAAAACATTCTCTAGGTGTCAATTTTCGTATCCCAAAATCATCTAAAATCAAAGGAACATTATGGCCACCTGTCCCCATATTTGCAGTTAAAGTCGGACAAAGATTTGATTTGTTTTCACGGACATAAATACGTCTTAATTGATAAATCGTATCTTTTTTTAAAATTTCTTTTTTTAATTGTTTATAATACTGACTTTTATTATTATAATAAAATTTATCATCTTGCTTACTATGCTCTAAACAATCTTTAATTGTTTTTGTTAATTTAATAGGTTTTGGAAAAGAAAAGTCATTATAATTTTTAACTTTATTTTTATTAAAAGCAACTATAAAAATTCTTTCTCTATTTTGTGGTATATTTGCGTGGGTAGAAGAATTTAAAACTTCACTAAAAACATAATAACCTAATTTCTCTAAGGAAGTTTGAATGGTTAAAAATGTTTGTCCTTTATTGTGAGACTTTAAATTTTTTACATTTTCTAAAAAAATTACCTTTGGCATATGCTTTTTAACTATATTTGCGATTTCAAAAAATAAAATCCCTCTACTATCATCAAAACCTTTTCTAAGACCTGCTATACTAAAAGCTTGACAAGGAAAGCCTCCACACAAAATATCAAATTTAGCAGGAATTTTATCCTGAACTTCTTTTTGTGTTATATCGCCAAATAATGGAGTGTTTGGATGATTTAAAAGATAGGTTTTTTGTGCATTTTGCTCAATCTCACTGGCAAAAACACATTCAAGTTCCTTAAAAGCAAAATGAAACCCACCTATACCTGCAAAAAGATCAACAAAACTTGCCATTTCACCACTCCACAAAGGTTCTAGCTTTTTTTATATCATTAAATTTAAGAGTAATTTTTTTATTGTCTAAGGTTTGTAAATTTATATTTTCATTTTCAACGCTAAGAATTTTTGCCTCGATCTTTTCTTTTTCATTGGTTGTGATTTTTACAAGCTCATTGATACTTTTTTCAAAATGCTCTATTTTACTAAGCTTTCTTTCAAGTCCACAGCTTGAAACTTCTAAAAAATACTCTCCACTTACAGGCGGTTCCACATCAAAAATAGGCGATAAAATCTCACTAAGCCTAGCACAATCATCCAAATTTATCCCCGCTCTTTCGCCTTTTTCATTTAAAGGATTCATCACATAAATTCGGTAAATTTTTTTTCCATTTTCACTGACTAATTCACTATCATAAAGCTCTAAATTTGCTTCTTTGCACAAAGCCTCAAGATTCATTTTTTTCCTTTTTTATCTTTTCAAAAAGTGCTTCCATGTGATTTTGATACTCGAGTCTATCATCAAATTTAAAATGAAAATTTGGACAGCGATACCAACCTTGCTCACTCATACAATAATTTTGCAAAGCCCTTGATGCTTTTTTTAAAGTGTTAAGAATTTTTTCTTGCTCGTGGGTATTAAAAAACATCTTATCAAGATACACAAAAGCATCGTATCTGCCTTTTTTACATTCCACATCCACAACGCAAAGATTTTTTAAATTCTCATCATCCAAATTTGCTAAAGCTTCAGGGATAAGCTCTTTTAAAATGCTTTCTGTGCGTAATTTTTTAATCTCGGCTGGATTCATAGACTTACTTTTTCTTCAACTTCTTTATAACTTTCTATATAATCACCCACTCTCATATCATCACACCCTTGTATGCCAACGCCACACTCATAACCTTTTGCAACCTCTTTGACGTCATCTTTAAAACGTTTTAAAGAACTCACGCTTCCTTCAAAAACCACAACGCCTTCTCGTATGAGACGAATTTTAGCTCCTCTGTTGATCACGCCTTCTGTAACCATACAACCCGCAATTTGACCCAATTTTGGCACATTAATCACTTGTCTGATTTCAGCTTGACCCAATTGCTCTTCAGAAATTATAGGGCTCATCATACCACCAAGCAAGGCTTTAACATCATCTAAAAGATTATAAATAACATTATAGGTTTTTATTTCCACACCCTTGTCTTTAGCGCGTTCTTTAATCTCTCCTGTTGGACGTATATTAAAACCAAGCACGATAGAATTTTCACTCGCACTAGCAAGTTCAATATCACTTTGTGTGATTCCACCTACCCCGCTATGGATGATATCAACTTTAATTTCATCATTTCTTAATTTTTCCAAACTTGCTTTTAAAGCTTCAAGCGTTCCTTGAACATCTGCTTTTAATATAACTGGTAAAGCTTTGATATTGCCTTCTTTGATCTTAGCTCCAAGCTCATCAATGCTGACTTTTGTAGATTTGCTAAGCTCTTTTTGGCGATTGTATTCGTAACGTTTAGCCGCATACTCTCTTGCTTCTTTATCAGTTTTAACAGCGATTAAAATTTCACCTGACTGTGCCACTTCACTTAAACCAACTATCACTCCACATTCACCTGGCTTGATCTCTTTAAGTGCTTTACCTTGATCATCACTCATAGCCTTTATTTTTCCATAAGAAACACCCGCTACAACCGTATCGCCTACTTTTAAAGTTCCATTTTGCACTATCACAGTAGCAACAGCACCACGGCCTTTTTGTATGGAAGATTCTATAATACTTGCCTTTGCATAATTTTTAGGATTTGCCTTGAGCTCCAAAATATCAGCTTGCAAAAGCACGATTTCAAGTAAATCTTCTATACCCATCCCCGTTTTAGCAGACACACCTACAAATTCATAACTTCCGCCCCAATCTACTGGCATGATATCAAGTTCGGCAAGTTGTGTTTTTACCATATCAGGATTTGCGCCCTCTTTGTCCATCTTATTAATCGCTATAATAATAGGCACATTAGCAGCTTTTGCATGATTGATCGCTTCTTTTGTTTGAGGTTTAACCCCATCATCAGCAGCCACAACGATAATAACGATATCGGTGATACTCGCACCCCTTGCACGCATTGCTGTAAAAGCTTCGTGGCCTGGAGTATCGATAAATGTTATTTTACGATCATTTTTTTCCACCATATAAGCGCCTACATGCTGAGTAATTCCTCCTGCTTCACCACTCGCAACACGAGATTTTCTAATAAAATCTAGCAATGAAGTTTTACCATGATCAACATGTCCCATTATCGTAATAACAGGAGCCCTAGTAATCAAATCTTTTTCATCATCTTGCGTTTCATAATCTTTTACATAATCAAATTCTTCTGCCTCATCAGTGATTGTAATTTCTATACCAAATTCAGAACCTAAAATCTCAATAGCATCTTCATCTAAAAAATCATTCTTGGTTGTCATCATACCGAGCATAAAAAGCTTTGAAATCACTTCGCTTGTGCTTTTGCCTATTTTATCAGCAAATTCATACACTCTAATTTCTTTAGGAATTTCAACATTTGTAATGGCTTCATTTTCTTTTTTTTCTACTTTTTTAGGTGGTTTTTTGCGACTTCTTCTTTGAATTCCGCCTTCAGCAAAATTGACAGAATTTCCAACAGCTTGGCGTAAAAAATTGGGTTGTTTTTTGATGGCATTATTTGGCTTTTCTTCAACTTTAACACTAAAATCAGGTAAAACAACCTCATCTTCATCGTCTAAAGAAATTTCAGCAAAATCTTGATTTCCTAAAAGATCCATTTTTTGAGTATTTTCTTTTTTTGTGGCGACAAAAGGTTTTTTATCTTTTTTCTTTTTCTTTAAACTCTCATCTGCATTTGAAAATATAGTTTTTAAACTTATATGCTCTTCGCTCGCAGGAGTGGTGATTTTTACCTCTTCTTTTTCTTTCTTTGCACATTCTTCTTCATCTTTTTTCTTTTTGACAATTACAAGACCTCTTTTTTTTGCTAAAGTGGCACTAGCCAAACTTTCTTGTAAATTTTCTTTTGGTTCTTCTTTTAAATCTTCTGAATTAGATTTTGAAGATTTTGATTTTTCTTGTGGTTTTTTCGAGGATTTTTTTTCTGTTTGTGTTTTTTTTACTTCTTGAGTTTTTTCTTCTTTGGGTTTTGTTTTTGTTTTTTTTGCAGGAGTTGATTTTATATTTTTTTTAAAAGCCTCTGGAATTACTTTAGTTTGTATATATTCATAAATTCCTGCAGCAACTTCTAGTTCTACAGCACTTGATGCAGTTTTAACACTCAATCCCAATTCGTTCGCCTTCGCGATAATTTCCTTGCTATCATATCCTAATTCTTTTGCTATCTCATAAATCCTAATTTTTGCCATTTAAAATTATCTCCTTTATATTCTGCTGAGTGGTTTTTATATTTAATTTTTTACATACTTTTAAAAAAATTGCTTGAAAATTTTTATCCTCAATTAAAAGACACTGATCACACACATAAATACTACGACCGCGATTTAAATTTAAGTGTAATTCCTTTTGAAAAATCCTTAATCTGTGTAATTCCTTTTGAAATAAACGACTCTTACAAATCACACACATTCTTACAGGTTTATGTTTAAAATTATATCTTTTTTTTTCATTTTTTAGCAAATTTCAAAGCCTTTATTATCAAATTCTAAAGATAAAATTTTAAAATCCTTAAATTTTTGCTCAAGTTGTTGTTTCAAATATTTCGCGTCCTCTTTATAAACAAGATTAAAAAAACTTGTTCCTGAGCCTGAAAGAGTGCTCATTAAGGCCTTATTTTCTAAAGCACATTTTTGTACTTCAAAAAGCTCGGGTAAATTTTTCATCCTACGAGTTTGATGAATGAGATCTTTACTTGCTATAGTCAATAAATCATATTTTTTTTCTAAAAAACAAGCTGTAAGAAAAGAAGAATGAGATAAATTGAAAACACATTCTTTTAAGCTCAAATTTATAGGCAAAGCTGCACGGCTTTGATTTGTGCTCATAGGCACATTTGGAATAACGACTACAGCACTTAAACTTTCATCTATAGATTTTTTAATACTAAAAACATTTTCATTTTCGACAACAGAAACCACAAATCCACCTAAAGTTGCTGGCGCTATATTATCTGGATGGTTTTCGTATTTTAACGCTTCATTTAAAATTTTTTGTTTTTCAACTTTAAAACCAGTCATTTCAAAAGCTGCTCCTATAGCTCCAACAATTACCGATGAAGAGCTTCCAAGTCCTCTAGATAAGGGGATTTTATTTTCAAAGATAAAACGAAAAGTATCTTTTTTTCCGCTTAATCTTTGATAAACTTCATTAAAAATACTCACAAAAACATTATTTTTTTTAAGACTTAAACTCTCGCTGCCTTCACCATAAATACTAATACTAAAAAAATTTGATTTTTCAATTATAGTGCTGTTAAAAAGCCCTATGCTTAAACCAAGACAATCAAATCCTGGTCCTAAATTTGCAGTTGTTGCAGGTACTAAAATTTTCAATATTTTTTCCTAAAATATAAATATTAAATTGCAGATAAAAAATAAAAAGGTAGATTATCATTTTTTTTATTAAGTTTGCTTAAATTTAAAGGTAAGCTAAACTCCCCTGCAGTCGCTTTTTCCAAAACTATTCCATCTATTTTTTTTACAAAACACACATCTTTATGAGCACTAATAGGCTGATTATTATTCAATTCAAAGGCGCTAACCGCAAATAGTGGTATATTTTTAACTATACTTAAAGTGCTCAAACTCACATAAGAAATTTTAATCCCCATAAAAGAACCTGGGCCATTAGCATAAATGAGTTCATTAAAAGTAAAATTTTCTAACAATTCTTGTAAAATTCTGGGTACAAATTCACTTGCTTTTTCGGGACTTATTATACTTTTAGCAAGAACATCATTTTCATAAATACCAAGCATTAAAGGCTTGGATAAGGTATTTAATAAAAGAGAAGTTTTTATGCAAAAACCTTTTCATAAACTTTCTCATTTGCTTTTTCAAGAGTGACTATTTCATAAGATTCTTTATCTTTGAGCACTTCTTTTGTAAGCAAATGATTTAAATGATGACTTCCAGCAAAAGATATGTAATCTCCAAAAACCCTATATCCAAGCAAAGTTAAATCTCCAATTGCATCTAAAATTTTATGCCTTACAAATTCGTCTTTAAAGCGTAATCCCTCTGGATTTAAAATACGATTTTCATCTACAACTATAGTATTTTCCAAACTACCGCCAAGTGCTAAATTTTTATCCCTAAGCATTTGTACATCTTTTAAAAATCCAAAAGTCCTTGCTCTTGCAATATTTTCTATATAATTTTTTTTGCTGAATTCAAAATTATAAGTTTGTTCTCCTATAACCGCATTATCAAATTTGATCGTGTAATTAATGCGAGGTTCTTTGGTTGGTATCAAGCGAACAAATTTGTTACCATCTCTTATTTCTATTGGTTTTTTAATCACCATAATTTTTTTAGGTGTATCAAGCTCTTTAATTCCTGCTTCATCAAGCATCATACAAAAACTAATACTTGATCCATCCATAACAGGAGCTTCATTTGCATTTAAAACTATACGTATGTTATCAATCCCATAAGCATTAATTGCACTCATTAAGTGCTCTATCGTAGAAATAAAACCTCGATCATCACCCAAAACCGTTGCCATTTGAGTATTGATTACATTCTCAGGAATAGCCCTATAGCTCACATTTAAATCACTTCTAAAAAACACTATGCCGCTATCTACCTCTAAAGGCTCAAGAGTAATTTCAATAGGTTCGCCTTTGTGTAGTCCTATTCCTACACCTTTGACTGCTTTTGCTAAAGTTAATTGTTTCATTATTTTTGTCCTAAAATTATTTTTTTACCATCATCTAAAATTTTATAAATATTATTCTCAATCCACTTCCTATCTTGCCATTGTTCTGGACGTGTTTCAACTCCTTGGACTAAAACTCCAAAATGCAAATGATCGCCCAAAGCTAAACCACTTGTTCCCGTTCTTGCTATAATACTTTGCTTGGCTAATTCTTCACCTACGTCAACATTTTTGGAAGAACAATGCCCATAAAGACTATAAACACCAAAGCCATGATAGATAATTAAATTTAGCCCATAAATTCCATTTTTCTGTGCAAACACAACTTTGCCAGAATTATTACTAACAATTGGAGCTTCTCTAACACTAGCCAAATCTATACCCATATGATAAGAATCGCTAACAAATTGCCCATTATAAGAATAATATCTATGATCAGCAAAATCGCCTACTTTCATAGCATTTTTGAGTGGTAAAAATAAATTAATATTAAAATTCTCTAATTTAGCTTCAGGAATTTCTGAAGTGATTTGATGTATGAGAATTTCATTGTCATTTCTAAGAGTTTCATTAACAAATTTAAACTTTTCAAAACGTGTAAAATTATTATCTTTCGGAGCATATTCTTGAGCTAAATTTTCAATTTTACCATCTAAAAATTTATCTGTAAGATTAATATTAGAAACGCGATATTTATGATTTAAAAAATAATACCTTATACGTTCTTTAGAAGCATTTCCTGCTTTATCTTTAGCTACGATATAAGCACGAAATTCTTCATCTTTTGCATCCCAAGCAATAATTGCTGCATAATAACCTTTTTTTATATAAGGCGTAGCTTTGAAGATTCTTTCTTTATTTGTTTCTATATAAACTTGATCCAAATTAGCATCCTGTGCAGAAAACACAACAGCCGCAGCTCCTCCTTGTTCAATTTGATAAGAATTGCTCAAAACGTTAATTTTTGGGGAAGCATCATCAATAATAACTGCAACTTGCTTTTTTGTTTCATTTTGGGTCAAAAAATTCCAAAAATTATTATTGTTTGCGGAAATTTCCATAATAAAAGATTTCATCTTTTCTTCAAATTTAGGCAAAGCAACTTGTAAAGTAATGTTGCTTAAATTTTGAATTTTTTCATTTGCTATAACAATTCCCTTATCATTAAAATCTTTTCGTAAAATTATTTGAACATTTTTAATAGGATATTTAGAGTCTTTTATATGCACTGAAATTGGTTTTTCAAGATTAGTATAAATTATATTGGGTACAAAAACTTGGGGTAAGTCTTGTTTAAATATAACTTCTTTTTTTATAATAAAAAAAACTGCTAAAACAGCAACAATTAAAAAATACAGATAAAATGTTTTCTTCTTTCTTTTTATCATAGATTTTCTTCCTAAAGAATTTCCTAAAATTCTATATCAATATAGTAAATATTAATCAATATTTTTGCTTACATTAATATTTTCCAAAGTTATTTTTAATAAATTACAATTCATGTTAAAAATTTAAAAAACACGATAATAAACAAAAAATTTCACCGAAAGAAATTATGGATTTTTGTTAAATTTTTTTTGCTATTATTGCAAGTTTTAAATAAAAAGCTTATTTTTAGGTAAAAATTAATGAAGAAAATTATCAGCATTTGCATTTTAGCTACATTTAGCAATGCAATAATTATAAAAGAAATTAAATTTAGCGGTTTAAACCATCTTTCAAACACAACCGCTATTAATCTCACTGGTCTTAAAATTGGCGAAGAATTAAATCTTTCTAAAATCAATAATGCCATACTTAATCTTTATAGACAAAATTATTTTGATGATATTGCAGTAGAAGAACATAATGGTGTTCTAGATATTATAGTTACTGAAAAACCAAGTATTGCTAAAGTAACCATTACAGGCATTGCCTCTAATGATCGCAAACAAGTTGAAAATATTTTAGGTATTAAACGTGGAAATCTATTTGATGAATCAAGTGCTAAGGATGCTTGCAAAAAAATTAAAGATTATTACGAAGCAAAAAGTTATTTTGATACCATTGTTGAATATAAAACTAAAAGCTTGGACAATACTGATGGTTTGGAACTTGAATTTATAGTCAATCGTGGAGAAAATATTATTATTAATAATGTATATTTAAGTGGTGCTAAAAAACTATCTTATTCTGATATAGAACCTGCAGTAGTTAATAAAGAAAAAGAATTTATGGGTTGGTTATGGGGAAGAAATGATGGTAAGCTAAAAATCTTTGAATTAAACAACGATAGTGCAAGAATTAGTGATGAATATATGAAAAAAGGTTATTTAGATATAAAAATATCTTCTCCTTATTTAAAAACTTATACAGATACCTATCAAGCTAATTTAACTTATTTTATAAAAGAAGGAAAACCTTATAAAATTAAAAATATTACTATAGAAAATCCTTTATTTGAGGAAAAACAGAACTTAAAAACAGTTAAAGATCTGCGCTCTAGTGTTGGCAAGATTATCAATATCGAAGATGTTAGAAAAGATGTAAAAACCTTAGAAACGCAAAGTGCTGATTTGGGTTATGCCTTTGTTGAAGTTTATCCAGATATCCAAAAAAACGATGAAACCCATGAAGTTACAATTAATTTTAAAGTTATTCCTCATAAAAAAGTTTATATTAGAAATGTGATTATTGCAAATAATTCTCGCACAGTCGATCGCGTTATACGTAGAGAATTATATGTCACTGAGGGTAATTTATACAATCGTACAGATTTGACTGAATCAAAAAACGCTCTAAAAAGAACTTCTTATTTTGATGATGTAGATATTAAAGAAAAAAAAGTTGATGATACTCATATTGATCTTATTGTTGATGTTAAAGAAGCATCTACGGGTGCAATATCTGGAGGTATAGGATATGGATCAAGCGATGGACTACTTTTAAATGCTTCGCTTTCTGATACAAATATTTTTGGTTCAGGAATTAAAAGTTCAGTTAGTTTAGATAAAAGCGATGATACCCTATCTGGAAGAATCAGCCTTATTAATCCTAGAATACTTGATAGTCATTATAGTCTTGGAGGAACTCTTTATTCTAATGATTATGAATGGGATAATTACTCAGAAAAAAATTATGGATTTGATATTACACTTGGACGTCAATTTGCAAGATATTTTAATGCAAGTTTAACTTATAACTTAGAGCAAAGTGATATATATTACCTTAGTCCCACGCTTATAAGAACAGGTTATGATCTTGGTAAAAGTATCAAAAGTTCAATTACCCCTATGATATCATTCAATAATACGGACGATTATTATTTACCTAGATCTGGAATTATTGCTTCAACAGGTCTTGAGTATGCTGGACTTGGAGGAGATCAAAAGTTTTTATCTTCAAGTTCAAAATTTAATTTTTATCAAGGTTTACAAGATTATATAGGATTTGATTTAATTTATCGCTACAAAGCAAGTTTTTATAAAGTTTGGAATGAGGGATATTTGCCAATCAATCAAAGAATTTATTTGGGCGGTATTCGTTCAATTCGTGGTTTTGAAAGCAGAACGGTTACTCCTAAAAATGAGTGGGGAGATGAAGTTGGTGGAACTATAGCTTTTGCAAATTCAGCAGAACTTAGCTTTCCATTAATCAATAGAATTAAACTTCGCGGAAGTATATTTTTTGATTATGGCATGATAGGACGCAAAAATTTGGATGAAATTAAAAGAATGAGTACAGGAGTCGGTCTAGAATGGATTACCCCTATAGGACCTTTACAACTTATTTTCGCTAAGCCGCTTAATAAGAAAAAAGGTGATGATACCAATACTTTTGAATTCAATCTTGGAACACGCTTTTAATGAAAAATTTTTTAGACGCTTGTCTTAATGCAAATTTAGAAATAGATAGGTATCTAAAAAATATACCACAAAATGATTTTAATTTATATTCTAAAAATGGTTATAATGACAATAAAGGCTACGAGTTTGATTTAAAATGTGAGCAAATTTTTGTAAAACACCTAAGCTCTTTTGGACAAATTTTTTCTGAAGAAAGTGGCTTAATAGGAGAAAACAATTCTTGTAAAATTATTCTTGATCCTCTAGATGGAAGTTCTAATTTTATATCAAAAATTCCTTTTTATGGTACTTCAGTGGCTCTTATAAAAGATAATGAGCCTCAAAGTGCTTTTATTTGTAATTTGGCTAGTAATGAAATTTTAGCCTTTGATGAAAATAAAGCTTTAAAAGCCAATCTTTCTAATCCTATTTATTCTCCAATTTTACCTAACCAATTTTCTCAAGTTGGTATTATAGAAAAAATAACACTTTGTCCAAATATTCTTGATTTTCTGTCAAAAAATAAATTAAAATTTAGATCTTTAGGTGCAACAGCGCTTAGCCTTGCTTATGCTTATTATTTTAATTTTGTTCTTATTTTAGGCAAAACTCGAACTTTTGATACTGCAGGTGCATCAATGCTTTGCAAAAATTTATATTTAGAAAAAAATGAAAAATTCTTTCTTGTAAGCAAAGATAAGAAAATTTTTGATATAATTTTGAAATTTTTAGATTCGATATGGATAATTTGAATGAATTTTACAGATATTTTTTCAAAAATTAGACGACAACAACCTAGCACAAAAGAAGCACCCGAGCATTGGGTAAAATGCCAAAGTTGCCATGCTCTAATGTATTATAAGGAAATAGAATCTCGTTTTAATGTATGCCCTAAATGCTCTTATCATATGAGAATTACTCCTATGGATAGAATTAAACTCTTAAGCGATGAAAATAGCTTTGTAGAACTTGATGCCAATCTAGAGGCTGTCGATCCTCTTAAATTTGTTGATAGTAAATCCTATAAAAAAAGATTAAGCGAGAATCAAAGCAAAACAGGTAGAAAATCTTCTGTTATTAGTGGAGAATGTACCATTGATAAGTTAAAAATTCAACTCGTTGTATTTGATTTTTCTTTTATGGGAGGTTCCTTAGGATCTGTAGAAGGAGAAAAAATAGTTCGTGCTATACAAAGAGCTATTAGTAATAAAAATCCTTTAGTGATTGTCAGTGCAAGCGGGGGTGCTAGAATGCAAGAAAGTACTTATTCTTTAATGCAGATGAGTAAAACAAGCACTGCTTTAAAACTTTTAAGCAAAGAAAAAATCCCATATATTAGCGTTTTAACTGATCCTACACTAGGAGGCGTAAGCGCATCTTTTGCTTGGCTTGGAGATTTAGTAATTGCCGAACCAGGAGCTTTGGTAGGTTTTGCAGGACAAAGAGTAATCAAACAGACCATAGGTGCTGATTTGCCACAAGGTTTTCAAAAAGCGGAGTTTTTACTAGAGCATGGTCTTATAGATGCAATAGTAGAACGATCAGAAATGAAAAAATACCTTAGTGATACGCTAAGATTTTTTTGTGGAAACTAACTTGCAAATTAATATTTTTTACATTCAAAAAAACAATGAATTTGAAATTTTAGATCAAAAATATATCAAACTTATATCCAAATTTGCCAACATTAAAGAATATAATCTTTTTAATAAAAAAATTGCAAATGCACAAAATCTTGATAATCCAGAACTGGCAAAAAAAAGCTATGAAGAAGTATTTAATGCGCATAAAAGGGGGTTTAATATAGTTCTTGATGAAAGAGGTAAAGAGCTTACAAGCTTAGAATTTGCTAAAATTATTCAAGATAAATTTGAACTAAGCTTTTTTATAGGTGGAGCTTATGGATTAAGGGAAGAATTTACAAAAAAAATGAATTTTAGCTTTTCTTTAAGCAAACTCACCTTAGCACATTATTTTGTCAAAACCTTACTTTTAGAGCAAATTTATCGTGCTTTTTGCATTAACTCCAATCACCCTTATCATAAATAGGAATAAATTAATGAAAAAAAATGATTTAAGTTTTTTTAAAGATAATCTAGAACAAAGAAAAAAAACCATTGAAGAAAACTTGAAAAGTAACTCTAAAGAAATTGAGGCTTTACACAATAGTGCTCCTAGCGATAGTGTCGATTTTTCTATTATAGAGACTAATTCACAAATTGACTTTACTATTAGTGCTAACTTAAAGCAAGAATTAAAAGACATTGAAGCTTCTTTAAATAAAATTAAAGATAAAACTTATGGAATTTGCGAATCTTGCGATGAAGAAATTTCTATTGAAAGACTCAAAATAAAACCTCATGCAAAATATTGTGTTGCCTGTCGAGAAAATTTAGAAAAAAAGGAAAAGCTATGAAGATTAAGTTATTTTTAAGTGCTAGTCTTGTTTATACTCTTGTAATTTTTGCATTTGCTTGGTATTTAAAACTTGGTAGTTATGCTCTAAATTTTAGTACTTATAATTTTGAACTTCCTATAATGATTTGGCTGATTTTACCCTTATTTCCTTTGATATTTTTTGCTATATTTCATATGCTATTTTATCATTTTTTACTCACTCTTAAGTTTAAACATTTTTTTAAAGATGCCTCTAAATTTGAAACCTATACACAAGATTTGCTTTTGGAAAAAGAGTCCGATATAAGTTTTTACACTAAAGAATTTAGAAAAGTGGCACAACTTGCAAAAACTTTAAAAAATCATGAAAAAATTCCAAATGAAACTAAGATCAATGAAATTTTAGATCTAATAGATGGTATAAACAGAGAAGAATATTTAAATATTCGAAAATTTAAACTTTCAAATGATAATATCTTATTTTTAGAAAACGAAAAAAATCATATAAAAAATGATATAGATTATGCCTATTCTCGAGTTAAACATCTTGATGAAATCAAAGATGAATTTGAAGAATTAGCTTTTGAAACCCTTTTAAAAAAAGGCAATTATGAACAAATTAAAAATGTAAAAATTCCTAAAAACCCTCACCAAATTCTAAACCTTATTAAACGTTTTCAAGAAGGAAATTTAGAACTTAGTGTTGCTGAATTTGAAGTTTTATTAACTCACTCTTCTTTGAATGAAAAAGAGTATTTAAATATCGCGAAAATGAGCACTAAATTCTTTAATCCAGATGCTATTTTAGGAATTTTTTCTAAAATCAAAAATGAGAAAAATGAAGCCTTAAGAGCATATCTATATTTACTTGCTGAATTTGAACTTTTAGATGAACTAAGAGAACAAATTAGAAAAGATGAAAAAAAATTTAGTGATTTTAAAGCCTTTTTAATCCTTAAAGAAAATAACATCAAATTTGATTTAAATAATCTTATACAATGATAGATTTTACCAATAAACCCTTATTTTTAGCCCCAATGGCAGGTTTTTCAGACTTGCCATTTAGAAACGTAGTTAAAAAATTTGGAGCTGATGTTACCATAAGTGAGATGATAAGTTCCAATGCTCTTGTTTATGAAAGCTCTAAAACTTTACATATGCTAGAACGTTCCGAACTTGAAAAACCCTATATTGTACAAATTGCTGGAGGCGATAAAGAAGTGCTTAAAAAAGCCGTTGAAATACTCAATCAAATGGATTTTGTAGATGGAATTGATTTTAACTGCGGCTGTCCTGTTAATAAAGTAGTTAAACAATATGCAGGAAGTGCTTTACTAAATGATTTAGAGCTTTTTAAAACTTTAGTGGAAGTGATCAAACAAACCAATAAAAAAAGATTGACAAGCGTCAAATTTAGACTAGGATTTAATGAAAAATATCCTGAAAAAATGGCTAAAATTTGTGAAGATTTAGGCGTTGATTTTGTAAGCATTCATGGACGAACAAGAAAACAACTTTATAGCGGAAAGTCTGATTATGACTCTATAGCCGTTGCTAAAATGAGTGTAAAAATTCCTGTTATTGCTAATGGAGATATCAATGCAAACAATGCTGATGAAGTTTATAATATCACTAAATGCGATGGATTGATGATAGGAAGAGCAAGTATAGGTAATCCTTGGATCTTTTATGAAATAAAACAAAATAAAAAAGTTGAAGAGAGCTTAAAAAAAGAAATTATATTAACCCATTTTGAAGAAATGCTAAAGCATTATCAAAATCAAGCCGTAAGTATATTTCGTAAACATTTGCATGAGTATTCTAAAGGACACAAAGAAGCTTCAGCTTTTAGAGATGAAATCAATCGCATCAATGATACAAAAGAAATGAGAAAAAAAATAGAATCATTTTTCTAATCATTTTAAATTTGAAGTTTTTAAAAGATTAAAAACTTCAATAAATTTTTTACTGACATCCCTCGCATTCTATACTACGATCGGCCACATTTACTTTTTCACTATTAGGGCTTTCACTTCTTAAATAATATGTAGATTTAACCCCAAGCTCCCAAGCAAGTTGATATATTTCATTAAGATAGCCTCCGCTTGCTTTATCTAGCGATAAAAAGATATTTAAACTTTGTCCTTGATCAATCCACTTTCCACGTATAGCAGCTGCTTTGACTAAAATTCTTTGATCAAGCTCATAAGCTGGAGTGTAATATTCCCAAGTTTCAAGACTTAAATTTGGAACAACAACTGGTATCATACCGCTTAAGTTTTGCTCAAACCATTTTCTTTTATAGACGGGCTCTATAGTTTGAGTGGTTCCTACTAAAATAGATATAGAAGACGTAGGAGCAATAGCCATTAAATAACCATTTCTCATACCGTCTTTTTTTACTTTTTCTCTAAGCTTATCCCAATCACATTCGCTTTGATTAAACAAACCTTCTCTTAAAGTTAAAGCTTTAGCTTGTTCGCTAGCAACATCGATAGGAAAAATTCCTTTACTCCAATTTGATCCTTTAAAATCAGGATAAGATCCTTTTTCTATAGACAAATTTGAACTTGCATTGATCGCTTCAAAACTAATTTTCTCCATAATTCTATCTATTTTCTCAAAATGCTCTTCACTTCCCCAACGAATTCTTGCTTCAGCAAGCATTTGAGCTTCGCCCATAATTCCAAGTCCTATAGCACGAGATCTTAAATTAGTATCTTTTACTTTTCTATGAGGATAAAAATTCAAATCAATCACATTATCAAGCATACGAATCGCAGTAGGGACAACGCGTTCTATATCTTCTTTAGAATATACTTTACTTAAATTGATGCTTGCTAAATTACACACGGCAGTCTTGCCATCATTTTTATATTTTTCAACTATATAAACCTTATTGCCATTGATGCTATCTAAAGTTGAAATTTTCTTTGCCGATTTTTCATAACCACCATCTATAATAACACGTTCTTCTTCATCAAAATGTCTCTCATCGCCATTTTCAAAGACAACTTTTACCTGATAATAATTAGGATCGGTGTTTTGAAAAATTTCGGTACACAAATTTGAACTTCTAATAATTCCAGAATGTGCATTTGGATTAGCTCTATTAGCCGTATCTTTAAAACATAAAAACGGCAAACCTGTTTCAAAATAATTAAGTAATATTTTTTTCCAAAGCTCCTTAGCTTCTACAATTTCTTTAACTATATTTTCATCTTTTTCATATTCTTCATAGCGTTTTTCAAAATCTTCTCCATACAAATCACATAAATCAGCCGTATCAGCAGGATCAAAAAGCGTCCATTTATCATTAGATCTAACCCTTTTCATAAAAAGATCATTAATCCATAAAGCAGGAAAAAGCTCGTGTGCTCTACGTCTTTCTTCTCCTGAATTTTTACGCAAATCAATAAAATCACTTATATCCATATGCCAAGGCTCTATATAAACAGCAATAGCACCTTTTCTGGTTCCAAGTTGATCAACTGCCACAGCAATATCATTTGTAATTTTTAAAAAAGGAATGATGCCTCCGGCTGCATTTTTATGTCCGTCTATGCTTCCACCCATAGCACGAACTTTAGACCAATCCCAACCTATGCCGCCACCGAATTTTGATAAAAGTGCCATTTCTTGATAAGAATCAAAAATTCCTTCGATATTATCAGGGGTGCTTCCTATATAACAAGAACTGAGTTGATGTCTAGTGGTTCTAGCATTTGAAAGAGTTGGAGTTGCAAGCATAACTTCAAATTTAGAGATCAAATCATAAAATTTCTTAGCCCATTCTTGAGGATTAAATTCATTTTGTGCCAAAAACATAGCTATGGCCATAAACATTTGCTGTGGAAGTTCTATAGGCATACCCTTACTATCTTTAATCAAATAGCGATCATATAAGGTTTTAACACCCAAATAAGTAAATTGCATATCACGCCCTGGTTTAATATAATCGTTTAGATCATCTAAATCATACTTCTCTTTTAAACCAAGCAAAATCCTTCCTTCTCTTTCCCCTCTTTCGAAATAATCACGTAAATGATTATAACGATTCATTCCATTAACTTTTTTATATAAATCAAACAAGAAAAGTCTGGCCGCAACAAAAGTCCAATTTGGACAATCAATATCTATCTTATCTACAGCTGTTTTAATAAGAGTTTTTTGAATTTCTTCGGTTGAAATTTCATCTCTAAATTGAATTTTTGCGTCAAGCTCTAATTCGCTTAAACTCACACCTTCCAAATCTCTCACAGCATCAGAGGTACATTTTTTTATCTTAGAGATATCTAATTCTTCTGTGCGACCATTTCTTTTTATAACTTTCATTATTCTTCCTTGTTTAATTTATTTAAATGTTCTTGCAAAAATAGCATCAATATTTTTTGTATAGTAATTATAATCAAAGCATTTGCGTATGTCTTCTTCGCTTAAACTTTTTCTTAAATCTTCATCATTTAAAAGCGCGATTAAAAACAAACTTTCATTTTTCTCATTAATCGCTTCTTTGCCATTTTGCAAATCAGACCACACTTTCATAGCATTTCTTTGAACAATTTTATAAGCTTCCTCTCGACTAATTCCCTTAAAAGGAAGTTCTAGTAAAACACGTTGCGAAAAGACAAGCCCTCCAGTAAGGTTTAAATTTTTCATCATATTTTCTGGATAAACCAAAAGGTTTTCGATCAAATTTGTAAGACGTGCGAGCATAAAATCTGCTGTTATAAAAGCATCAGGTAAAATAAATCTTTCTACGCTTGAATGAGAAATATCTCTTTCGTGCCAAAGTGCAACATTTTCCAATGCTGGAGTAACAAAAGATCGAAGAATTCTACAAAGTCCTGTTATATTTTCACTCAAAACCGGATTTCTTTTATGCGGCATTGCTGAACTTCCTTTTTGTCCCACGCTAAAAAATTCTTCAGCCTCATAAACTTCCGTTCTTTGAAAATGTCTTATAGCTACAGCGATTTGCTCACAAGATGAAGCTAAAATTGCAATTGCTGAAATCACTTGCGCATAACGATCTCTTTGGATAACTTGATTGGAAACTGGAGCGGGTTTAAGATCTAAATTTTTACAAACTTCTTCTTCAAATTCTAAAGGGGCGTGAGCAAAATTTCCCATTGCACCACTGATTTTTCCATAACTAATCACTTCTTTAGCATGCATTATAAGATCTTTAGCGTGTAAAATTTCATCATACCAAATTGCCATAACCAAACCAAAAGTTATGGGTTCTCCATGAATTCCATGACTTCTTCCAACCATAAGGGTATTTTTATGCTCCATAGCACGCTTTTTTATCGCTTCTAAAAGTAATAAAATATCCTCTAAAATAAGTTCTAAGCTTTCTTTAATTTGTAAAGCAACCGCAGTATCAATACAATCAGAACTCGTCATAGCATAATGTACAAAACGACTTTCTTCACCCAAACTCTCACTTACGCTTGTAAGAAAAGCAATAACATCATGCTTGGTTGTTTTTTCAATTTCATCAATTCTATCAATGTCAAATTTTGCATTTTTTAAAATTTTTTCACAATCACTATTATTAATAAGACCTAATTTATTCCAAGCTTTTATAGCGGCTAATTCTACTTTAAGCCAAGCATCATATTTGGCTTTAATATCCCATTTTTTAGCCATGATTTCTCTGCTATATCTTACAACCATAGTTTTACAACCTTTTTTAGTTATAATTTTAAAAAAGAAATTGAGATTTTATCCAAAAAATTCTAAGAAAGAAGTTAAAGTGCCTTATACAAAAATAAAACTTTCAAACAATGGGAAAAAGGCATTTCAAGTCCTTATGGAAGCCTTAAAAATTCCTATAAGTGAAGCGCAGAAATTAATCGACAAAAAAAGACTTTTTTGTGATGGAATTTTAGTCCAAGAAAAAAATAAAATTTTAAATGGAATTATAGAACTGATCGTTTACGAAAATCGTCCAAAAGGGGTGGAAATTGTATTTGAAAATGAAGATTTTGCAGTACTTGAGAAACCAAGCGGCATCCTTAGCCATCCTAATGGAAGACATTGTCAATATAGTTTAAGCGATGAAATTTGGCATCTATGGGGCAAACAAGCCTGTGTAGCGCATCGTCTAGATAAAGAAACGAGCGGGCTAATACTTGTTGCAAAAAATAAACAAACTCAAATTGAATTTAAAACTATGTTCGAAAAAAGACAAATACAAAAAGAATATATAGCCCTAGTTAAAGGACAAATTAAAACAAATTTTAAAATTGATGCAAGTATAGCTTTAGTCAATAATTATAATGATATTAAAACCAGAATGCAAATTTGTGAAAAAGGCAAAAAGGCTTTAACCGAATTTGAAATTTTAAAATCATACCCCAAAGACAACTGCACACTTTTACTTTGCAAACCCTTAACAGGAAGACAACATCAAATAAGAATTCACTTACACCATGCAAAATATCCCATATTGGGCGATCCACTTTATGGGCTAGAAAAGACACAAATTGAAGCCATTTTAGATGGAAAAATGAACCCTGAAGAGAGAATTAAAATAACAGGAGCAAAACGCTTGTGTTTACACGCACAAACATTAAAATTTAATTTTAAAAATAATAAATTTATTATTTGCTCTAATGCTAAAATTGAAAACGAGTTCTTTAAAAGCATAAAAATAACAATTTAATATATTTTATAACAATAAAATATATATTAAACCAAAAAACAAACTTGAAATTTATTATTAATTAATATTTTTTACAATATGATTTAAATATGTAAAAAATTTTTAAAAATTTAAGGAAATTTGGGCAATGAAAATATTTTATATAATATTATTTTTAACAACAACAACATTTGCAATTGATATGATTACTCCTATTCCGGATAGTCTGCCTTATGATAAAGCTAAAGCAAGTCTTGGGAAAAAATTATATATGGATACCTCACTATCAAAAGATGGAAAAGTATCTTGCAACACTTGTCATAATATCAATACCTATGGAGTAGATAATACACCCTTTTCAATCGGAGTAAACAAACAATTAGATACTCCTTTTAACACGCCGACAACTTTTAATTCTGTATTTAACTTTGTCCAGTTTTGGAATGGACGTGCTCAAAATCTTGCAGAACAGATAAAAGGGCCGCTCTTTAATCCAAAAGAGCTAGGTTTAACTCCAGAAATTCTTTTGCAAAAAATTAATAATAATCCCGATTATGTAAAAAGTTTTGATGATATCTATGGTGAAATTAACGTAGATAATATAGCCGATGCCATTGCTGAGTTTGAAAAGACTCTAATCACCCCAAATTCTCCTTTTGATAGATATTTAAAAGGAGACAAGAATGCAATTTCAGAAAAAGCAAAAAGAGGCTATGAAGAATTTAAAGCACAAGGCTGCATTTCTTGTCATCAAGGACAAAACATAGGTGGAAATATGTTTCAAAAAATAGGGATTTTTCAAGAATTCCCTGATCAAAACGATTTAGGACGCTATGAAATCACTAAACAAGAATCTGATAAAATGGTATTTAAAGTGCCAAGTCTTAGAAACATAGCAAAAACAGCTCCTTATTATCACGATGGTAGTGTGCCAACATTGGATGCTTGTGTGCAATTTATGGCTTATTATCAACTTGGAAAATTTTTAAGTCAGGAAACTGTAGATAATATAGTAGCCTTTTTAGAAAGCCTCACAGGAGAATATCATGACAACATCCAATAAAAAAATTTCTTTTTTATATCAATTTATTTTCTTAGCAATTTGCACCCTAATTGCTATTTTTATTCTCTTAGGAATTATTTTTAATAATTATACCTCAAGTAAAAACTCTAAAGAAATTGTCAATACTTTACAAATGCTTCAAATTTTTAATACACGTATTGATAAAGTGTTTCAAAATGGTTTTAATTTTATAAATTACGACGAAAGTATTGTAGCTATTAAAGAAATGAAAGATTTGTTTAAAAAGCTTGAAGAATTAGGCATTAATGATTCCAAAGCTAAAATGATTTTTGAAGAGAAACTAAAACAATTGGATCAATTTAAATCCGCAAATTCTATTGCAGTTAATTCAAAATTTTATCTTTTTGAACTAGCAAAAGACTACTTTAACGAAACAGAAAATAATTTTAATAAAAAAGATTCTCAAAATTTTAAAACAATCAATTCCATTCTTAGGATTATCGCCACAGAAAATGTCTTAGAAAAAACTACACTTAGACATTTAGACTCTCTTATTAAAAATTTGCTAACAATGGAAAATGATGATACCTTAAAGCTTTTCTCAACTCATTATAAAATGATTTTAAAACAAATTGAAATCATGCAAAACAATTCTAGTATTTATACGGATGCTACTTTAAATAAAGAACTTGAAAATTTAAATCAAATCACTCAATTAAGTATAGACAAAACAAACATTCAAAAACTTTATGTAGCTATTGGAGTTTTTTCAGCAGTTTTTGTTTTATTAATTATGTTTATCATCATCACCTTAAAAAAGATTGTTATTCCTGTAAGGATGTTAGAAAAATTAAGTATAAATTTGGCAGGACAAGAGGCGAATTTATCTTCTCGCTTAAATATAGATCCAAAAAGTGAATTAGGAAAAAGTGCTGCTCATATTAATACTTTTATTTCTGTAGTTCAAAATTCTGTACTTGAAGCTATTGAAAATGCAGAAGCTAATCATAAAAATTCAGAACAATTAAAAAATAATGCCAATACTCTTGAAGAAAGCTCAAATTCTCAAAATAGCCAAATTGAAAACGTTAAAGAAATCACTAATGTTTTAGATAGCCATATAACATTGACTGGTAATTTAGCTCAAGAAAGCGTTGATAATATGCAAGATATGCATTTGTTAATGGATAAAGTTGGAGATACTTTAACTCAGCTTGTTGATCTTATCAATGAAAACAACGAAAAAGAGCAAAATGTTGTTGTCAATATGGATAATTTAACCCAAAGTGCAGATAATATTATAGAGATCACAAATTCTGTTAGAGATATAGCAGATCAAACCAATTTGCTTGCCCTTAATGCAGCCGTTGAAGCAGCAAGAGCTGGAGAACATGGTAGAGGGTTTGCAGTTGTAGCTGATGAAGTTGGAAAGCTTGCTGATAAAACAGGGAAATCACTTTTAACGATCAATACTACAGTCAATACTATTGTGCAACAAATTAATGATAACAAGTCTTTAATGGATCTTATTAATCAATCCATGCAAGAAACTTCCGAAAAAACAAACAACCTTCAACAAGAACTTATCAATTCTATGCAAAAATTAGAAAGTTCTATACAGTCTACTCAAGTAATGAAAGATAAAAGTATAGAAGTACAAGAAAAAATGGTTACTTTAAGAACGAGCATTGATGAGGTAAATGAGCTTGCAAATCTTATTAAAAATCTTTCTTGCGAAATCAACAATATCTCTAGTAATGTATTTGAAGGAGCTTCTAAACTTTCAAAAAAATTAAATAATTTTAAATAAAAATCCGTATTTAATAAATATAGATTTTTATTTTATTTTTATTTTATTAAGAATATAATTTGGTAACTTTAAATACTAAGGAGTTATTATGGAATTTTTAGAGCTTTTGCTAATTTTAGTTGCCTTAATACTCATCATAAAAAAACCAGAAAAAGAAAATCTTGCTTTTGGTTTAGTGATGGTTGCTTGGCTTATGATGATTATTTTCTACGTTGGTCACAAATCAACCGGACTTCTAACAATAATGAATTTGTAAAAAGGAATTAAAAATGAATGAAATTAATAAAGCAAAAAATTTTTATACCTTAATGTGTCTCGCAGGGTTTTTGATCATACTCTTGCCTGTAGGAACTGCAAATGTTATTTTTGGTTATTTCCTAGGAGATAGTCCTTGCGTGCTTTGCTGGGGACAAAGAGAAGCAATGATTTTCATAGGTGTAATGGCACTTTTCATTGTACGCTATGGTATGAAAGGTAAATATCTAGCTGCCCTTTTAATTATGACTGCAGCAGGTCTTTATCAGTCTTTTGCCCACTTTGGAAATCACGCTATGGAAGACTTAGACCAAGGCTTTGGCTTGCCTGTTTTTGGAATTCACACCTATTTTTGGGCTGAAGTAGTATTTTGGGCAGTTGTATTACTTTTGGGCTTAATTTTTATTTTTGCTCCTAAATTCAGTGCTTTTGATAAAGAATTAAATGGAGAGAAATTTAGAAAATACACAAGTTTTTCTCTTGCTGCAGTAGTAATCAGTGCCATTATTGTGGCTTCAAATGTTTTCCAAGCTTTTGTAGGAACTGGCGTATTTCCTTATGTAGGACAAGGCGATCCAGTAAGATTTAGTTTAAATCCAAAATATATTATTTGGAGCACAGGTAGTTGGCAAGGTTTATGGCAAAATATATCTTTCTTGGGCAAACGCGATGTTAAAGCTCCTGATTATGCTTTCGCACCAGCAAGTGCGAAACTTGGAATTCAATTTGACAATGATGTAAATAATTCTCCATTTGCAAAAATTGATCAAGGGCTTAAAATTACAAATGAAGAAAGTATTAAGTTTGACAAAGCCATCAATACACTTGATTTTATTAATAATGAATTTGTAGCCAGTTCTAAATGGGATGTTTATTTCTTAGATAATAATTTCACAACAAAAGATAGCTTCGAACTTGACCCATATTTTTCAGCAAGTATTGATCCTATTGTGGGAATAATACCTTATATGAATGATAAATTTATCCTTATGGGTTCAAATAAATCATTCTTAAGATTTAAGAAAAATCCAAGTGCAAACGAAGCTTTACAATACGCTGATTTTGTAAAAGGAGCCAATCATTTTGAGGGTCAAGGAAAAGGTTTAGGTCGTGGAAGATTAAGCACGATAAGATCTAGATTTAATCACGTAGCAAGTATGACTACAGATGATAAGTATTTTTATCTTGCAACAGTTCCAAATAATAAGGATGCTAAAACTTTTGTAATCTCTAAATATTCTTTAAAAGATCTTGTTTTATCCGGAGAATTTACACCAAAAGCAAACCTTAAAGAAGGAAAAACTTTGGGCGATCTTTATATTACTTCAATGACTGAAAAAGATGGACTAATTTATGCCCTAAGTAAAAACCACAATGTTATAGCCGTGATTGATCCAGCTAAAGAAGAAGTAGTAAAAACTCTATCATTCCCAAGCTCTATAACTAATGCAAGAAGTATTTTCTTTAAAGATGGAAAAATCAATATTCTTTCTTATCAAGATGGAACAAATAAACTTTTCACTTTAAATTAACACTTAAGTCCTAGCTTAAACTAGGACTTTTGCATTTTTAAAAGCCTAAATCCAAAATTATCCTCATATTCTTCTATTACCTGAAAACCGAATTTCTGATAAAAATTTTAAAGCTTTTTTATTTGAATTTTGTTTAATTCTTTACAATATCTAATCATTTTTATACTTGATCTTATCCTTAATTCCTGCTTTTTTAAAACCTTTTAAACGAAGTAAGCAACTATCGCATTCTCCACAAGCTTCATCATTGCTTTCATAGCAAGACCAAGTAAGCTCTAGTGGAACATTTTCTTTTAAAGCTAATTCGACAATTTGTCCTTTATTGAGATCAATAAGTGGTGTTTTTAGCGAAACTTTAAAATTTTTACTCGTTCCATTATTGATAAAACTCTCTGCTTTTTCTATAAACTCATGGGTACAATCAGGATAACCACTGCCATCTTCTTCCACAACACCTATAAAAATACTTTCACAATTTTCTTTTTCAGCCAAAGATCCCGCTATACTTAAAAAAATTCCATTACGAAAAGGAACATAAGTTATAGGCGGATTATCATTGTTTAAATCAAGTTCATTTTTGGGTATGATTAACTCTTTATCTGTTAAAGCATTTCCCCCTATAGTTTTGATAAAACTTACATCTAAAATATATTTTTTTTCAATCTTTAAAGCTTGGCAAATTTTTTCAAAACATTCTCTTTCTTTTTTTTGAGTGCGTTGTTCGTAATCAAAATGCAAAGCCACAATCTCATAACCTTCTTTTTTAGCCAAATAAGCACATAAAGTACTGTCCATTCCTCCGCTGATTATACAAAGTGCTTTTTTACTCATTTTTATCCTTAATTTGTTATAATTTTTGTAATTTTAACGAATTTTTAATCTAAAAATATAAAAAGGCAATTTTATGATAAACATAAAACTTATAGAACACATTTTTAAAGCCGCTTCAATCAGTCGCTGGAATGATTATCCAAGAATGGCAAATTTAGTTGAACTTGATAAACAAGCACATAAATTTATCATTGCTTATTTTATTGCCAAAATGGAAAAAGATATTGATATGAAAATGATTATAGAAGGGGGTATTTTTGAATTTTTAAGTCGTGTCGTAGTGACTGATATACGCCCTGATGTTTATCATGAGATTGTGCGTCAAAAAAAAGATGAAGTCAATGCGTGGGTTTTAAGTAAAATCGAGCCCATGATAGAAGATATAGAAGATGGAGATTTTCTTAAGCGTTTTGAAGAATATCTTAACAATAATAATTCCCATATCAAAGAAAGACTTATTCTAAAAGCAGCTTCTTATTTCGCCACAAGATGGGAATTTAACATAGTTTATCAAACCTCAGCTTTTCTAAATGATATTGATGATATTAAAAATAAAGTCGAAGAAGAATTGGAAGATTATTATGAATTAATAGGAGCTAGAAAAATTGCTTTAAATCAAAAAATAGCGAAAATAATCGATCTTAGCGGAAGATTACGCTTTCAAAAACGTTGGGCGCAAACTCCAAGAATTCCAGAAACTGCAGTGCTTGGGCATATGTTAGTGGTTGCAATTTTAGGTTATTTTTACTCACTAAAAATCAAAGCTTGCGATAAAAGATTGGAAAATAATTTTTATTGTGCTTTATTTCACGACTTGCCAGAAAGCCTTACTAGGGATATTATCAGTCCTGTTAAGTATGGCATAGAAGGACTTCACACTATTATTAATGATTATGAAATGAAACTAATCAATGAAAAAATTCTTCCTTTTGTACCTGAAAATTTAAGAGCGGAATTTTCTTTTATACTAGGTATTAGAGAAGGGAGGGTTGGAGAACCTAATTTTGTAAAAAACGAATTTGAAAATCGCACCTATAAAAATAAAAAAATAGAACTTTGTAGTGGAAGCTTGAGTTCTTTTAATGAAAATGATTTTGGTGCAATTGATGGAAAAGCTTTAAAATACTGCGATAAACTCGCTGCTTTTATAGAAGCGGGACTTAGCATAAGCTATGGTGTTAAATCCAAAGAGCTTGAAGGTGGTTTTTTAGGGATGTATGAATTTTTTGAAAAAAACCGCACTATAGATGGAGTCAATTTTTTCGAAATATGCACAAAACTTAAAGAATATTTTAAAATATAATTTTTCATAACAAAAATTTATTTATTTTTTTGATATAAAAAATTAATACAGTATAATCAAATTAACATTTTGATAATAAGAAGAGATTTGTTATAGAAAAGAATAAAAGATATATACCCTAGTATTTTTTATAGGAATTTTAACAGCTATTTTTGATGTGATTGTAAAATGAGTATAAGACATTCCTTTTCCTCCAAGAAATCCTAATGTATTTTGACCAATAGATGCATTAGAACAACACAACTCCGCCTAAAATTTTTTAGAGCAATTAGGATTGGATTATACATTTTCAGGTATGCAAATGCCTTTGTCGATTTTTACGTGCATGTGGGATTTTTTATTGTATTTGCAATCGCATATTGCATGATAGCTGAAAAATGACATGAGATAACAATGTGTTAAAGAGCTATTTTTGGTTTTTTTATTTATCTTTTTAATCATGCAATCGTTAGGCCTTTAATTGCAGAGGTTCCACCGCTTTCAGAAATTCCACTAGATGAACATTTATTTGAAATTTTCGGTCATATAGTTTGGCTTTGGGGTATGGAAATTGTCCGTCGTGATATAAGAAATCGTATCACAAAAGAGATTGAAAAATAAACACATAGTATCTTTTAATAGATGCTATCAATTCTTTCAAAATTTTATTCTTAAAATATATTTTTTAATATTAATAACTTTATAATAAAAATTATTAATTGACAAAAATATTTTTTTGTAATACAATATCTTATTAACATACTTATAAGGAGATCAAATGAGACAGTATGAAACTTACAAATGTTCAAAATGTGGCAACGAAGTAGAAGTTCAAGTTGCAGGTGGAGGAAAACTTAGTTGTTGTGGTGAAGAAATGCAATGTATAACCACAGATTTAACAGCTGTAAATCTTATGAAGGCTTTTGCAGGAGAATCTATGGCTAGAAATAAATACGATTTATTTGCGGATGTTGCTGAAGAAGAAGGGTGGCATGCAGTTGCTAGACATTTTAGAGAAGCTGCAGAAAATGAAAAGTGGCATGCAAGAGCCGAATTTAAAGCTTATCATGAAATCGTAGATGGCAAACCTTTAGAAGCAACAACAAAAAATCTTGTAAGTGCAGCAGAAGGTGAAAATTACGAACACACAACTATGTATCCAAATTTTGCAAAAATCGCAGAAGATGAAGGTAAAAAAGCTATAGCAAGATTGTTTACTGCTATTGGAAAGGTAGAAATCGAACACGAAAGAGAATATTTAGCCCTTAAAAAAATGCTTGAAGAAGAAGAATTCTTTAATAGCGAAGAAGAAGATTTATGGGTTTGCGAAGTTTGCGGACATATCCATCGTGGTAAAAAAGCTCCTGCAGCTTGTCCTTTATGTAAAGCTCCAAGAGAATATTTTAAAAGAGAATTTTTGGGCTAATAAGACAAGCCTTATATCAAGGCTTGTAAAATCCAGTTTTATAAAATAAGCTAAAATATTTCTATGAAACTTTTATTTTCAGAAAATGAACTTTTACCCCAATATGATGAAAATTTAATCGGTATTGATGAAGCGGGACGCGGGGCTTTAGCAGGTCCTATGATGATGGCAGCTTGTAAGCTTAATAAAAAAATAGATGGACTTTGCGATTCTAAAAAACTCAGCGAAAAAAAACGCGAAGAACTTTATGAGATTATCATACAAAATTCAAATTATCTCATCTTAGCTTTTTCATCTGAACAAATCGACACCCTAGGGCTTAGCGCCTGTTTAAAAACAGGTTTAATGCTTATAAAAAGGCATTTTAAGACACACTCTCATTTTTTATATGATGGCAATACCAACTTTGGAATTAATGGCATTAAAACCCTAGTTAAAGCAGACGCTAAAATTTTACAAGTGAGTGCAGCTAGCATACTTGCAAAAGTAGGCAAAGATAGAGTTATGAATTTTTTGGCTAAAGAATTCCCTTGTTATGAATTTGAAAAAAATAAAGCCTATGGAACCAAAACCCATAGAGAATTAATAGCCAAATTTGGAACTTGCAAGTTGCACAGAAAAAGTTTTAAACTCTTGTAATCAATACAAATTTAATTTTTCCTTTAATTTATCTATCATCAATCTTTCTCTTGCATCTAAAAACTCATTAAAATTTTCCAAAGACAAATCAACATCTGGTATTAAATGTTTTTCTAGAAATGCTTTTCTGTCATCCTTGCAATTTTCATCCACCCACTGCTTTAAAGGTTTATCTTTTTTGGACTTGTTTTCATTTTTATCAAGCATTTGTAAATTTAGCAAAGAATCATAAGTTGGAAAATCCCAATAATCCTCATTTTTTTCTTTACAAATTTTTTTATATTTGACATAAGCAGATTCTGGATGTAAATGATCTTTGTCAAAATCATTATTTTTGTAATCTAAATTTGGATAAAGTAAAGCTAATACAGCAAATGCCTCTGGACTATTTTTACGACATATCAATACATTATCTTTTAAAAAATCGTCATCTATTTTTTGAATATATTTTGCCTCTTTTTCAATTTCTTGCAGTGGAAATAACTCTGTCTCTCTGTCAAAAAATACTTCATTTTGTTTAAAGTCTTTAATAAAAGCTTTACGCATATTGGTCAAAACGGTATCTCCACTTCTACCAAATGGTTTAAGAATAATAACTCTAAGTAACCATTTTTTTATCAATTCTCTATTTTCCTGACATCCTACAGATTCAACAATATTATTAGTTAAATTTTTATGATAAATAAAATATAAAATAGGTAAAACTGCATTATTTGATGATAGTGTTTTTGCTTCAAATCCAAAATTTCTAAGCAATTTAAAGGTTTCAATAAAAGCATTTTTTATATTTTCCCATTTAGTTTCTATAAATTCTATAAAATTTTTGTCAAAACTATTGATTTGAAATTTAATATTTTGATGAAATAAATACAAAAATCCTTTAAGGATTAAGTCTTTAGAAATTTTAAAATTTTCATTAATTTTATCTACAAGATTATTTATTTCTGTTCTTGCATCAATTTTATTCCAATTGGCAATAGCAATACTAAATAAAATATCAGAATAATCAAGCGACCTTCCGTTTGAGTTGATTCTGATGAAAATATTAACTGCTTTATTTGGATTTTTTTCTTCTTCTAAATAAAAATTAATTAAAGCTTTTTCAAATATCTTTTGATGCAATGAATCCAATATTTCTTCTTCGTTTTCACTTAAATTGAATTCTTTTGCTATTTTCTTTACTCTACTCGAATCATATTGATATAAATACCGACATTTAAACCATTTTTGCTGATATTTATCTATATAAATATCTTGTTCCTTTGTCTCCGCTTTATCAAGCCATAAAAATTCATATTCAACATTTTCATTCTCCGGTTGTTTGCTTTGAGTAAGATTAAAATAAAAATCACAAATTTTAAAATATTTATCATTATTTTCCCATTTATGATGGCTTCTATGTATGTTAATGTCCAAATAATGCAAGATATAAAGAAGTGAGACGTTGTTGCCCATCTAAAACAGCATAAAAATCTTTATGATTTGAAGTATTAAAATAATCATTGTGCGTATGATATCTTTCACGATAATACTCTAAAAATCTATAAAATTTCCAAGCTGTTTTACTCTCATCTTTGACCTGCCAAAAAAGCATAGAACTTATAGGATAACCTCTCATTAACGAATCAAACAATTCTTCAATCTGCCAAGGTTTCCATACATATTCTCTTTGAAAAGCTGGAAGCAAATATTCATTATTTTTAATTCTTTGCATTGCTTCATTGATTGTTATTGCTGGTTGAAATCCTGCCATATTGTACTCCTTTTTATCCTTGTGTGATTTTCAAAAAAGCTGCTAAATCTGGATCTTTTTCATGCTTGCAAATTTCAAGCATTTTTAACATCTTTTCGTAATCTCTTGGCATCACTTTAAAAAAATCCTTCTTATCAAATTTATCTAATATATCCTTAGCTTTTTTAGACTCAGTATAGAAAATATGCTTTTCTATCATTGCCTTTAATTCTTTCACATCTTTAACGTTTAAATCTTTAATATCCACAAGCTCCGTATTAACATGAACTTCATTGTGTCTTCCTAGTATATAAGCAACGCCCCCACTCATTCCAGCTGCAAAATTAGCACCCACATCACCAAGCACAACTACAACTCCACCTGTCATATACTCGCATCCATGAATTCCCATCCCTAAAACCACAGCTTTAGCACCTGAATTTCTCACACAAAATCTCTCTCCAGCTATGCCATCAAGATACACTTCACCTTCAGTTGCGCCATACAAACAAGCATTTCCTGCGATGATATTTTCTTCGGGTGAAAAAGTCGCCTCATCTGAAATTTTAGCGATGATTTTTCCTCCACTTAAACCCTTACCTAAATAATCATTACTATCCCCGATGATCTCAAGCTTAATCCCTTTGATCAAAAAAGCTCCAAAACTATTTCCAGCATTTCCTATAGCTTTGATATAGATATTATCCCCATTTAAAGCATTTTTGCCATAAGTTTTTAAAATTTCACTTGAAAGCATAGTAGCAAAAGTCCTGCTTTGATTACCCACTTCTAAAGAAAGTTTGATCGGTTCTTTTATAGCATTTTTACAAAGTGGAAGTAAAATTCTATAATCAATCGTTTTTTCAAGTTTATTATCTTTATAATCTTTAAAATGCACTGCAGTTTTATTGTAAGTCGGTAAAGATTTTAAAATTTTATCCAAATTAAGCTTTCCTATCTTAGCTTGTGCATTTTTTTGATAAAGTTTATCCACACGACCTATCATATCATCTAAGCGTTCAAAACCTAATTTAGCCATATACTCTCTTAATTCTTCAGCTATAAAATACATAAAATTTACAACCTCATCCACCTTACCTTTAAAATTCTTTCTAAGCTTTGCATTTTGAGTGGCGATTCCAGTTGGACAAGTATTAAGATGACAAACTTTATTCATGCTACAACCCATTACAATCATAACTGCTGTTGCAAATCCAAATTCTTCAGCCCCTAAAAGTGCCGCTATAGCTAAATCTCTTCCTGTCATAAGCTTACCATCAACTCCTAATTTTATCCTATCTCTAAGCCTATTTAAAATAAGGGTTTGATGGGTTTCAGCTAAACCTAATTCCCAAGGAATTCCAGCGTGCGAAATAGAAGTTCTAGCACTCGCTCCTGTTCCTCCATCATAACCTGAAACGAGAATGGAATTAGCACCCGATTTTGCAACACCAGCAGCAACAGTTCCTATACCATTTGCGCTGACGAGTTTTACTGAAATTTTCGCGTCTTTGTTTGCATTTTTCAAATCATAAACAAGTTGAGCCAAATCTTCAATAGAATAAATATCATGATGTGGCGGCGGAGAAATAAGCGTAACAGCCGGAGTAGAATGTCTAGCTTTAGCGATCCAAGGATAAACCTTAAAACCTAGCAATTGTCCCCCTTCTCCTGGTTTTGCACCTTGGGCAACTTTGATTTGGATCTCTTTTGCGTGGATTAAATAGTTTAAATCCACCCCAAAACGGCCACTTGCAACTTGTTTTATGGCAGAATTTTTATCATTTTCATAGCGTTCTTCATCTTCCCCACCCTCACCTGAATTTGACTTTGCACCTATTTTATTCATTACCATAGCCAAGTACTCGTGTGCTTCTTTAGAAATTGAACCATAACTCATAGCTCCTGTTTTAAAACGTTTTACTATGCTTTCTATATTTTCTACTTTATCTATGCTGATAGCTTCACTAAAATCAAATTCCATTAAAGAACGTAAAGTAATTTGTTTTTTATCGATCAAAGAAGAGTATTTTTTAAAAATTTTATAATCATTATTTTGACACGCTTTTTGAAGATTAAAAACTACCATAGGATCGATTAAATGCTCTTCTTCAAAATTTAAAATTTCATTTTTAAAAGCATTTTGGTGTAAATTAATAAGTTCTTTTTCAAAATCGTGTAAGCTAATACCCCCTATGCGTGAAGCAGTAGAGGTAAAATATTTATCAATCATTTTAGAATTTAATCCCAAACATTCAAAAAGCGCTGAACCATTATAACTTTGCAAAGTAGAAACACCCATTTTAGAAGCAATTTTTACTATGCCATTAGAACTTGCGTGGATAAAATTTTCCACCGCTTTTTCATAGCTTAAATTGATTTCTTTATTTTTAATAAATTGATGAATACTTTCATAAACCAAATAAGGATTAATTACCGTAGCACCATAACCTAAAAGACAAGCAAAATGATGAATTTCTCTTGGTTCTGCACTTTCTATGATAATACTTGTACGTGTTCTTAAATTTTTTCTAACCAAATAATTATGCACTCCAGCAACTGCAAGCAAAGCAGGGATATAAGCATTTTTTTCATCCACTCCTTTATCACTTAAGATAACAATAGATACTCCTTTTTTTATTTCTTTTTCTATTTCTATAAAAAGATTATCCAAAGCTTTTTCTAAAGTTGTTTTAGAATGATCATAAAGTATAGAAAATTCTTTTACTTTGAAATTTTTTAAAGATCTAACCTCAAACAATTCTTCATTGCTGATAATTGGTAAAGAAATTTTTACACGTTTTGCGTTATTTTCATCAGGCTTTAATAAATTTCCTTCACAACCTAAATAAATTCTCGTTGAAGTTACAATTTCTTCTCGTATAGAATCAAGCGGAGGATTAGTCACTTGCGCACAAAGTTGTTTAAAATAATTATATAAAGGTTGATAATTTGTAGATAAAGCGGCCAAAGGTGTATCAACTCCTGTAGAAACAATTGCTTCTTTGCCGTTTTGTGCCATAGCTTTAACGCTCATCATAAGCTCATCTTCACTCCAAGCAAAAACTCTTTGAAGTTTTAAAATTTCATCTTGTTTTAAAAATATATGCTTATAAGCTCCACTGTGTTGTTTTTCAAGATCAATGAGATTTTTAAGCCATTTTTTATAAGGTTTAGCATTGGAATAATGTTCTTTTATCTCATCATCAGCAACTACTCTACCCCTTGCAGTATCAACTAACAAAAGTTTTCCTGGCTCTAAACGCTTTTTAGCTTTGATGTTTTTTTCATCGACTTTTAAAGCTCCTGTTTCACTAGAAAGTATCAACATATCATCTTTTGTAAGATAATACCTTGAAGGACGAAAACCATTTCTATCTAAGCTCGCCCCCATAATCACACCATCGGTAAAAACAATCGCCGCAGGTCCATCCCAAGGCTCCATTAACAAAGAATGATATTCATAAAATGCACGTTTATGCCTTTGCATATTTTCATTTTTATGCCAAGGTTCAGGCACCATCATCATAAAAGCTTCTTCTAAAGTTCTGCCATTTAAAGCTAAAAATTCTAAAGTATTATCAAACATGGCAGAATCACTGCTTTCTTTAGCAATGATCGGAAAAATTTCATCTAAATTTTCAAAATAATCACTTTGCATTAAATTTTGTCTTGATCTAATACCATCAACATTGCCTCGTATGGTATTGATCTCACCATTATGCACCATATAACGATTTGGATGTGCTCTTTCCCAGCTTGGAAAGGTATTGGTAGAAAAACGAGAATGCACTAAAGCTATGGCTGATTTCATATTGACATCTTTAAAATCGAGATAAAAATCACTCAATTGTGTAGAAAGTAACATTCCTTTATAAACAATAGTTCTAGAAGAAAAGCTAGAAAAATAAAATTTAGGTACATTTAAAGCCCTTTTTTCTATAAGACGACGACAACTATAAAGCACTCTTTCAAATTCAATTCCTGCATTGATTTCATCAGGCTTTTTCACAAAGGCTTGTAAAAAATAAGGCATAGCCCTTAAAGCACTCTCTCCTATATCACTAGGATTAAAAGGAACTTCTCTAAAACCTAAAAATTCAAGATTTTTATCTTTTAAACCTTGTAAAAATATAGCCTTAGCTTCCTCTTTAGCCTCTAAATTAGGAGATAAAAACATTTGTGCAACAGCATAATCGCCTTTTTTTGGAAGTTCAAAGCCTAATTCTTGAGTTTTAAAAAAATCGTGCGGAATTTGGATTAAAATTCCAGCTCCATCTCCTGAATTTTCTTCAGCCCCAAAACCTCCTCTGTGCTCAAGATTCATCAAAATTTCTAAAGCATTACAAATAACTTTATAAGAAGCAATACCGCGTATATTAGCAACAGCGGCAATCCCACAAGCATCATGCTCATTTTTAGAATCATAAAGTCCTATGCTTTGATTTTTTTCTAAAATATCCTCTAAATTCATTTTTACTCCTTATAAGTTAATTTTCACTCTTATAAGGATTATAACATAAATAAGAATACAAACTAGATGCTACAAAAACATAGCGATAATACTTCCTAAAATCAGTAAAGGGCCATTATAAAAAATAAAAGTTGGCACACAAGTATCTTTAATGTGATCGTGTTGTTTATCAGCATTTAATCCGACCGTTGTTCCCATCGTAGTTTCGCTAGCAGGACTTCCAGCATCCCCTAAAGCTCCAGCTACACCTAAAATAAAAATTGTCAAAGGGATACTAAAACCAAGCTCTATGCAAATAGGACAAAAAAGCGTAGCTATGATAGGAATAGTCCCGAAAGAAGTTCCTATGCCCATAGTAATAATAAGCCCAATTAAAAGCATTAAAAAAATAGCTAAAAATTTACTTTCTTTTATCCACGGGATAACAAAATCAACAAGTTCTTTTACAGCTCCACCGTGTCTTAAAACCTCTCCATAACCTGCTGCTACAAGAATAACAAAGGCAATAAAACCCATTGTTTTAAGTCCATCGTCAAAAATTTCATTGATATTACGATACTCTACCCCTCCTAAAACCACCATCAAAATAAAGCCTAAAAGTCCAGATAAAGGTAAATTCATGGTAATAATTTGCAAAACTAAAGTCAAGATCAATCCAGCCAAAACTCCCCACTCTTTACGTGTCATTTTTAAATTTTCTAAGTCGATTTTAGCAAGTTCTATTTCTTTATATTCTTTTGGTTTGCGATAAAAAACAAAAATCGCTAAAAAAAGCCCAGTAATCATACAAATAGCCGCAAAATACATTGTATTAGTAACATCATTTAAACTTACATTGATACCATTTTTTTCAAGATTATCTCTTAAAAGATCTTGAAAAGTCAAACCAAAACCAACAGGTAATACCATATAAGGGGTTGTAAGACCAAAAGTTAAAGCACAAGCAACCGCTCTGCGATCTATTTTTAAGCGATTAAATAAACTTAAAAGTGGCGGTATAAGTAAAGGAATGAAAGCCACGTGAATGGGAATTAAATTTTGAGAAAAACAAGAAATTATAGCAATGGATAAAATCAATAAATATTTTTTGTGAGAAATAAAATGGCTTACTATTTTAATCAAATACGCTGTTAAGTGAGTGCGAGAAATGGATGCAGCGATCGCACCTAAAATGATATAACTCAAAGCTGTTTTTAAATTTCCTTGCATGCCATCGATCAAAATATCCATACTTTGTGTTAATGGCATATGATCTAGCATTCCTGCTACAAGAGCTGAAATTAAAAGGCTTAAAAGCACGTTAAAACGAAATAGACAAAGTAAGCTCATTATAAAAACGCTTACTATAACAGGATTTGTAAGTAAGGTCAATTTTTTTCCTTATTTAAGATAATTTTAAAGATTATAAAATAATTTTAGTTAAAATGCGATAAAATCTTGATACTGTTAACATAAACTATAATTTAGCAATATTATTTAATCATTTTTTTTAATTAAAAACATTAATATTATAAATTATTTAAATTATTTAAATTATAATATAATTTCGTATTTTAAAACAAAAAGGAAACCTAATGAAAAAAACTGAAAATAAAGAAAACAGAAGAGATTTTCTAAAAAATTTAGGAATTGGCCTATTGGGCATAAGTGCATTGTCTAATTTTTCTTTTGAAAATTTCTTAGGTAGTAAAGCCTTAGCAAAAGAATTGCCTAATTTCAAAATCGAAGGAAAAAAAGATTTGATCTATCATGGTGATAGACCAATGACTGCAGAAACAGAAATTTATGCTTTAGATAGCGATTTTACCAAGCCTGAAAATTTCTTTGTTAGAAATAATGGGGTTCCACCTACCCTAGAAACGATCAAAGCAAGATTAAAAAAAGGTTGGACTTTAGAAATCGGTGGTGAAAGCGTTGTAAATTCTAAAACTTATACTTTAGATGAATTAAAAAAGAAATTCAAAACTTATACTTATGCTTTAACTGTTGAGTGTGGCGGAAATGGAAGAGCTGAAGTTTTACCAAGCACTAAAGGAACTCAATGGGGTTATGGTGCTGTGGCTTGTGGTAGATGGACTGGAGTAAGATTAAAAGACATTTTAGAAGACTGCGGTCTTAAAAAAGACGCTGTTTATATTGGATATTATGGTATCGATACTAAATTAAATGGTGAAGAAAGTTCTCCTATTAGCCGTGGAGTTCCTATTTCTAAAGCTTTACAAGATGAAACTTTAGTAGCTTGGGCTTATGAAGGAAAAGATATTCCGCTATACAATGGTTATCCTTTACGTTTAGTTTGTGGAGGTTATCCTGCAAGTACAAGTGGAAAATGGCTAAGCAAAATCGTTGTAAGAAATAAAGTTCATGATGGTGAAAAAATGCAAGGATCTTATAGAGTGCCTGTAACTCCTGTTAAACCAGGTGATTTTAGTTACAAAGGCGAAACAAAAATTATAGAATCAATGCCAGTTAGATCTGTAATCACAAATGTTAAAAATGGCACTAAAGTAAAAGTTGGTAAAAAATTCGAAGTAAGAGGAAAAGCTTGGGCTGGAGAATTATTTGTAAAAGATGTTTATGTAAGTTGCGATTATGGTGTTACTTGGACTAAAGCAAAAGTAGAAAAACCACTCAATCGTTTAGCATGGCAAAAATGGAGCACTCAAGTTTCTATTCCTACAAAAGGATATTATGAAATTTGGGCAAGAGCAGTTGATAGCGAAAACAAAAGCCAACCTATGGTTTTAGCTCAGTGGAATCCAGGGGGATACATCAATAATGCTTGTCATAGAGTGAATGTATATGGAGTTTGATTATGTTTAAAAAAATTTTATTTTTACTCACTTTAAGCTTGAGTTTTTCTCTTGCTCAAGATTATAAAATCAATCCTGAAACAGGTTTGATCATCGATCCTGATTCCCCTTTAGTAGAAGCTAATTGTCTTGCTTGTCATAATTCAGGACTGATCACAAATATGCACGCTAACAAACAAGCTTGGTTAGCTGCTATTAGATGGATGCAAGCAGAAGAAGGACTTTGGCAAATACCTGCTGAAGATGAAGAAAAGATTTTAAATTATCTTGAAAAATATTACGGGGAACAATACAACACTAGAAGAAGAGTTCCTTTAGCTGTTCTTTTAGAAAAGAAATAATCTTAATTTTATCAAAAAAAGTGAATTTCTTTTTTTGATAAAAATCTTTAAATAATTTTTTTATCTTTCAAATATTTTTGCATTTTTTCATCGTTATAAATTTCATCATAGAATTTATATCCTATTCTTTCAATATCTGATATATTGATATCTTTGTTTAGATTTTGTATAAATTCATTAAAATCTTTATTTTTATTTACCAATAAATCTAAAGTAATAAGTTTTAAATTTGATTTTTCTCTAGCTTTAATGATGATTTTAGAATCATTAATATCTTTAACATCAAGCTTGATAAATCCGATTCCAAAAGCATTGTTTAATCTCCAAAGCTCTTTCATAATCTCATCATCAAATTCCAAAGCAACCAAATAACCTTCATTTGCCCAGCTAGAATTACTCACGGCTTGAAAATAACTTTGCCTTAAATTTGAAAAATCAAGTTTTATTTTAAGTTCAAAACTATAAATTTTATAAGAAATTTGATTTAAATTCTTGCAAAGTTTAAAAGTTTCATCTTCATAATCTTTAAAAGGAAAATGCACGCCTACTATATCAGGATGGATCCATTCATTTTCACCGCTTTTTCCTTTATGGGACTTTTCATGAAAAATAGTCTTAGAATAAAGATTAAAATCAGGACTTTCAAATAAAAACTTAACCACTAAAGGATGCAAATCTCTTTCTTTAAATTTACTTTCTTCTTTTTGAATTTCTATATTTTTTGATTTTGCAAGATTGAGTTCATTTTCTCTTTCTTTTAGCCAAAATTTCGTCGGATTTTTAGAAACAACTAAAAATAAAGAGTCTTTGCCATTTAAATTAACATAAATTTTAGCAGCTAAACTTGCAACTGGCGTTTTAGTTAAAGTTCCATTTTGATAACTTTGGAGTTTTTTATCAAAGTTTTTATTTAAAGCGTATTGCCAAATTTCATTCGCACTTAAAGGAATTTTTCATTCTCTTTTAAAACTTCTATAATCAAATCTAAAAAGCTGTATTTTTTCATCAAATTATCTTTAAATCGGTTTTAAAATAAAGAAGAAAAAATCTTCTTTATTTGATCACACATCTAAATGTTTCACATCCTTAGCGTGCGCTTGAATATAATCGCGTCTTGGCTCTACCTCATCACCCATGAAAAGATTAAAGGTATCATTAGCACTTTGTGCGTCTTCTATGGTGATTTTAAGAAGTCTTCTTATACTTGGATCCATAGTAGTTTCCCAAAGTTGTTCAGGATTCATTTCACCTAAACCTTTATAACGCTGGATATAAGCTCCTTTTTTAGCATTTCTTTCAACTTCATCTAAAATTTCTAAGATATCTTTTTCAAAAGCTAAATCACGTTCTTTAATTTTACTAAAAATATAATTTGCTTCTTCATAAAGTGGATGTGAAAACAAATCATCATTGATGATTAGCTCTTCTAAACCATTTTCAGTTTGCACATAAATGCGAATTTCATTTTCATTGATATAATGATTTAAGATATTGTGTCCTTCTTTTTCTAAAAATGCTTTTACAATTTCAAAAAGTTTTTCATTATTTTCTTTGATAAAATCCGGATTTTCTATAAGATAACGGATTACAGAAATGACATTAAAACGTTTCTTTAGATCATTTAAAACTGATCTATAAGCAGCAACAATTTTTAAAAAGTCTTTAAGATCATTTAATCCTATACCTTCATAATTAGAACTTTCAATTCCCGTTTCGATCAAATAGTCATTCAAAGCTTTTTCATCTTTAAGATAAATTTCCTTTTTTTGTCCTTTTTTATAACGATAAAGTGGTGGTTGAGCAAGATAAATATGTCCATTAGCCACAAGTTCATTCATAAAACGGAAGAAGAAAGTCAAAAGTAAGGTTTGTATGTGCGATCCATCTACATCCGCATCCGTCATAATGATAATTTTATGGTATCTTAATTTTGAAATATCAAAATCATCTCCTATACCGCAACCAAAAGCAGTGATCATATTTTGGATTTGTTCGGATTTTAAAATTTTATCCAGTCTTGCTTTTTCAACATTGAGAATTTTACCACGTAAAGGTAAGATTGCTTGAAAAGATCTTTCACGTCCTTGTTTAGCAGAGCCACCCGCAGAATCCCCTTCCACAAGATAAATTTCACTTTCACTTGGATCTTTACTTTGACAATCAGCCAATTTTCCTGGTAAAGTTCCAACACTTAAACTTTCTTTTTTACGGGTTAATTCTCTAGCTTTTTTAGCTGCTTCTCTACCACGTGCAGCCATCAAAGCTTTATTCATAATCGCTTTTGCTTCGATAGGATTTTCTTCAAAATATTTAGTCAAATACTCAAAACTAGCTTTTGAAACGATAGGACGCACATAAGAAGATCCTAATTTTCCTTTAGTTTGTCCTTCAAATTGTGGTTCAGGCACCTTAACACTTACAACAGCGATCAAACCTTCCCTTACATCTTCGCCCGTGATTTTATTGTCTTTTTCTCTAGCACTAGCGTTAGCTTCGATATAATTACTGATCACACGAGTTAAGCCCATTCTAAAACCTGCTTCGTGAGTTCCGCCATCTGGAGTTTTGATATTATTTACAAAAGAGAGTAAATTTTCACTATAAGTATCATTATAAAGCAAAGCCACTTCTACATTGACATCTTCTTCATCTACGCTAAAGAAAATCGGTTTTGTTAAAGCTTCTTTTTTATTCATATCGCTTACAAATTGTGAAATTCCACCTTCAAAATGAAAACTTTCACTTCTGCCTACACGATTATCTTTAAAATTAATCGTGATTTTTGGATTTAAATACGCAAGTTCTCTAAATCTTTTTGCCAAAATTTCATAATCAAATTCAGTCACTTCAAAAATGGTATTATCAGGCCAAAATTCAATTGTCGTTCCTGTTTTTTCACTTTTTCCTATTATGCTAAATTCGCTTGTAACCTTGCCTTCTGAAAATTCTTGACGGTAAATTTCTCCATTTCTTTCAACCGTAGCTACAAGTTTTTTAGAAAGTGCATTGACAACAGAAACCCCAACTCCGTGCAAACCACCTGAAACTTTATAAGTATCTTTGTCAAATTTCCCACCTGCGTGAAGAACGGTTAAAACAACGGTTAAAGTAGGCATATTTTCAGTTGGATGCATATCTACAGGAATACCACGTCCATTATCACTTACGATACAACTTCCTTCAGTGGTAATTTCTACATCTATAATATCACAATGCCCAGCCATAGCTTCATCAATAGAATTATCTACTACTTCATAAATCATGTGATGAAGTCCGCCTATATTGGTATCTCCTATATACATACCAGGGCGTTTTCTAACAGCTTCTAAGCCTTTTAAAACTTTAATATTACTTCCGCCGTAATTTTCTTGCATATCTTTCCTTATTTTTATATTTTAAAAAAATTTTACAAAATCATAGGCATAATAACCATAGACAAGCCTTGAGATCTTACAACAAAGGCCAAATTAGATTCATTAACATCTAAAGTAAATTTCTCTTCTTCTATAGAGGTTAAGAAATCAAGTAGATGTTTTATTTTTATAGTTAAGTTAAATTCTTCACTCACATTTGTTTGAATTTCAAGTTCAGTTTTTGCTTCCATATTATCTAAGCTTATACCTTCAAAGATAATTTTGTCTTTATTAAAATGAAGTTTCATTTTTTCAGTTACAACACTGATTTTTCTAAGACTATCTATGAAATTTTCAGTTGAAAATTCAAGACTTTGTTTGAATTCTTTAGGAATAACTTTTTCATAATCTGGGAATTTATCGTTGATAAGTTTAGTAAAGAATTCAAAATTGTCATTTTTAGCGATAAGCATATTTTGATCATAATAAATTTCTATTTTTTCATAAAAAAGTTTTTGCATTTCCATAATGGCTTTTTTAGGGATACTAATAGAAAATTCTTGAGGGTTTGTTTTTTCAAGAGTATAAACAGCAAGGCGTCTAGTATCAGTTCCAACAAAATTGATTTTGTCTGTTTTTATATCTAAAAATGCACCATTTAAAGAGTATTTTGGGTTATTTGTATCGATGCTTGGTAAGATTTTTTTAAGAGAACGACTTAAATCACTTGAATCAATATCAAATTGATTTTTTCCTTCGGTTTTTGGAAAATTAGGAAAATCTTCATAATTAAACATAGGCAATTTATATTTGGTTCTTTTTTGTCTGATAAATAAGAAATTATCTATAGTTTCTAAAACTACTTCTTCATTATTTAAACTTTTAACAACATCAGCTATACTTTTTGCATTTGCTGTTGCAAAGCCACTATCTTCAACGCGAATTTTTCTGATTTTATAATTAATGCCTATTTCAAAATCACTTGCTTTTATGATGAGTTTATCTTCTTCAGCTTGAAAAAGTAGATGTGAAGTGATTGTGCTAGCATCTTTTTTTTCTACATAGGCATTACATAAAAGTATTGCTGATTCAAGAGTATTTTTGTTGATACTGAGTTTCATTTTTTCTCCTTGCTTTTATTTAATTTTAAATTCGTTGTAATAATAAGTCTGTTGAAATTGTGAAATTTTTTAGAAAAAAATCATTAAATTTGTATTTTACCATACTTTGCTTAATTCTATTTTTTTCACATACCCTTTTTATTTTTTTCACATTTTTTCACTTAAATTTGACTTTTAGCTAAAATTTTATTCTTTAATTCTTCAATTTTTATTTTAATTTCATTATTTTCTTCCATTAATTCTTTTATTTTTTTCACACTATGTGAAATGGCTGTATGATCTTTCATCATAAAAAAATTAGCCAATTGTGAAAAAGTAAGGCTAGTAAGTTCCCTCGATAGGTAAATTGCTATACGTCTAGCTGTAACTACATTTTGCGTTTTTTTATTTGATTTCACATCACTTGGCTTGATGTTAAATTCTTTACAAACTAAGGTTAAAATATCTTCTATGCTGATATTTTCTTTTTTTTCTTTGATGTGATCTTTCATCACGCTTTTTGCAAGCTCGAGTGTGATTTCTTGTCCGACTATATTTGCATAAGCATTTAAACTGATGATAATCCCTTCAATTTCTCGTATATTGTCCCCTAAAGAAGTGGCAATATAGTTTATGATATCACTAGAAAGATTGATATCGTTAAATTCGCATTTTTTTCTTATGATTGCTATTTTAGTATCAAGTTGAGGTGGTGTGATATCTGCGATAATTCCATGAGAAAAACGGCTTTTTAAACGTTCTGTAATGCCCTTTAGCAAATTAGGCGGATTATCTGAAGTCATAATGATTTGCCCATCGTTGTTTTTGATTTCATTAAATATAAAGAAAAATTCTTCCTGAATTTTATCCGTTTTTCCTAAAAACTGCACATCGTCTATGAGTAAAACATCACAGTTTCTATATTTATCGTGAAATTTATCTAAGGAGCCATTTTTTAGATTTGAGGTGAATTCATTGACAAAATTTTCACTTGTAGCGTAGATCACTTTTTTACCCATTTCTAAACTTGCATTACCTACAGCTTGGAGTAAATGCGTTTTACCAAGCCCTGTAGAGCCATAGACAAATATAGGATTATAGAGCTTTCCAAGTTTATCTTTATGTGCAACAGCTCTACAAGCTCCATAAGCGTATTTGTTAGAATCTCCTACTACAAAACTTTCAAAAGTAAAAGAAGGATTTAAAATCGTGCTTTGTGCTTTTATATTTGCTATATCTATTTTTATAGTACTTTTTGTATGTTTTTGATTTTGTGCTTGTATTTTGATATTAGCTTTTATTCCACTTTGCACTTCATAAAAATGTGAAATTTGATGTGCATATTTTGTTTGTATGAATTTAGCGATGAGTTCATTAGGAGCGTTAAAAACTAAAAGATCGGCTTTGCTTTGTTTTTCATTGAATTTTAAAGTAGATATATAATTTTCGTATTCGTTTTCACTTAACTCTTTTTTTAAATTTTGGAGTATATCATTTGGGCTCATCATCTCTCTTTAATTTTAAATGTATAAATTTTATCTTAAATTTTATAAAAAAAGGTTAAAATCTATTTTATTTTAAAGGCAAAAATTGAAAATTTTAGGGATTGATCCAGGTTCAAGAAATTGTGGTTATGCTATCATAGAGGCAAATAAAAACAAAACTATTCTCATAGAAGCAGGGCTTATTAAGATCAAGCCTAGCACCTTGCAGTATCAAATTACCGAGCTTTGTGAGGGTTTAGATCTTATTTTTAAAGCACATCATTTTGATGAGGTGGCTATAGAAGATATCTTTTTTGCTTATAATCCAAAAACCGTTTTAAAACTCGCACAATTTCGCGGGGCTTTGAGTTTAAAAATTTTACAAATTCACGGTGACTTTGCAGAGTACACTCCTTTACAAGTTAAAAAAGCCGTTACAGGAAAAGCAAAAGCGACAAAAGAACAGGTTGCTTTTATGGTAAAAAGACTTTTAGGACTTAGTAAAGAAATCAAACCTTTAGATATCACAGATGCTATAGCAGTTGCTTTAACTCACGCAGCGAATTTAAGAGTAAGAGTATAATTACGCTTAAATTCATACCATATTATTTATAGACTTCTATATTAAAATATAAAAATCTTAGAAATTTTTACTAAAAAACAAAATTTTTATCAAAAAATTTAAAAAGTTGGAACAGAACTTGCTTATAAAATTGCATAAACGCAAATGCGTTAAAAAAGCAATATTTTATAAAGGATTTAATTATGATGAGATCACTTTGGTCCGGAGTAAGCGGACTTCAAGCACATCAAGTAGCTATGGACGTTGAGGGTAATAATATTTCTAACGTTAATACTACAGGTTTTAAGTATTCTCGTGCCGATTTTGGAACGATGTTTAGTCAAACAGTTAAAATTGCTACAACACCAACTGATGGTAGAGGCGGACAAAATCCACTTCAAATTGGACTAGGTGTTTCTGTAAGTTCAACCACAAGAATTCATTCTCAAGGATCAGTTCAAACTACAGATAAAAATACCGACGTTGCGATCAATGGAGATGGCTTTTTTATGGTAAGTGATGATGGTGGTTTGACAAATTACCTTACAAGAAGCGGGGATTTTAAACTTGATTCTCATGGAAACTTTGTTAATAATGCAGGTTATATTGTCCAAGGTTGGAATATAGACTGGAGTACTCAAAGTATAGATTCTTCAAGAAGTCCGCAAAATATTTTTATCGATCCAGGTATGCATATCCCTGCAGCACAATCAACTGAAGTGGCTATCAAAGCAAATCTTAATAGTGGTCTTAGCATAGGAACAGCAAGCAGACCATTGTATTCTTTAGATTCTATCCATGGATATAACAAAAAAACAGGTGAAACCAAAGATGAAAACGATACAGGCACAACTCAGTTTTATACCACTTCAAAAAATGCTATCGATGTAACTGAAAAAGGGGTTGATTGTGCTTCTTTATTTAATGCAAGTGGAACAGGTCTAAATTTAAGAGATGGTCAAGGGATTTGGGTATCTTATGCGGATGCTAAATATGAAACTAATAAAGCAGGTATGAGTGCTTTTGATGAAAATAATCATACAAATCAGACGGCAGCTTTTTGGGGAAATACAGATAATAAAGTTCATTTAAGTATAGTTTTAAATGGAGTAAAAATTGAAAATGAATCTATAGGAAGTATCGATGAAGCGGTAGCTTATATTAATTCTTTTACTGTTCCTAACGATAGCAGACCAGGAACAGGAGTTAAAGCTGTAAAAAGTAAAGATGGTAGCGGTATAGAATTTGTTAATGACAATTCAAACGGCACTACTGACAATATGAAAAATATCAATCTAACCGTTAATAAAGAAAACACAGCTGGTGAAATTTGGACTGCAACTTGGACAGATGGAGCAGATGGAGCAGAAGGTAATTTTACATTTAAAAGTAATAAAACTGATGATAAAACCTTATGGACTGCAGAAACAGTAGCAGGAACAAATATAACAAAAGGTGGAGATACTAAAAAACAAGTTATCACTGCTCATAAGTATATCTATAGTTCTTCAGCTCAAGATCTTCCTCCTATGTATAATCCTGATGGTGGAAATGGATATAAACCTGGAGCTGCTAATCAAGCTCCAACCGATCCTGCTTCTAAAAATTATTATAATGCTGTGCATGATGGAGCTTTGCTTAATACTGATGAAAGGGTATTTCATTCTACTGAAGATTTAAGAGAACTTTTGCAAAGAGATGCAAGATATGGGGTTGATTATGATGGAAGTGGAGATTTTGCGGCATCTGATGTTAATGAAGGCGTTAAAGTAGTAGTCAATGATTCTGGTGCTTTTTCTATCACAAATCCTAATGAAACTAGCCAAAGTCCAAATTTATCAGCAGGTGGCCCAACTTTAGATTTTACCGCTCATAATATGAGTTTTAATGTAACTTCTTATACAGATAGTTTAGGTAAGGTAAGCACTAATGATGCTTTTACTAAGATCTTTAAAGGTCTTGATGGAGTTTTCCCTGCAGGAAACCAAGTAAAACAAAGCGAACTTTTAAAACTAAGTTCTTTTTCAGCTGGACTTGAAATTTATGACTCTTTAGGATCTAAACATACCTTAGAAGTGCAATTTGTAAAACAAAGCACCACTCAAGATGGAGGTAATGAATGGCAAATGATCATCCGTGTTCCAGAACCTGCCGAGATCAACACTACAGGTGAAGGTCCTAGTAACATCGTTGTAGGAACTGCAAGATTTAACAATGATGGATCTTTATCTTCTTATAATCCAAGAACGTTAAATTTCTCACCAAACAATGGTGCAGCACCAAATCAACAAATCAAACTCAGCTTTGGAACAAGCGGAAGTAATGACGGCCTTGTAAGCTCAAACTCTGCTTCAGCTTTAACAAGTCAAGCAACTGATGGTTATACTTCAGGAAACTTAAAACCTGATGCACTTCGTGTAGATGATAAAGGAAATATTTTAGGTGAATTTACAAACGGTATGACTTTTGCTGTAGCAAAAATGGCTATGGCTTCTGTGGCAAATAACTCAGGTCTTGAAGAAATCGGCGGAAACCTTTATAAGGTAACTGCAAATAGTGGGGATATCGTAGTAGGTGAAGCTGGAACAGGTGGTCGCGGTGATATGAAAACTTCAGCTCTTGAAATGTCAAACGTGGATTTGAGTCGTTCTTTAACAGAACTTATCATCATCCAAAGAGGTTATCAAGCAAACTCTAAAACGATTTCAACTAGTGATCAAATGCTTCAAACTTTGATTCAGTTGAAACAATAATTTTTATGATCTTTTTAATTCTTTATAAATTTTCCCACTTTTTGTGGGAAAACTCGCTTATGAGAGCAAATCTTGCTTTACAAGTCTATTTTGGTAGATTTGTAATACTGGATTAGACTTGACTGCCTTCAAGATTATTGCTAACTCGCTCTTTTTTGAGTGAGTTGCAATTAATTTTGAAAATTATCAAATTTAGAATTTATCTTTTTTAGAATTTATTCTTAAAAACTATCCTTACTTAATACAAGTTAAGATTTTAAATTTTTGCAAGAATGAAATTTGCTATAATTTGAATTTTTAATTTATCACAAGGAAAAATAAATGCGTTATGGCGAAAAAGAAATCAAAGAATTTAATGTAGATAATATGGAAATTTGGCCTAATGATGCTAAAAATGACTATATCATAAAGATCACTTTACCTGAATTCATGTGCTGTTGTCCTAGGAGTGGTTATCCTGATTTTGCGACAATATATCTTGAGTATATGCCAGATAAATTTGTGGTAGAACTTAAGGCTATAAAACTTTATATCAATACTTTCATGCATAGAAATGTTTCACATGAAGCAAGTATCAATGAAATTTACAGCACCTTAAAAGACAAACTCAAGCCAAAATGGATCAAAGTTGTAGGGGATTTCAATCCACGCGGAAATGTGCATACAGTTATAGAATGTCGCAGTGATATGGTGGTGCCTAAAAATGAGTAAAATATTCACAATTCTTAGCAAAAACTAAAAATTTGTGTTTAAAAATTATGATATTAAATATTAAAATTATATAATTAATATAATCTAAAATATTGTTTAGATTATAATATTAAATATTTTAAAGGAAAAAATATGAAAAAGACATTATTAAGCGTAGCTGTTGGCACTTGTTTATTTACAAATTTGGCTTTAGCTGATGAAAATTCAGGCTTTTTTATGGGAATGGATGCGGCTTGGATACATACTCAAGTAAAAGGGGATCTCAAGCACAATAAAACGGGTTTAACTTTTAATGGAGATGTGTCAGGTAATCTTCCAGCTTTTGGTTTAAGAGCAGGCTATCGTTTCAATGAATCACATAGAATTTATGCCGCTTATAATTATTCTGATGAATTTAATGATTTGATTAAAACTCCAAGAATTCAAATAGAGGGTGATTTTACTACACATAAGTTTTTATTGGGTTATGATTTTACTCCAAAACTTTTTGAAAAAACAAGAGCGGTTTTGGGTGTATATTCTGGATATGCAAAAACCAATATTGATCTTAAAACAACATTTTTATCTTTATCTCAAGACTTTGATGGTTTTGTTTATGGAGCTAAAATCGGTGCTATATACGAGCTAACTCCACGTAATGAAATAGAATTGGGTTTTAAAGCAGAACAAATAAACTATAATTCTAGAAATTTTCATACAAGTAAAATCGGATCCAATTTTTATGATCCTACACAAAGAAATTACGGGATATATTTAGGTTATGCCTATAAATTCTAAGCGAAAAAATGTCGCTTTTTTAGGTGCCGGATCTATAGCAAATAAGATCGCACCTATGTTAAAACAAGCAGGATTTCACCCTTATGCGGTGGGATCCTTAAGCCGTGCGAAGGATTTTGCCTTGATGCACGGTTTTGAAAAATTTTATACAAATTATGAAGAATTACTCAAAGATCAAAATATCGATCTTGTTTATATCAATACTCCGCATTCTTTGCACTATGAGCATATAAAACTTTGCCTTGAAAATCATAAAAATGTTCTTTGTGAAAAATCTTTTACCTTAAATTTCAAACAGGCTAAAGAGCTTGTGGAATTAGCAAGAGCTAAAAATTTACTTTTGGCTGAAGCTATTTGGACACGTTATATGCCTTATATAGACATAATCAAAGATCTTTTAGCTAAAGATTTGATCGGTGAAATAGTCAGTATAGAGGCAAATTTAGCTTACAATGTCAAACATAAAAACCGCATAACAAGTTTAGAGCTTGGAGGCGGTGCCTTACTCGATGTAGGAGTTTATACGCTTAATTTCGCACTTAGTTTTTTAAAAGATGAAATTAAAAATGTGATCGCAACTTGTAAAAAAATGCCTAGCGGTGTGGATGAAAGTAATGGGATTATTTTGGAATTTGACACAGGTGCTTTTGCTTTTTTAAATTCAAGCGTAACTGCTATAAGTGATAGAAAAGGCGTTATAAATGGAACGAAAGGTTATATTTGTGTCGATAATATCAACAATCCTAGTCTTATAAAAGTTTATGATAAGGAAAGAAAGTTGATAAAAGATTGTGTAGTGCCGACTCAAATCAATGGCTTTGAGTATGAATTTCAAGCCTGTTTTAAAGCTTTAGAGCAAAATAAAATAGAATGCGATGCAATGAATCATGAAGAAATCTTAAAAATGATGAATTTGATGGATAGAGTGCGTGAAAAAATGGGTGTGAAATTTACCAGTGAGTGATCAACCACCACCAATAAAATATTTTTCTACATCATCAAGCAATTTTTCACAAATTCTTGATTCTGTACTTTTTTCAACAACGAGATTGATATAAGTCTTTGTATCTCTAAAACTTCCAGCTGATTTTGAATTTTCGCGAGTGAGTTTTTGATTGTCTTTTGTGTATTCTATAACGATATTAAATTTAAGCGCAGCACTCGCTTCGCCTAAATTGGTTTTAATCAAAACATTCATTTGGGAAGCTTTGGTTAGAGTTGCTTGAGTTTTATTGATAATCTCTTTAAAGCGTTGGCAAGAACGAACCAAAGAAGAGATGAATTTATTATCAAGCCCTTCATAAGCAACTTTGAGTTTATTTTTGATATCTTTAGTGCTTTCTTTTTCAGGAGCGACAAAAACCATATAAAAACCATTTTTAATTTGAACATTGTCGCTTTTTGCATCACGTCCGCTAGACATTACCTTGACATAAATTGCATTATCAAGATAGACACGATCGATCATAGGACCATAAATTTCATATTCTTTTTTACGAACGATAACTTCTCTTGCTAGAACATTGAGCTTGACATTAGCTTCATGGATTATTGGTTCCATTTCTTTTTTGATTTCAAGTAATTCTTTTAACATAAAAAAAATCCTTCTTTTGTTAAATACTTCTATAACTGATTTTGAAATATTCCTAAAAATATCAAAATATTAAAAAGTTTTGTATTAATTATATCACATTTATTTTTACGAACTAATTTACTATATCGTTTTTATGAGAATTTATTTTATACCTAGAAAAGCTTGTAAAGGTTAAAATTATAAAAAATGGTGGCTCCGATTGGACTTGAACCAACGACCACTACCATGTCAAGGTAGTGCTCTACCAACTGAGCTACGGAACCAATGGTGGAGCATAGCGGGTTCGAACCGCTGACCCCAACGCTGCCAGCGTTGTGCTCTCCCAGCTGAGCTAATGCCCCTTAAAAATTTGAATTATAATAAAATATTACTTTTTTTTGCCTGAAAATTTAAGTGAAAATTAAATTTTTATGATTTTTATCGGATTAAGATTTCTTTTTGGTTTAATTCTAATTGTTTAGAATAATAGAAATATTTTACCAAAACCAGTAATATTTGGCAGACAGGAAGGGATTCGAACCCTCGAAAGCTTGCACTTTACACGCGTTCCAGGCGTGCTCCTTCAACCGCTCGGACACCTGTCTAAAAGCGTTATTATAGCTAAAATTTTCTATGATAAAGAAAAATTTTAGAAAAAAAAGTTATAATTTTGACTTAAAAACTTTTGTCAGGGTAGCTCAGCTGGTTAGAGCGCTGGTCTCATAAGCCGGAGGTCGGGAGTTCAAGTCTCCCCCTTGACACCATTTAAATCTACATTTATACAATCATGTGTGATTTTTTTAGGATTTTGGTAATTTTTTGTTTGCAATGTTTTATAAATATTGATTCATTTTATATAGTTTTGCTTGTTTTTAGATAATTTATACTAAAAAATACCCAATGGAAAAAAATATCATTTTAGAAAATAATTTATATTTAGAAAAATTTTTCTCACATTTAAAAATAGATAAAGAATTGGTTTATAAAATCATTTGTGAAAATACAAAAACTTTTATTTATCAAACTCCGCATAAAATAAAACAAGTTAAAGATTGTAAATATAAAAATAAAACGATTTATGAGTACAAACTAAAACTGCCTAAGCAAGCTTATCGTTTGGCGTATATTTTTGATGGAGATGATATTAGGATTTTTTATATTTCCAAGACTTTGATTAAGGCTGATTTTACAAAAGAAATAGCAAAAGTAGTGTAATGATACAAAATAAAGATTTTATTCAAATTTGTTTTAAAAATTTAAAGCAAATTGATCCCTTGGATATTTTAATTTTTCAAACTTCAAAAAAAGACAGAGCTATAAAAGTTCAAAAAATATCAGATGAAAGATTCAATGTTTTTGAGGAAGGTTTCTTTTGTAAAGAATTTTTAAATTTGGATGATAAAGAACTCAAAAAAATTCTAAAGCAACTTCAAAAAATAGAATTTCCAAGATCGAATCAACTTTGGCTGAAAATAGTTAAAAATAAATAATAAACATATAATTATAATTAAGGCTATTTAAATTTTTAGATATTAAAACAATTTTGTTTTTATATCAAGAATAATAAGCTTATTTTGAATTTGATTTATCTTTAAAAATCACCCAAGCCATTCCAAAAAAACCAACAATTACAACAATAGATACAAAAATAATTTCAAAAATATCTAAACTTGTCAAGATGTTTTTATCCTTTCTTTTAATTGTCCACAAGCGGCCGAAATATCAAGTCCTTTGCTCTCTCTTATGGTGCAAGTTACGCCTTTTTGGCTGAGTAAATCTTGAAATTTGATAGCATTTTCTAATTTAGGACGCTGGTATAAACTTCCTTCGTGTGGATTAAAAAGTATTAAATTGACTTTTGCTTTAATACCATTTAGAAGTTTGACTAATTCTTTAGCGTGCTCGATTTTGTCATTAATACCATCGATCAAGAGATACTCAAACATAACTCTTTTTCTTTGATCTATAGGAAATTTTCTTACAGCTTCCATTATCGTAGCTATGTTGTAAGCTTTATTGATCGGCATTAATTCTGTGCGAAGTTCATCATTTACCGCATGGAGCGATATGGCAAGAAGTACTCCTAAATTCATTTCTCCCAGCTCTTTGATTTGTTTAGCTAGACCACTTGTGCTGATGGTTTGCCTACGGGGACTGATGGCTAAGCCGTCGTTACAAGAGAGTATTTTAACAGCTTTAGCGACATTTTTAAGATTATCAAGTGGTTCTCCCATACCCATATAAACTATATTGATTCTTCTTTCATAGGGAATTTGATTGTCTTTTTTTATGTAAAGAATTTGGGCAACTATTTCACCTGCACTAAGATTTCTTTTAAGCCCTCCTTTTGCAGTTAGACAAAAACTACATCCACTTTTACAACCTACTTGAGATGAGACGCAGATTGTAAATTTTGCATGAGCTATTCTTTTACCTTTTTCGTCAAATTTTTCTTTTTTCATAGGTAGCAAAACACTTTCTATACGTAAGCCATCTTTTAATTCAAAAAGATATTTTATACTTCCATCTTTACTTTTTTCTTTGAAAATACATTTTAAGGCATCAAAATAATAGCTTTTATTCAATTCTTCTCTCAAATTTTTAGGTAAAGAACTCATTTCTAAGAAGTTATCGGCATATTTTTGATAAATCCATTGATAAATTTGTTTCACACGAAACATTGGTTGAATTTTATCTTCTAATTCTTCAGGAAGAAAATCTAAAATATTAATCAAATTTTGCAAATAGATTTCCTTGTTAAATATAATGATTTTCTTTTAGATAGCTTTCTAATTTTTCTTTAGCTTTTTTATGATTTTTTAGAAAATCTTCATGTGCGTTTTCATTGCAAAAATTTGTTGCACATAAAATACATTTTGCTGAAATATTGAATTTTTTAGCGACGCTAAAAACAGCAAAAGCTTCCATATTTTCAAAATCTAGTCCAAAATCAGCCAATTTTTTAGCAGCAGAAGAATTTTGACAAATATAATTTGAAGAGTTAATTTTATAAGATGTTTCCTGTGAAACATTTTTAATATTTGATTCAAAACTAATCTCATTAAGTGCCGGAGTATAAAAATTTTCACTGATTTGGGAATATTCTACATTGAAAACATGAGAACTTTCATAAATGCCAAAAATTTCTCCTTTATCATAAATTCCGCAGCTTCCTATAAAGATTAAATTATCTGGTTTTTCTTTAATGCAAAGTTCGGTTAAATTAATACCTGATTCTATGAGACCGACTCCTATACTGTTAGCAAAAGAAAAATTTTCATTACCACCTGCACAAACTATCATTAATTTCTATCCTTTTAAATATTTTTAGAGAATTTTATCCAAATAAGACTTAAAATTAAGAATTCTTAGGTAAAATAAAAAGTTATTATGATAAAAGCAAAAAAACATTATGGACAAAATTTTTTAAACGATAAAAGTATATTAGATAAAATCACTCAAGCCATACCCAATGGTGTGAAGAATATAATAGAAATTGGGCCTGGCTTAGGTGATTTAACGCAAGAGCTTTTGAAAATTTCTAATGTAAAAGCGTATGAGATTGATTCTGATCTTATACCTATTTTGCAAAATAGATTTCAAAAAGAATTAGAGTGCGGAAAGCTTAATTTGATTCATAAGGATGCAAATGAAATTGCATATCTTGATGAAAAAAAGTATTTTTTAGTTGCTAATTTACCTTACTATATAGCAAGTCATTTGATTTTGAAAGTTTTAGAAGATCAAAATTGCTCAGGTTTGATAGTAATGGTTCAAAAAGAAATGGCATTAAAATTTTGTGCTAAATGCGGAGAAAAAGATTTTTCGGCTTTAGGGATTTTAAGTGCTGTAATTTGTGATTGTGAAATACTTTTTGATGTTAGTCCTGAATATTTTTCTCCACCGCCAAAAGTGATGTCTGCGGTGATAAAAATGACTAAATTTAGGGAATACAAAGACTTTTGCCATATTGAAACTTTTAAGAGATTTTTAAAAGAATGTTTCAAATCTCCAAGAAAGCAACTTATAGGGAATTTAAAAAATCATAAGTTGAAATTAGAAGAGATTTTCCAAGAGTTGGAACTTAAATCAAACTCAAGACCACATGAAATTTGCGTTGATTCTTACCTTAAAATTTACGAGAAAGTAAAGGAAGAATATGAACGAGAACAACAATGAAAATAATGAAAATTTAGCAAATTCTAAGTCAAAAAAAAATAGATATTATAAATTTAAAAATCGTAAAAAAAAGACAACTGATTCTACGATAGATGAACATATCGAGAATTCTAAAAATGAAAATTCTAATATCAAAAATTCAAATGAAAATGCTAATTTTAAAAATTCTGAAAATACAGAAGAGCCAAAAGAAAAAAGAAAAAAGAAAAATCGTAATCTCCCAGCTAAGCTTATGGGAAATGAAGATTGGCAAATTGCTCTTGCAGAATGCATAGAGGCCAATCGTGTTTCACATGAAAACCGCTTACATCCTTTAAAGTATAATAACTCAAGTGATCATAAAATCCGCATTACTCCTCTTGGGGGACTTGGTGAAATCGGTGGAAATGTTAGTGTTTTTGAAACTAACAATGATGCTATTATTGTAGATCTTGGCATGAGTTTTCCAGATGGAACGATGCACGGAGTGGATATTATTATCCCTGATTTTGATTATGTTAGGAAGATTAAAGATAAAATTCGTGGTATTATCATAACACATGCACACGAAGATCATATTGGTGCTGTCCCTTATTTTTTTAAAGAATTTCAATTTCCTATTTATGCAACGCCTTTAGCACTTGGAATGATTTCAAATAAATTTGAAGAACACGGCTTAAAAGCTGAACGTAAATGGTTCCGTCCTGTAGAAAAACGCAAAGTATATGAAATAGGTGAATTTGATATAGAGTGGATACATATCACGCATTCTATTATCGATGCTTCAGCTCTAGCGATTAAAACTAAAGCTGGAACGATTATCCATACAGGAGATTTTAAAATCGATCAAACTCCAATCGATGGTTATCCAAGTGATTTAAATCGTTTGGCTTATTATGGAGAAGAAGGAGTTTTATGCCTTTTAAGTGATAGTACCAACTCTTATAAAGAAGGCTATACTAAAAGTGAAAGTTCAGTAGGTCCAACCTTTGATCAAATTTTTTCTAAAACCAAGGGTAGAGTGATTATGAGTACCTTTAGTTCAAATATTCATCGTATTTATCAAGCCATCACCTATGGTTTAAAATATGGTAGAAAAGTTTGTGTTATAGGTCGTTCTATGGAAAGAAACCTTTATACGACTATGGAATTAGGTTATATTAAGCTAGATCGTAAAATTTTTATCGATGCAGATGAAGTAAGTAAGTTTAAGGACAATGAAGTTCTCATAGTAACTACAGGCAGTCAAGGCGAGACTATGAGTGCACTTTATAGAATGGCAACCGATGAACATAAATTTATCAAGATTAAACCTACAGATCAAATCATCATTTCTGCTAAGGCGATTCCAGGTAATGAAGCTAATGTTTCGGCTGTGCTTGATTATCTTTTAAAAGCGGGAGCTAAGGTTGCGTATCAAGAATTTAGTGAAATTCATGTAAGTGGCCATGCAAGTATAGAAGAACAAAAGCTAATGCTAACTCTTACAAAACCTAAATTTTTCTTACCAGTGCATGGAGAATATAATCACATCTTAAAGCATAAAGAAACGGCTATGAAATGTGGGGTTTCAGAAAGAAATATCTATCTTATGAGTGATGGGGATCAGGTTGAAATTTGTCAAAAATACATCAAACGTGTTAAAACGGTTAAAACAGGAAAAGTATTTGTCGATAATCAAATCAATAAACAAATTGCCGATGATGTTGTAATCGATCGTCAAAATTTAGCAGATAATGGTATAGTTGTGATCATTGCTCAGCTTGATAAGGCAACAAAAACTCTTATTAATAAACCTAGAGTTTTTAGCTATGGTCTTGTAGCAGATAAACAAGATCACGCTTTTTCTAAAGAAATGGCAGATATTTTGAGTCAATTTTTTGCCAATGTCAAAGATGAGGTTTTAAACGATCCAAGATTTTTAGAAAACCAAATTCGTCAAGTGCTTAGAAAGCATATTTTTAGAAAAATTAAAAAATATCCGACTATAGTTCCTACTATTTTTGTGATGTAAGCAATGAGAATCAATAAATTTATATCGCACAATAGTCGCTATTCTCGTCGTGAAGCTGATGAGCTTATTAAACAGGGCTTAGTAAAAATCAATAATAAAATAGCCCTTTTAAGCGACGAGGTTAAATTTGATGATAAGGTTTTTTTAAAAGGAAAAAGATTACAAAAAAGAACGCAATTTAGTGTCATCATTTATCATAAACAAAAAGGTGAAATAGTCAGCAAAAAAGATGATCGCGGAAGAAAGACGATTTATGATACTTTACCAAAACAATTTAATACTTGGCTTAGTGTCGGAAGACTTGATTTTGCAAGTGAAGGTTTGCTTTTGTTAACCGATTCTCCTGTTATAGCTGATGCTTTAATGCATAGTGATTTAGAGCGTGAATATTATCTTAAAGTTAAAGGTGCGATCAGTAAGCAAGTTATAGAGGCGATGCAAAATGGCTTAGAGATAAAAAATGAAAAAAAGGGTGCTCATGTAAAAACCAAAATCACTTCTATGACTTTTTCTCCTTTTTTGGATTTTGAAATTTTTGGCTCTAGCGGAGGTTATACCAAATTAAGAGTAGTGATCAATGAAGGTAAAAATAGAGAGCTTAGAAGATTTTTTGGGCATTTTGATTTAGAAGTGATGGATCTTAAGCGTGTGGCTTTTGGAGCTTTGGATCTAGGTATTTTAAAAGCTGGAAAATATCGTTATTTGGAAAATGGAGAATATGATAAATTGCGAGATTTTTTAAAATCTAATGAAATTAAATATTAAAAAGCCCTTTCGGACTTTTTAATATTTTTAGTATTTTTCAAAATATTTTTGAATTTTAGCATTATCGCGAGTTTTTGTAAGAGCTAACATCAAAAGAACTCTTGCTTTTTGTGGATTTAAATTTTGAGCACTGATAAAACCTAAGTTTTGATCGCCTTTATTTACCGCTACAGATCCTGCAACCACTCTAGTGCTTACAACTACTTTTAATCCTTTTTTTTCATCAAATCCTTAACTTCTTTTTGATTTTCATGGATGCTTTATATTATTGTTTATATTAAAAGAAATCTTGAGTTTTGTTTTTGAACAAAATTTTGAAACTCAGATAAATAAAATTATAAATTTTTATGCTATAATTGCCTAATCTTTTAAGTTTGCAGTTTGCAAAATTACATTTTCAGGCATTTATTATGGAAAATTTTTTAATTAATTTTTTTCATCTCTCTCAAATTAAAAGCGTTATATTGCTTTTTTGTGTAATATGTCTTTTTATTTTGTTGCGATTTTTAAAACAAAAGCTCAGTTTTTATTGGATTATGAGTATCGCATTGGTGTTTGGTTTAGTTTGGGGTTATTTTTTGCTTTATTTAGCGGATTTTCCAAATGAAGGAATTGAAAAATTAAGCGTTTTGGATTCTTTACGTTGGCTTTGTGAGATTCATATTTGGATGAATTTTTTAAATTCTTTGTATATTAGCGTGTTAAAGCTTTTAGTTATTCCTTTAATCTTTATTTCTTTGATTTATGTTTTAATCAATTTAGATAAAAAAATTCAAATTAAATCTTTATTTTCTAGAGTCTTTTTTTGGTTTTTATTTTCTACAGCTATTTCAGCTTTAATTGGAATTTGTCTTGCAATTTTTGCAAACCTTGGAGGTAGCAACCAAGTGTTATCAAGTGCTAAAAATCTTAAAGAGATTAAAGGTTTGAATGAGGTAATTTTAAATTTTATTCCAAGTAATATTATCAGCGCTATGAATGCAAATAATATTTTAGGTGTGATTATTTTTGCCTTTATTTTATCCTTTGGAATTAGAAGTTTAAAGGAAAATCGTGGATTTAGAATATTTTCTTTATTGATAGATTTTTTACATCAGGTGATTATGAAAATCAGTCTTTATGTGATTAGAATTATGCCTTATTTTGTCATTACAATGATAGCGAATGCTTTAATTTTAAATGGCTATAAAGTACTTATTGATTCTATTTATTTCATATTTTTACTTTATATTGCTTTTATTTTAGTTTTCTTTGTTCATACAGCATTATTAGTTTTACATGGATTAAATCCTTTTATATATTATAAAAAAGCATTTCCAGCTTTATTGATGGCTTTTAGTTCAAGAAGTTCCGCAGGAACTTTGCCTGTAACGATTTCTGCTTTAAAAAATTTGGGTGTAAGTTCTACAAACGCCTCTTTTACGGCAAGTCTTGGCACAACTATGGGAATGAATGGTTGCGCGGGATATTACGCAGGAATGATCGCTGTTTTTATGTTTCATGCTTTAAACATTCCTATCGGTATAAATGAAATTTTAACCACTATAGTTTTATGTGTCATTGTTTCTTTTGGTATAGTTGGAATTCCTGGAATTACAATAATGATTATTTCTGTCATACTTTCAGGGCTTGGGATGCAAAGTCATTTTGCTTTATTGGTCTTTGTTCTAGCAATTGATCCTATACTCGATATGGCAAGAACTTGTAGTAATGTTTCAGGTGCTATGGTTGTAAGTCTTATAACGGATAAAGAAATGAAAAATTTAGATATAACAACATATCAAAAAAACGAAATATAAATTCTTATTAATGGAAAAATAAAATGATGTATTTTTTGCGATCTTTTATTTTTCTGTAAACAAAAAATATATTTAAAAATTAAAAATTAAATTTTTATTTTGTTTGGTGATAGTATAATGGTATGTATTGTTAGATAAGGAAAATTTATGCCAATTTTTATGATAGCATCCACCATATTAGCTGTATTTGTTGTATCTTATTATGTTCTTAAAAAATATAACCCTATATTTGTTTTTTTATTTTCAGGACTTATTTTATTAATTATATCTTATTATTTTGTAGGATCTAGTATACCAAAGGCACCTGTTAGAGAACATAATAATTTTTTGAATGTTTTACTTGATTCTTATTTTTTCTTGGTGGCTACTTTCAAATCTCAGCTTAGTGGAACTGGGCTTATAATAATGAGTGTGGCAGGTTTTGCAGCTTATATGAAATGTATTAATGCTTCAGCTAAACTAGCTTTTTTAGCAAATAAACCTTTAGGAAAGATCAAAAATAAATATCTGATTTTAAGCGGAACATTTGTAGTTGGTATGTTACTTAAAATAGTTATCTCAAGCTATACAGGACTTTTGCTTTTATTGTTAGCTTGCATTTATCCAGTGTTAGTGTCTCTTAAAATTCGTCCTGTAACCGCTGTTTGTGTTCTTTCTTTAATAGCACTTGACTATGGCCCAAAGGATGCTAATTCTATTACTATGGCTGGTATGGTTAATCAAAGTGACAATGTAGTAGGATTATTCTTAAATTATCAAATTTATTCCGTAATTGCTTATATAGTAACTATAGCCATTTTAATTCCAATTTATTTTTCATGGATAGATAAGAAAGATAAAGAAAAAAATTTACTACAAGATGAAGTTGGTGACATAGAAATAATAGATCCAAAATGCCCTACTTTTTATATATTTTTTCCTTGGCTTCCTGTAGTATTTTTATTTGGTTCTTATTTTTTAGGAATAAAACTTGATGTAGTGAGCGCAAATTTTATGAGTATAAGTATAGTATTTTTAATAGAATTTTTAAGACATAGAGATGCTAGAAAACTCGGCAATGATATGAGCGTTATTTTAAAAGGTATGGCTGAAATTTTTGTAAGCGTAGTAAGCATTTTAATAGCAGCTTCAGTCTTTGCAAAAGGGATAGAAAATTTGGGTGGATTGAGTGTTTTGGTAGATGCTATGAAAAGTCTTGGAGGAGCTAGTTGGGTAGCGATTTTATTTTGTATTGTTGTTTTAAGTTTCTTGGTATATTTTGCAGGAGTGATAATGGGTAGTGGCATAGCTGCATTTAACGCATTTGGAAAATTAGCTCCTGAAATAGCTACAAAATTAGGTATCGAGCCTATCACTTTAGTTTTGCCTTTAGAAATAGCTTCTTGTCTAGGAAGAGCAGCCTCGCCAATCTCGGGCGGTATCTTAGCATTGGCCGGTTTTGCGAAGTTAAATCCTATGGATATAATTAAACGCTCTACCCCTCTTCTAATAATAGGAATGATAGTTAATATAATGGTGGCTTTTTATTTAGCTACATTTAATTAGAATGTTAAAATTTACACTATATAATAGCTAGATTAAAAAATTAAAAAAGCCAAATAATAAAACCTCGAAATAATTAGAGTAAACTAACTTCTATCAGTTAGGATGCCTTTGCATAGGAAACAAAGGACAAATTATTATGTTAAAGAAGCAAATTAAACCAAAAAATAATATCAATACTTCTCTTTTGAATTTTAAACACGAGACAATTTGCTATAAACAAGTAAAGAGCACTATAATAAAAACTTTTAGCTTACACACTCAAAGAATTAAATATGAATTTATAAATCATACTTATAAATTTTTTAGTAAAATGTGCCTTAATATCTTTAATTGAAGACAGGTTTGTGATCGAATTTTTAAGATAGCTTATTTTGACTTAATATGTGCTTGAAAGTGTTCTCTAAATACTTTGATAGTAAATTTATAGCAAAGTTAAACATCTAAAGCTTAATTTTTAAACTAAGCTTTATATAGATGATGGTGTTGCTTAAAAATTTTTTGTGTATCTTAAGAAAAAACCATCAGTTTTTGGTTCCAATATTATATTGGGTGCATGATCTACTAAAATAAAATTCCAAAATCCAGCTATAGCAGCACCTGCTATAACATCTCTTGTATAGTGTTTATCTGCTTTTACGCGAGAATAAGCTGTATAGGTAGCTAACATATAAGGAATAATTGCTTGTTTGATTCCATATCTTTTATGAATAAAAGTTGCTCCAAAAAATGCCGCTGCGCTATGTCCACTAGGAAAAGATAAATGATCACTTTTATCCGGCCTTTCTTCTTTTACAATACGTTTGAGAACTTCTATACTCCCTTGAGTTGCAACAAAACTTAATGTGTAGGGAAAAAATCCATCTTTAAAATCATCATTGTAAAAAAGCAAACCAAAGGCATAAATTGGGACAATGATTTGAGTTATATCTCCTGCATTTTTAGCTTGTTTTTTATCATTAAAAATATTTGCATTTAAATTTAGATATAAAATAAGCAATAAAAAAATTTTAGTTAATTTCATACAAAATCCTATTAATAAAAATTAATTAAGATTTGTATTTTACCCTCCCCCTGAATTTAAGCTTAAAACTATATTTTTAAATCATTTTTCACGCTTGTAAATAAAATAATTTATAAATTATTTTCCTTTTTAAAAGGATAAAAATATAATTTTTTATCAATTTCTCTTGACTTTTGAAAGCTAAATTTACTATACTCTCATTTTTATTTTTGGTTAGTTTAAAACTAACGAGTTCTTTTTAAAGGAAATATTATGGAAAGAATTAGGCTTAAGCTAAAAGCTTATGACCATCGAGTACTAGACAGAACAGTTGCAGCAATTGTAGAAGCTGTTAAAAGAACAGGTGCGGATATTAGAGGTCCAATACCGATGCCTACAAAAATCAAACGCTATACAGTTTTAAAATCTCCACACATTAATAAAGATTCTCGTGAGCAGTTTGAAATTAGAATTCATGCTCGTATGTTAGATATTGTAGCAGCGACTCCAGATACAGTTGATTCTTTAACTAAGCTTGATTTAGCGCCAGAAGTGAACGTTGAAGTTAGAGCTATGGGTAAATAAAGGATAGAATATGGAATACATTGTAGAAAAAATTGGAATGAGTAGAACTATTAATAGTCCAAGTATTGCTGTAACTTTGCTAAGGATTGTTAATGCAAAAGTATGCGAGGTTGAAAACGGAAAAGCGATAGTGGCATATTCAAAAGGCAAAAGAAACAATAAATGTATCGCAGGACAACAAAAAAAATATAATCTTTCTGCAGAATTTAATCGTTTTGTAACTTTAGAAGTAGCCAATACTGAAGCGGGAGATTTGGATGAAACTCCATTAAGCGAAGCTAAAATTTTAAAAGTAAGTTTCAACTCTAAAGGTAGAGGTTATAGCGGTGTTATGAAAAGACACAATTTCGCAGGGGGTCCGGCAAGTCACGGTTCAAGATTTCATAGACGCCATGGTTCTATAGGTAATAGAGAATGGCCAGGTCGTGTTCAACCAGGTATGAAAATGGCGGGACATTATGGAAATACAAAAATAACCGTTAAAAATGAAGTTGTATCTTATGATAGTGAAAATAAGATTTTAGTTGTTAAAGGTGCAGTTCCAGGATATAATGGAGCTATGGGTAAAATAAGGATTGCAAAATGAGTAAAGTAACCGTTTTAAATGATAAACTAGAAAAAGCAGGTGAACTTGATTTGCCTTCAAAATATGCAGAAGTAAATCCACATAACCTTTACTTATATGTAAAATCTTACCTTGCTAGTCTTAGAGCAAATACGGCTCATACCAAAGGCAGAAGTGATGTAAGTGGTGGGGGTAAAAAACCTTGGAGACAAAAAGGTCGTGGTGGCGCTCGTGCAGGTTCAACTAGAACAAATGTTTGGGTAGGCGGTGCTGTTGCTTTTGGTCCAACAAATGAAAGAAATTATTTTCAAAAAGTAAATAAAAAACAAAAAAGATTAGCACTCGAAAGAGCTTTAGCGGATAAAGCAGCTAAGGGTGTATTATTTGCTGTAGATTCTTTAACTATAGAAAGTGGTAAGACTAAAGATGCAAATGCTGTTATTAAAAAGCTCGGCGTAAAAGATGCTTTAATTGTTAAAGATTTACTAGATGAAAAAACACTTTTAGCTTACAGAAATTTAGCAAATTGTTATGTTGTAGATGTAACTGAAGTGAATGCTTATTTAGTATCTGTATTTAATGCTGTTATTATGGAAAAATCGGCATTAGAATCTATTACAAAAGAAGGATAATTATGGCAGATATTACTGATATTAAAACAATACTTTATACTGAAAAAAGTTTGAATTTGCAAGAGCAAGGTGTCGTAGTTATTCAAACTTCTCCAAAAATGACTAAAACAGGCTTAAAAGCCGTTTTAAAAGAATATTTTGGTGTAACTCCACAAAGTATCAATTCTTTAAAAATGAGTGGAAAAGTTAAACGTTTCAGAGGTCGTTTAGGACAAAGAAACGATTATAAAAAATTCTATGTTAAGCTACCTGAAGGTGTTAGCTTAGAAAATATGGAGGCTTAAGATGGCAATTAAAACTTATAAACCATATACTCCAAGTAGAAGATATATCACAGGTTTAAGTTCTGAAGATATTACAGCAAAACCAAGTGTTCGTTCATTGCTTGTAAAACTTCCAGCACACGCAGGACGTAATAGCTATGGAAGAATTACTAGTCGTCATAAAGAAGCGGGCGCTAAAAAACTTTATAGAATTATAGATTTTAAACGTCGTAAATTTGGAATCGAAGGTAAAGTAGAAGCAATTGAGTATGATCCATACAGAAATTGTAGAATCGCTTTGATTGCTTATAGAGATGGAGAAAAAAGATATATTCTTCAACCACGCGGTTTAGGTGTAGGCGATATTGTCGCTGCAGCAGAAGGTGGACTTGATATTAAACCAGGTAATGCAATGAAGCTTAAAAATATTCCTGTAGGGACTATCGTTCATAATATTGAGTTAAAACCAGGAAAAGGTGGTCAAATGATCCGTTCAGCAGGTGCTTATGCTCAACTTATGGGTAAAGAAGAAAAATATGTTATCTTAAGACTTGCAAGTGGAGAAATGAGACAAGTTTTAGCTGAATGTATGGCAAGTATCGGTGAAGTAGGTAATGAAGAATGGTCTAATATCACCATAGGTAAAGCAGGTAGAAATCGCCATAGAGGTATCCGTCCTCAAACTCGTGGTTCTGCAATGAACCCAGTAGATCACCCACACGGGGGAGGTGAAGGTAAGAAAAATTCAGGACGTCATCCTGTAACTCCATGGGGTAAACCAACCAAAGGTGCTAAAACTCGTCGCAAAAAAGCTAGCGATAAATTAATAATTTCAAGAAGAAAAGGAAAGTAAGATGGCTAGATCACTAAAAAAAGGTCCTTTTGTTGATGATCATGTAATGAAAAAAGTCATCGCTGCTAAAAAGGCTAACGATAATAAACCTATAAAAACTTGGTCTCGTAGAAGCACTATTATTCCTGATATGATAGGTTTGACTTTTAATGTTCATAATGGTAAAAGTTTTATTCCAGTTTATATAACTGAAAATCATATAGGTTATAAATTGGGAGAATTTGCTCCAACACGCACATTTAAAGGGCATAAAGGCTCTGTGCAAAAGAAAATTGGTAAGTAAGGAGAGATGAAGTTATGAGTAAAGCATTGATTAAATTCATAAGATTATCTCCAACTAAGGCAAGATTAATTGCTAGAGAAGTTCAAGGGATGAATGCAGAACTTGCAATGGCCAGTTTAAAATTTATGCCAAATAAAGGCGCAAAATATATTGCAAATGCTATTTCAAGTGCAGTAGCAAATGGTGGATTTGAGGCAAATGAAGTGGTTGTAAAAAGTTGTCGTGTGGATGCAGGTGCGGTATTAAAAAGATTTAGACCACGTGCTAGAGGAAGTGCGAGTCGTATAAGAAAACCTACTTCTCATATTTTAGTAGAAGTGGCAAAAATTGAAAACAAGGCTGAAGAAAAAAAATCAGTAGCAAAAAAAGCTTCTGAAGCTAAAAAAACTACTACAACAAAAGCTCCAGCTAAAAAAACAGTAAGCACTAAAAAAGCAACAGCGAAAAAGGAAAGCTAATGGGACAAAAAGTAAATCCAATTGGTCTAAGACTAGGAATTAATAGAAATTGGGAATCAAGATGGTTTCCAACTAAGGCTAATTTAGTAGAAAATATTGGTGAAGATTATAAAATTAGAGCTTTCTTAAAAAGAAAACTTTACTACGCAGGAATTAGTCAGATTTTAGTAGAAAGAACTGCTAAAAAACTTCGTGTAACTGTGGTTGCAGCAAGACCTGGTATTATCATAGGCAAAAAAGGAAGTGATGTTGATAATCTAAGAAAAGAATTGCAAAATTTAATCGGCAAAGATGTAAATATCAATATTAAAGAAGAAAGAAAAGCAGGGGCTTCAGCTCAACTTGCTGCTGAAAGCGTAGCTACCCAACTTGAGAAAAGAATTGCTTTTAGAAGAGCAATGAAAAAAGTAATTCAAGCGGCACAAAAAGCAGGTGCTAAAGGAATTAAAGTTTCAGTTTCTGGCCGTTTGGGTGGTGCGGAAATGGCAAGAACAGAATGGTATCTTGAAGGACGCGTTCCGCTTCATACTTTAAGAGCAAAAATCGATTATGGTTTTGCTGAAGCTAGAACTACCTATGGAAATATAGGAGTGAAAGTTTGGATCTTTAAAGGTGAAGTGTTACAAAAAGGTTTTCAAACTGAAAAAACTGAAGAGAGTGCTCCGGCTAAAAAACCAAGACGCACAAGAAGGAGTAAGTAATCATGTTAATGCCAAAAAGAACAAAATATCGTAAAATGATGAAAGGGCGTAACAGAGGTTATGCTAATCGTGGGACTGAATTTACTTTCGGTGAATTTGCTTTAAAAGCAACCGAAGCAGGAAGAATCAATTCACGTCAAATTGAAGCAGCTCGTATTGCTTTAACTCGTTTTGTTAAAAGACAAGGTAAGACTTGGATAAGAGTTTTTCCTGATAAACCTTTAACCAAAAAACCTTTAGAAACTCGTATGGGTAAAGGTAAGGGTGCAGTAGAAGAATGGGTAATGAATATAAAGCCGGGTCGTATTATTTACGAAATGGCAGGAGTAAGCGAAGAAATGGCTAGAGAAGCTTTGACTTTGGCAATGCATAAATTACCATTTAAAACTAAGTTTGTTACAAGAGAGAGCCAAAATGAAATATACTGAGATAAAAGATAAAACAGCAGCTGAGCTTGCAACAATGCTAAAAGAAAAAAAGGTGCTTTTATTCACTTTAAAACAAAAGCTAAAAACAATGCAACTATCTAATCCAAAAGAGATTAGTGAAGTTAAAAAAGATATTGCTAGAATAAATACAGCAATTAACGCTTTAAAATAAGGATAGAAAAATGGCATTTAAAAGAGAAATTCAAGGCGTTGTTGTTAAAATTGCTGGAGAAAAAACAGCAAGTATTTTGGTTGAAAGAAAAGTGGTTCATCCAAGATATAGAAAAATCGTAAAACGCTTTAAAAAATATCTAATTCACGATGAAAGAAATGAAGTCAAAGTAGGTGACACTGTAATTGCAGTAGAGTGTAGACCGCTTTCTAAAAGAAAATCATTTCGCTTAAAATCTGTATTAGCGACAGGAGTTGAGTAATGATTCAAAGTTTTACAAGACTTGCAGTAGCTGATAATAGCGGTGCAAAAGAACTTATGTGTATTAAGGTTTTAGGTGGTAGCAAAAGAAGATATGCTACCGTAGGCGATGTAATTGTAGCATCTGTAAAAAAAGCTTTACCAAATGGTAAGGTTAAAAAAGGTCAAGTAGTAAAAGCAGTTATTGTTAGAACCAAAAAAGAAATTCATAGAGACAATGGATCTTTGATTCGTTTTGACGAAAATGCTGCAGTTATTCTTGATAGCAAAAGAGAACCTATAGGAACTCGTATATTTGGTCCAGTAGGCAGAGAAGTTAGATATGGTGGCTTTATGAAAATTGTTTCACTAGCACCGGAGGTGTTATAATGGCAGTTAAGTTAAAAATAAAAAAAGGTGATAATGTAAAAATTATCGCAGGAGATGATAAAGGTAAAACAGGTAAGGTTTTAGTGGTTTATCCAAAAACTCTTAAAGTAGTAGTTGAAGGATGTAAGATTGCTAAAAAAGCTATTAAGCCTAGTGATAAAAATCCAAATGGCGGTTTTGTTAATAAAGAAATGCCAATAGATATTTCTAATGTGGCAAAAATTCAGGAGTAAGCAATGATGAGATTGAAAGAAAAATATAATCAAAGCATCAAACCTGCTTTAGTTAAAGAATTTGATATTAAAAATCCTATGCTTATTCCCGCAATTGAAAAAGTAGTTATTAGTGTAGGTGCAGGTGAACTTGCTAAGGATCAAAAAGTTTTGCAAAATATTGCTGACACAATTTCTTTAATTGCCGGACAAAAAGCTGTTATTACTAAAGCAAAAAAATCTGTTGCTGGATTTAAAGTTCGTGAAGGATTTCCAGTTGGAGTTATGGTAACTTTAAGAAAAGAAAATATGTATGCTTTTCTTGATAAGTTAATCTCTATCGCTCTTCCAAGAGTAAAAGATTTTAGAGGTTTAAGTAGGGATGGCTTTGATGGGCGTGGAAATTATAATTTTGGTCTTGATGAACAGCTTATGTTTCCGGAAGTTGAGTATGATAAAATTTTAAGAACCCACGGTATGAATATCTCTATAGTTACAACAGCACAAAATGATAAAGAAGCACAAAAGTTATTAGAACTTATTGGTGTACCATTTGCAAAAGGAAGAAAAGATGGCTAAAAAATCAATGATTGCAAAAGCGGCGCGTAAGCCTAAATTTAAAGTAAGGGGCTACACTAGATGTCAAATCTGCGGGCGTCCACATTCGGTTTATAGAGATTTTGGAATTTGTAGAGTTTGCTTAAGAAAAATGGGCAATGAAGGTTTGATTCCGGGTCTTAAAAAAGCAAGTTGGTAAGGAAATAAAATGATAAATGATATAATTTCAGATTCATTAACAAGAATTCGCAATGCAGGAATGAGAAGACTTGAAACAACCAAACTTTTACATTCCAAAGTTGTTGAAGCTTTAGTAGGAATTTTTCAAGCTAAAGGTTATATTGAAAGTTTTAATGTTATCGAAGAGGATAAAAAGAAATTTATCAATGTGATCTTAAAATATGATGAAAAAGGTAAAAGCGTTATCAATGAACTCAAAAGAGTTTCAAAACCAGGTCGTCGTGTTTATAAAGGAAAAGATGAAATCAAACGCTTTAAAAATGGTTATGGTACTATTGTAGTAAGTACAAGCAAAGGTGTTTTAGCCAATGACGAAGCTTATAAAGCAGGCGTTGGTGGCGAAATTTTATGTACCATTTGGTAAAAATCTGCTTTTTATGGCATTGGGTATCCATTCTTTGACAAAAAGTAGAAATATCCTAGACAAATAAAAAGGAAAAAATATGTCTCGTATAGGTAAACAACCAGTAACTATTCCTAATGGAGTAGAGGTAAAATTAGAAGGAAATTTGCTTAAATTTAAAAAAGGAAATTTGGCAAAAGAGCTTGATACAAAAGCTAATGTTAATGTTGAGATTAAAGACAATGCTATTCTTTTTTCTCCAAAGGGTGAAGATAGACAAAGTAGAGCATACTGGGGAACTTATAGAGCCTTAGCTCACAATATAGTTATTGGCTTAACCCAAGGTTTTTCAAAAACTCTTGAAATTAATGGAGTTGGTTATAAGGCTGCTTTAAAAGGTAAAATTTTGGAATTAAGTTTGGGCTTTTCGCATCCTATCAATTATAATATTCCAGAGGGAATTGAAATTGTAGTCGATAAAAATAACATAATTGTTAAAGGAAGCGACAAACAAGCTGTTGGACAAGTAGCTGCTCAAATTCGTGAATTTAGACCACCTGAGCCTTATAAAGGAAAAGGCGTTAAATATTCAGATGAACGCATTATCCGCAAAGCTGGTAAGACATCTAAGAAATAAGGATTAGGTAATGAGAGCAAACATATTAAAAAGAAAACTAACTTTAAGAGTTAAAAGAAAGAAAAGAATTAGAGCAAAAATTTCTGGTTGTGAAAATTTTCCAAGGATTTCTGTATTTAAATCAAACAGAACTCTTTATATCCAAGCAATTGATGATGTTAAAGCTATTACTTTAGCTGCGGCAGATGGACACAAGTTGGGTGTTAAGGCAAATAAAGAAGGTGCTAAAAAAATCGCTGCTGAATTTGCAAAAACACTCAAAGCTAAAAAAATAGAGCAAGCTGTGTTTGATAGGAATGGTTATATATATCATGGAGTTATCGCAGCTTTGGCTGAATCTTTAAGAGAAAATGGCATTAGGCTATAAGGGGTAAATTTATGGAAAAATATAATAGAGAAGAATTTGAAGAAGTCATTGTTGATATTGGTAGAGTTACAAAGGTTGTTAAAGGTGGTAGAAGATTTAGATTTACCGCTTTAGTGATTGTTGGAAATCGTAAAGGTTTGGTTGGAGTTGGCTATGGAAAAGCTAAAGAAGTTCCAGATGCTATTCGTAAAGCAGTAGATGATGCATTTAAAAATATGGTTGAAGTTAAGACTAAAGGTTCGACTATTGCACACGATGTAGAAGTAAAATATAATGCAAGTAGAATTTTACTTAAACCAGCTAGCGAAGGTACAGGGGTTATTGCTGGTGGTTCTACACGCCCTATTGTAGAGCTTGCAGGTATTAAAGATATTTTAACTAAATCTTTAGGTTCAAATAATTCTGCTAATGTAGTTCGTGCTACAATTAAAGCTTTAACAATGTTAAAAGGATAAATAATGAATTTAACAAAAGCAGCGGGTTCAACGCATAAAACTAAAAGAATAGGTCGTGGTCAAGGCAGTGGTATGGGAAAAACTGCTACTAAAGGCGGTAAAGGTCAAACTGCTAGAAAAGGTTATAATGAAAAAAGAGGTTTTGAGGGAGGTCAGCAACCACTTCAAAGAAGATTACCAAAAGTGGGTTTTACTTCTAAAATAGAAAAACCTTATGTGATTAATGTTGAAAAAATTACAGCTGTAAAAGATCTTAGCGAAATTACAATTGAAAATATCAAGGGCGTCCATAAGCTTTCAAAATCTATTAAAAAAGTAAAACTTATTGGTGCTAGTGCTAAGAGCTTAGTGTCAAAAATTAAAGATGAGAATATAAGCGTTACTGGAATAAAATAATGAATAGAGCATTGACGAATAAGATTTTAATCACTTTAGCTTTTTTATTTGCTTATAGGGTTCTGGCTTATGTTCCAGTTCCTGGCGTCAATGCTGATGTGATTGCAGAATTTTTTAATCATAATCAAAATAATGCTTTGGGTTTGTTTAATGTTTTTAGCGGAGGAGCAGCACAACGCTTTTCTATTATTTCTTTAGGAATTATGCCTTATATTACTGCTTCTATTATAATGGAACTCTTTGCAGCAACCTTTCCAAGTATTGGCAAAATGAAAAAAGAACGTGATAGTATGCAAAAATATATGCAAATTATTCGTTATGCAACTATATTGATTACTTTAGCTCAAAGTATAGGTGTAGCCATAGGCTTACAAAGCTTACATGGTAGAGGTGGATCAAGTGCTATTATGATAGAAGATTTAAATATGTTTATCGCACTTTGTGCTATTTCAATGCTTGCTGGAACTATGCTTTTAATGTGGCTTGGCGAACAAATTACACAAAAAGGTATAGGAAATGGTATTTCTTTAATTATTTTTGCAGGTATTGTTTCGGGTATTCCAAGAGCAATTTCAGGAACTGTAGGACAGATCAATTCAGGAGAGATGAATTTCTTAACCGCTTTTGCTATTTTTGTTTTGATTTTGATTACAATAGGTGCGATTATTTATGTAGAACTTGGAGAACGTAGAATTCCTATTTCTTATTCTCGTAAAGTGGTTATGCAAAATCAAAATAAACGCATTATGAATTATATTCCAATTAAAATCAATCTTAGTGGAGTGATTCCTCCAATCTTTGCAAGTGCAATTTTGATGTTTCCAGCAACAATTTTACAAACTAGTACAAACCCTTATATACAGGCTGTTAACGATTTTTTAAACCCTAATGGATATGTGTTTCATATTTTAACTTTTATTTTTGTAATTTTCTTTGCTTATTTTTATGCCTCTATAGCTTTTAATGCTAAAGATATTGCTGAAAATCTTAAAAAACAAGGTGGTTTTATTCCTGGAATTCGTCCTGGAGAAGGAACTTCAAACTATTTAAATGAAGTGGCTTCTCGTTTGACTTTATCAGGTTCCATTTATCTAGGGATTATAGCAACTCTACCTTGGGTTTTAGTGAAATTTATGGGCGTGCCTTTCCAATTTGGTGGAACTTCAGTACTTATTGTAGTACAGGTCGCACTTGATACAATGAGAAAAATTGAAGCTCAAATTTATATGAGCAAATATCAAACCTTGAATGCGGTAGGCTTGTAAAATCAATTCTAAAATTTTTTTTGGGATTGATTTTTAGCTTATTTTCTTTTTTTGTTTTAAAAATACAAATATTATACAAACTACAAAAATAACAATAGCCCATATTAAAAAAGCATCAATAAGTCCTAATTTTCTTACTATAGGTTGAGAAATAATAGGACTTAGAAATTGTCCTAAAAAAACACAACTTGCAAGTATTCCATAAGCCCTAGCTCTTGCATCTTCAGGACATATAGAAAAAAGGTAAGCGGAGTTATTTACAAGCATTATTCCTCCACCCGTTCCTAATAGTGCTAATGCAATTAATACGGATATAAAGTTATGGATTAAAAACAATAACAAAAAAGAACATCCTACTATAAATAAGGTTAAGATATAGATTTTTTTAATGCTCAAAAAACGTATAATATATTTATAACTAAGCGAAAAAACTCCATAGCAAAGAGCAGAAACAGACATAGAAATTCCGATGTATTTAGGATCTAATCCTAAATGTTCTTCGATATAATAAGGAAGTTGCGTTGGAGAAATATAATACACCACCATAATAAAAAAACCAATGAAATAAATCGGAGTAAATTGCCAATAATTTGTTTTAGCTTCAACTTTGGTATGATTATAGAATTTAAATTTACGTGGTTCAAAGAGATAAATTATAGCTATAAGAGTGATTAATATGCCAAGACCATAAACTAAAAAAGGATAACGCCAAGAATAGCCAGAAACAAAACCCGCAATAGAAATAAAAATCGCTCCACCAAATGCACAGAAAAATCCCTGCAAGCTCAAGGCATTTTCGCGACGATTAAAACCTCCGTGACTATAATAATCCCCAAGTAAAGCTGAAGCTCCAGTCATAATAAAGGCTGTAGCCATTCCAAAAATAGCTCTTGAAATCAAAATAGCATAGATATCATTTAAAAAAAATCCACTTACTCCAGATATAGTCCATATTACCATCGCAGGAAAAACAAATTTTAATTTGCCAAATTTATCCATTAAAATTCCTGCAAAAGGAGATAAGATAACGACAAAGATCGCAGGCATGGTTAAAACTAATCTTACCAAGATATCAAGATGGGCTAAGGTAAAACTTGTTGAGCTTGTAGCACCAGCTTGTATTAAAAGATTTTCAAAATGTTTATTGATAGCAGGCAGAGCAGAGGCGATAACTACACTTCCTAGCATAGTCATTGCTGCCATAGAGAATACTGCAGTTTTAAAAGTCGACTTTTCGGTAATTTCAACAATTTTTTTATCTAATTTTGTATCATTAGGATGGAATTTATAAGTTTTTTTTCGCATTTTTAAGCCTTTTTGTTTATTATACTCCAAATTTTTGTTTAGATTTGAAATATTTTATGTTTATTTTTTTATATACTTTTTTATAAGTAAAATTTTAAAGTTTTTTAGCTAAATTCAATTTTTTATTTAATTAAGAAGATAACATTTTGCTATCTAGAAATTTGAGGTAATAACTCATGAAGAAGAATTTAATCATAGTAGAATCTCCCGCTAAAGCTAAAACCATAGGGAATTTTTTAGGGAAAAATTATGAGGTTATAGCTTCTAAAGGGCACATAAGAGATCTACCTAAAACAAGCTTTGGTATAAAAATAGAAAATGATGAATTTATACCAGAATACAGAATAACAAGTGATCATAGTAGTTTAGTTAAGGAACTTAAAGAGAAAGCAAAAAATGCCTCACAAGTATATCTTGCAACCGATGAAGATAGGGAGGGTGAAGCTATAGCATATCATATTGCAAAAGCTATAGGTAAAGATGAAAATCTTTTACCTCGCATTGTATTTCATGAGATCACCAAAAGTGCGATTGAAGATGCTTTAAAAAATCCAAGAAAACTCAATATGCATTCAGTTAATGCTCAACAAACTAGGCGTTTATTAGATCGTATCGTGGGTTATAAGCTTAGTCCTTTATTGGGACAAAAAATTCAAAGAGGCTTGAGTGCTGGACGTGTTCAAAGTGCAGCTTTAAAAATCATAGTCGATAGGGAAAAGGAAATTCGTGCTTTTGTTCCGCTAGAATATTTTAGTATTGATATGATTTTTAATTCTAATTTAGATGCTGAGTTGGTTGAATTTGATAAGGCAAAAATTGAAAAACTTACTATTACCAATAAAGATCGTGCAAAATTGATTCTTGAGACTTGTAAAAATGGTGATTATGTTATAGAAAATATAGAAAGCAAAGAAAGAAAAATCGCTCCACCGCCTCCTTTCATGACTTCAACTTTACAGCAAAGCGCAAGCAATCGCTTAGGGTTTAATCCTAAAAAAACAATGATGTTGGCTCAAAAACTTTATGAAGGGGTTAATACTCACCAAGGTATGATGGGTGTGATCACTTATATGAGAACTGATAGTTTGAATTTGGCCAAAGAAGCGGTTGATAAGGTAAGAAAATTAATCCAAAAAGATTTTGGAAAAGATTATTTGCCTAGCAAAGCTAATGTTTATGTAACAAAAGCAAAAGGAGCACAAGAAGCACATGAGGCTATCCGTCCTACAAATTTGGAATTTACACCGCAAATTGCGGCTAAATTTTTAGACAAGGATGAATTAAGGCTTTATACACTCATTTATAATCGTTTTTTGGCTTGTCAAATGAATCCTGCTATTTCTCAAACGCAAAATGTTTTTGTAAAAAATGATAGGGCTTTATTTAAGATAAGCGGCAGAAAAATTCTTTTTGATGGGTATTATAAAGTTTATGGAGATATGGATAAGGATAAAATTTTGCCTAACCTTCAAAAAGGTGAGAAATTGAAAATTCAAAAATTAGAAATGAATTCACATTTTACTGAACCTCCTTCAAGATATTCTGAAGCAGGCCTTGTAAAGAAATTGGAAAGTTTGGGTATAGGCCGTCCATCGACTTATGCTCCAACTATTTCCATACTTACAAGTCGTGATTATGTTAAAATCGATAAAAAACAACTCATTCCTAGCGATATCGCTTTTAATGTTACTGAAGTACTTGAAAAGAATTTTAGTGATATTGTGGATAGTAAATTCACTTCAAATCTTGAAAATACTTTAGATGAAATTGCTGAAGATAAAGCAGATTGGCAAAATATCTTGAAAGAATTTTATTACCCTTTTATGAGAAAAATTGAAGAAGGAAAGACTAAGATTGCAAGTCAAAAAACAGTAGTAAAACTAGGTGAAACTTGTCCTGAATGTGGCGGAGAACTTGCTATAAGAAAAGGACGTTTTGGTGAATTTGTAGCTTGTTTAAATTTTCCAAAATGTAAATATTCTAGAAATTTAAAAAATAAAACAAATGAAGAAAATAGTCCTACAAAAAAAATCAATAGCATAGGTATGATTTGTCCTAGTTGTCAAAAGGGTGAAGTTGTTGAACGTTTTTCTAAGCGCGGAAAATTTTATGGTTGTAGTGCTTACCCGAAGTGTAATTTTATTTCAAAATATAAGCCAAGTGATGAAAAATGTGAAGAGTGTGGTGAAAATTTAGTGATTAAAGAGCTTAAAAAGGGCACTTTTTTAGAATGTCTTAAATGCAAAATCAAAAAGGAAATGAAAGAATAAAAGAAATTTATTTAAGTCTCTTTTTGTTAGAATATGGGTTTTAATTGTTAAATTAGGAGAAACGATGCAAATTATGCTTTGTGCTATTTCTAATATAGCAAGCGGAAATTGCTCAGAAGATTGCAAATACTGTACTCAAAGCGCCTATGTAAAAACAGATATTCACAAATATAGACGTAAAGAAATTTCTCAAATTGTTTTAGAGGCAAAAATAGCTAAAAAAAACGAGGCTTTAGGATTTTGTTTAGTAACTGCTGGACTTGGACTTGATGATGAAAAATTAGAATATGTTTGCGAGGCTGCAAGAGCGGTTAAAAAAGAAGTTCCCGATTTACTCCTTATAGCTTGTAATGGCATAGCTAACGTGGAACAACTTAAGGAATTAAAAAAAGCAGGAATTTTTTCTTATAATCATAATCTTGAAACCTCTAAAGAATTTTTTCCTCAAATTTGCACCACTCATACTTGGGAAAGTCGTTTTCAAACCAATCTTAATGCCAAAGAAGCGGGACTTATGCTTTGCTGTGGTGGAATTTATGGTATGGGTGAAAGCTTTGAAGATAGAATAAGTTTTAGAAAATCTTTGCAAGAGTTGCAACCTTTTTCAAGCCCGATCAATTTTTTTATTGCTAATGATAATTTGAATTTAAAAGTTCCCAAATTAGATGTAGATGAAGCTTTAAAAATCATCAGCGATACCAAAGAGGCTTTACCACAAACTGTAATTATGGTTGCAGGTGGAAGGGAGGTTGTTTTAGGTAAAAGACAATATGAAATTTTTAAAGCAGGTGCCAGTGCTATTGTTATAGGAGATTATCTTACGACAAAGGGAGAAGAACCAAGTCGTGATATAGTCGAGCTAAAAAAGATGGGATTTACATTTGCATCAGAATGTCATTGATACTCAAGGTTTAATCGACTTAAAAATTCTTATAGCTATAGCGCTTTGTTTATTGTTTTCCCCGTATATTGCTAAAGTTTTACGCTTGCCAATTTCTGCGACGGAAATCATTTTAGGATCGATTGTGGCTTATTTTGGATTTATTGGTAAGAGTGAAAATTTTTCAATTTTAGCTAATGTTGGTTTTTATTATTTGATGTTTATCGCGGGTATGGAAATCAATTTAAGAACTTTTTTTAGCTTAGAAAAAGAGATCATTAAAAAAAGTTTTTTATATATTATTTTGCTTTATTTATCGTCTTTGTTTATAGTATGGATTTTTAAACTTTCTTTTGTTTTTGTTTTGATTATACCTGTTATGAGTGTAGGGCTTTTATCTTTGCTTTATAAGGATTTTGGAAAAGAGTGTTATTGGTTAAATATAGCTATGATAGTTGCAACTTTAGCTGAGGTTATTTCCATAGTTCTTCTGACAATAGCTGGAGCATTTTTAAAAGAAGGTACAAGTATAGTTGATGTAATGCAAAGTGTATTGTATCTTGGCATCTTTTTGGGTCTTTGTTTGCTTGGATTTAAAATTCTTGGAGTGCTTTTATGGTGGTATCCACAGATTAAAGTTATACTGATGCCATGGGAAGACAAAAATGAAAAAGATATCAGATTTTGCATGGCAATTTTTATTTTAATTATAGTAGCTATGATTATTGCAAAACTTGAAATTGTTTTAGGTTCTTTTATAGCGGGTTCTTTTATAGCAACTTTTTTTAGTCATAAAAAAGATTTAGAACATAAAATTTCAACCTTTGGCTATGGCTTTTTGATTCCGATTTTTTTTATTTATATAGGCTCAACTTTTGATTTTAAAATGATTTTAGAATACAAAATTGTTTTAAATGCCGTTTTATTAATGTTGGTCATGGTAGGCTTAAGAATTTTATGTGCTAGCGTTTTTGTAAAAAAAATAGGTTTTAAAAGTATGATTTTATTTGGTCTAGGGCATTCTATGCCTTTGACTTTACTTATTGCAACTGCTACGCTTGGATATTCGGCAAAGGTACTTGATCAAGAAATTTATTCAGCGTTAGTATTAACTGCTTTATTTGAAGCTATAATTGTAATGAGTGTGATTAAATTTATATCAAATATCAAATATTAAGTTACCTTTTTACCCAAATAAATTAACAAAATTGAAAAAATAAAAACAAAAAAGCTTATTCTCATTCTTTTTTTATTAGAATAAAATAAAAAAGGGGTAAAAATGTCAAATTCTGTCACTATAACCGATAATAGAAATGGCAAAAGCTATGATTTTCCTATATATGAAGGTTCTATGGGACCAAGTGTTGTTGATATGGGAAGTTTTTATAAACAAACTGGGATGTTTTGCTATGATGAAGGCTTAACCTCTACTGCAACTTGTAAATCCGAAATCACTTATATTGACGGAGAAAATGGCGTACTAATGCATCGTGGTTATCCTATAGAATGGTTAGCTGAAAACAAGCTTTTTTTGGATGTAGTGTATCTATTGCTCTATAAAGAACTTCCAAGTAAAGAAAGATTAGAATCTTTTAGATATGAACTTAAAAAACGTTCTTATATCCATGAAGGAATGCATCGTCTTTTTGATTCTTTTCCAGATGGGGCTCATCCTATGGCTGTTTTACAAGGAGCTGTTTCTTCTCTTTCAGCTTTTTATCCTGATCATTTAAATATGAACATTAAAGAAGAATATATGGAGATGGCAGCGCGTATTGTAGCTAAAATTCCAACCATAATAGCAACCGCCTATCGTTATAAGCAAGGATTTCCCATGGCTTATCCAAATTTAGATCGAGGCTTTACTGAAAATTTTTTGTATATGCTAAGAACTTATCCTTATGATCATGTAGAGTTAAAACCTATAGAAGTAAAAGCACTTGATACAGTCTTTATGCTTCATGCCGATCACGAGCAAAATGCTTCTACTTCAACAGTTCGTGCGGTTGGTTCAACTCAGGCACATCCTTACGCGTGTATCGCAGCGGGCATAGGAGCACTTTGGGGTCATGCACACGGAGGTGCTAATGAAGGTGTTATTAGAATGCTCGAACAAATCGGTAATGTAGATAGAGTGGATGAATTTATAAAAAAAGCTAAAGATAAAAATGATCCATTTCGCTTAATGGGATTTGGACATCGTGTTTATAAAAATTTTGATCCAAGGGCTAAGGTGCTTAAGAAACTAAGAGATCAGCTTATCGATGAACTAGGAATCGATACAAATTTAATCAAAGTTGCAACTCGTATTGAAGAAATTGCTTTACAAGATGATTATTTTATGACAAGAGGTCTTTATCCGAATGTAGATTTTCATAGCGGTTTAATTTTAAAGGCTCTAGGAATTCCAAATGAAATGTTCGCAACTCTTTTTGTTATTGGTCGTACTCCAGGTTGGATAGCACAATGGATAGAGCAAAAAGAACAAGAGAATTTAAAGATAGTTCGTCCAAGACAGCTTTATTGCGGAGAAACAAAAAGATAAAATTATTTTTCTTATAAGTATAAGAAAAATTCTGTTTTAAATTTTGAAAACAAAATTTTTTGGGAATAATATGCAAAATTTAGATACTTTAATGCAAATAGCTATTGATGCAGCAAATAAGGCATCAGTAGCTATAATAGAAGAACGAAAACATTTAAAAAATTGGGAAAAAGATGATGGCACCGCATTAACTTCAGCGGATTTAGCATCTAATGAAATTTTAAACGAGAGTTTAAAAAAAACAGATATTAAGGTTTTGTCCGAAGAAAAAATTCTAAGCCAAAAAGAGAGCGAGAATTTGCAAACTTTTTGGCTGATCGATCCACTTGATGGAACAAGTGGATTTTTAAAAGGTTCAAATGAATTTTGCATTATGATTTCTTTAATTGATCAAAATCGTCCTATTTTATCTCTTATTAAAAACCCTTCAAATGGCGATATTTTTTATGGACATAGTCATACAAAAGTTTATAAAAATGATCAAATTTTAAGCATAGATGAAAAAGAATTTAAAAATAATCAATTCAAAGCACTTTTAAGCGTCAATCATTTAAATAGTGAAGATTTAAAATTCGCAAAAAAATATGATCTTGAAGCCATAAATATAGGTTCAGGGCTTAAATTTTGCGTTCTTTTAGAAGGTAAAGCAGGGATTTATAGACGCCTTGAAAGATTAAATATTTGGGATATAGCAGCTGGAGATTTTTTGGTAAATCAAAATGGTGGTTTTATGGGAATGCTAGATCAAAAACCTATTTTATATAATGCTTTGGAGCATAGGTCTCAATTTTTTATTTGTGTTTCTCAAAAAAGTTTTTTAAAAGATTTTTTATAAATATTTTTTAGTTATAATTTCATTTGAGTTTTTTATGAGGATAAAGAATGAAATTTTTTATTATTATATGTTTGAGTATTTTTTTAAGTTCTAATCTTTTTTCAAATGATTTTGCGCAAAAAAAAATTGTAAAAATTCAGCAAAATGAAGATGATTTTAAACTTATTGATCTTCAGCAAAATGTTATAAATTCAAATTTAGATGAACAAGAAGCTTTATTTGATAGTTCAACTTTGATTGAAAAAAAGCCTAGTATAATTAAAGACAAAGACAAAGATTTTGCTATCGTCTTAAGTTTTAGACAAAATTTTGGCTATTTTTCAGATGGGATAAAAGTTGATGCTAAAGATTTTTCAACTGAATTTTCTAAGAAGTTAATTAATGATTTAAGTTTAAATTTTACAAATTCGGCAGCAAATGGGCTTTATCAAAGTAGCGATGTTTTGTTAAAATTTAGTCCTAAAGATTCCAAATTTGTCAATGTAGCCCCTTTTTTAAAACAAGAATTGGATAAAAATAAAATTTATTCCAAGTTTATTGATTATCTTATTATAGTTAATTTAGATGATTTTTATGTCATTACTACGAATTATTTTATTGCTGTAACAAAAAATGCGATTGCAAAAGTAAATTTTAAGATCATTTCTTTAGATAAAGGTAGGGTTATTGTAGCAAAGAATGCGAGATTGAGCTTGGCCCTTGATGCAAAAGATTCTAAAAAAAATTATCAAAATGTTTCAGAGCAAATGCCTAAAATGTTGTCAAAGATTATTAACAAAGAGCTTATTAGTTTTATTCATTAAATTTTTAATTATTGATTTTTTTAATTCTTTCTTGAAGCTCTTCTATACTTGGAAATTCTTGCCTTAATTCTTTTGCTATTTCGTGCGCAGTTATAGGATCAAGATAAGACAAAATTTTCTTAATTTCATTAGTAATTTGCCATTTATCCATTTCTTCTAAATTTATATTAATTTGCATTTTTATCACCTTGTTTTTTCAAATTATAAAGTTCATTTTTAGATTGTTTATTTTTTATCATATAAAACTAAATTACAATCACTTCATTTTCTAACATTATTCCAAATTCTTCAAATACTTTTTTTCTTGCAAGTTCGATTAAAAAGATTGCATCTTCATAACTCGCGTTTTTTTTATTGATAAGAAAATTAGCGTGTTTATCGCTTAGCATAGCATCGCCTTTGCGAAAACCTTTTAACCCAACAGCTTCAATCAAACGTCCTGCAAAATCTCCTTTGGGATTTTTAAAGATGGATCCAAAACTTGCCCCGCTAGGTTGGTTATTTCTAGCATTTTTTAAATTTTCATCTTTGAAACAATCAAAACCAAAACCTAATTTAAATTCAGCCCAAAAAAATGGTATCTTTAAAGGGCAAAACCTATAATCAAAATCTATATCTTCACGTAAAATTTCACCTTTTGATGTGGCGATTTTGACCAAATTTTGACTGATGCACTCTCCTTTAAGCCCAGCATTCATTTTTAAAAGCCCCCCTAAAGTGCCAGGAATTTTGCTAAGATATTCGAAACCATAAAGATTATTTTCTTTAGCAAAGCGATACAATTTTTTAGAATTTGTTTTACAACCTATACGAATATGTATAAAATCTTTATCTTGATTTAAAATCTCTATAAAATCAAATTTTTCACCTAAAATTCCTATATTTTTTGGCTTAGGGCTTACAAGTAAATTGTTAGCTCCTCCTATTAAAAAACCTTCAAAATCACAAATTTTATCTAAGATCTGCACTTCAAATTCATTGCCAATGCGAACGGATGAATACTTTTTAAAATCAATAATCATTTAATAAAAGTTGGAATTTGATTGAGAATATTTTGCGTAAAGTCAATCATAGTAGTTGTCATCCAGGGCATTAAAAAAATTATAACAATAACAACTAAGATGATTTTAGGAACAAAAGAAAGAGTCATTTCATTGATTTGCGTTGTAGCTTGAAAAATGCTTATAAGTAAACCGGCAATCAAACCCGCTAACAACATAGGCAAGGATAGTAAAAGTGTGATTTTAAAAGTTTGAACTCCAAGTTCAACTAAAGTACTTTCTTCCATTTTATTCCTTTAAGAATTCCGTGCTTGTTCATATTCACTAGGTATAAGGTAATCATTTACATTTATAATCTTATCATAAAATTTATAATCATATCCTAATTTAAAAAGTGTATCGACTGCATATAATTGTTTTTCGTTCATACTGATAGAATTTTTATTTGCGTAAAGATTAAGATAAGTGTCAAGTTTTTTCTCATCAACTCGAATGAGATTTCTTTCTAATAACATAGGAGCTATCACTTGGCGATTAGAATCAGCTATTTTTACAGCATTGGTTAAATCCTTTTCAATCTTAATCGCATCGCTTAAAGGTAAAGATCTACGCAAGGCCATTCCCCCTAAAGGCAAAGGTAAATCGTCTTTAACAAGTTCCATCCATATATCCCATATTTCAGCTTCTACACAAAGGTTTTGATCAAAGTCTAAAATACTTTCGTGTATTAAAACTCCAGCATCTACTTCTCCGCTTAAGACCGTATTTTCAATATCTAAAAAATTTTTATAGATGATTCTAGCTTCAGGATATTTCATACGGAAAATTAAAGCATTGGTTGTATTAGCCCCACTAAGAGCGACTTTGAAATTTCTTTTTAGTTGAGTATCTTTTTTTTTGATAAGTTTAGGACCATAACCTTGTCCAAAACTTACTGCAGTCCTTAAAAGTGCATATTCTTTAGCGATTAAAGGATAAAGTCCAAAAGAAATTGCTGTAGCATCAAATTCGTTTTTTAAAGCAAATTCATTTAAACTTTGTATATCTAAGGCTGTATTTTTATAAATGAAGTCATTACCTATCCATCCAAAATGGATTGCCATATACATAAATATATCATCTGCATCAGGAGAGTGTGCAATTGTTACTACTTTTTTTATCACGTAAATCAACCTCGATAATTTTTTCTTCAATTATTGTATAAAATTTCATTTAAAAATTTATAAAAAAATAAAACATTATTTAATTTTATTTTGTTAGAATTCTTAAGTATTGAAAATTTTTAAGGAATATAATGGACGATAATAAGAAAAAATCTTTAGATGCGGCCTTAAAAAGTCTTGATAAAGCTTTTGGAAAAGGCACTATTTTAAGACTTGGAGATAAAGAAGTCGAGCAAATTGATAGTATAAGTACTGGATCAGTTGGTTTGGATCTTGCTTTAGGTATAGGCGGTGTTCCAAAAGGCAGGATTATTGAAATTTATGGACCAGAAAGTTCAGGAAAAACGACTTTAACTCTGCATATTATAGCAGAATGTCAAAAAGCAGGTGGAGTTTGTGCTTTTATCGATGCAGAACACGCATTAGATGTTAAGTATGCTAAAAATTTAGGAGTAGATACGGATAATCTTTATATCTCTCAACCTGATTTTGGTGAACAGGCTTTAGAAATTGTAGAAACTATTGCTAGAAGTGGAGCGATTGATCTTATAGTTGTTGATAGTGTGGCTGCTTTAACCCCAAAAGCAGAAATTGAAGGAGATATGGGTGATCAACACGTAGGACTTCAAGCAAGATTGATGTCGCAGGCTTTAAGAAAGCTTACCGGTATAGTCCATAAAATGAATACAACTGTGATTTTTATCAATCAAATTCGTATGAAAATAGGTGCTATGGGTTATGGCACTCCAGAAACTACAACAGGAGGTAATGCGCTTAAATTTTACGCTTCTGTGCGTTTAGATGTAAGAAAAGTAGCTACACTTAAACAAAATGAGGAACCTATCGGTAATCGCGTAAAGGTAAAAGTTGTAAAAAATAAGGTTGCTCCTCCATTTAGACAAGCTGAATTTGACGTGATGTTTGGAGAGGGATTGAGTCGAGAGGGCGAGTTGATTGACTATGGTGTAAAACTAGATATTATAGATAAAAGTGGTGCTTGGTTTTCTTACAAGGATAAAAAATTAGGACAAGGTAGAGAAAATTCAAAAGCATTTTTAAAAGAAAATCCAGAAATAGTAGATGAAATTACTAAGGCTATTCAAAATTCTATAGGGATAGAAGGTATGATTAGTGCTAGTGAAGATGAAGATTAGGAATATTTATGTTGGCAATTGAAGACGTTCGTGCCTATGAAGTACTTGATAGTAGAGGAAATCCGACAATCAAAACCGAAATTACTTTAAGTGATGGAAGTATGGGCTTAGCTATAGTTCCAAGCGGTGCTAGTACAGGTTCAAAAGAAGCTTTAGAGCTTAGAGATAACGATGAAAGGTTTGGAGGCAAGGGCGTTTTAAAAGCAGTTTCTAATGTAAATGAAACTATAGCTGATGAAATTATAGGGCTTGATGCTTTCAATCAAACGCAGCTAGATGATACCTTGCGTGAGCTTGATGGCACTCATAATTATGCAAATTTAGGTGCAAATGCGACTTTAAGTGTCTCTATGGCAACAGCTCGTGCTGCTGCTAATGCTTTGCAAATTCCTTTATATCGTTATTTGGGTGGGGCAAATGCAAGTATTTTGCCTGTACCGATGTGCAATATCATTAATGGTGGAGCTCATGCTAATAATAACGTTGATTTTCAAGAATTTATGATTATGCCTTTTGGTTTTTCTAGTTTTAAAGAAGCTTTACGTTCAGTTTGTGAAATTTATGCTGTCCTTAAAAAGGAACTTGGAAACACTGGACATTCTACTGCTTTAGGAGATGAAGGAGGTTTTGCTCCGAATTTAAAAAACAACCAAGAGCCGATTGAATTTTTAATGACTTGCATTAAAAAAGCGGGTTATGAAAATCGTATAAGAATTGCTTTAGATATAGCAAGTACTGAATTTTTTAAAGATGGAAAATATCATATAGAAGGTAAAAATTTTTCAAGTGAAGATTTGATCGAATATTATATAGAGCTTTGTTTAAAATATCCAATTTGTAGCATAGAAGATGGTTTGGCTGAAAATGATTTTGATGGATGGATTAAGCTTACTCAAAAATTGGGTGATAAAATTCAGCTTGTAGGAGACGATTTATTTGTCACTAATGAAGAAATTTTGCAAGAAGGCATCATCAAAAAAATGGCCAATGCTGTTTTGATAAAGCCAAATCAAATCGGTACCATCACTCAAACCATGAGAACAGTGCGTTTAGCTCAAAGAAACAATTATAAATGCATTATGTCTCATAGAAGTGGAGAGAGCGAAGATACTTTTATAGCAGATTTTGCAGTCGCTTTAAATACAGGACAAATTAAAACTGGAGCCTTGGCAAGGAGTGAAAGAACTGCAAAATATAATCGTTTGCTTGAAATAGAGCTTGATAATGACGGATATTTAGGAGAGAAACTCTGAGCGATTTACTCAAAGAATATGATGAAAGCACTAAAAAGAAGAGCTTTTATATACATATTGCAAAAATGTTTTGTTGGGCTTTTCTTGTTGTTATAGGAGCAATTTATTTTGGAAATATGTTTTTTGGGCAATATTCTTTAGATACTTTGATTTCTTTGGAAACAACTAAGGAAAATTTAAACAAAAGGATATCTTTGCTTAAAAAGCAAAATGCCAAAGCTCAAAAAGATTATTTTGAATTAAAAGGATTATATCCAAATGAAAACTAAAATTTTAGGAATATTTTTAATTTTTCTTTCTTTTTTAAATGCTGAAGAAAATCCTTTTCAAGTTGAAAAAAATGCAAGTATGATTATGCCGCCGGATTTTCAAAAAGAAGATGTAAAATTTGATTCTAATGCAAGAATTTTAAAAAGTATCACTTTTAATTATGTAAAGGTTGACGGAAGCGAGGATAGTTTAGAAGTAGATATCAATAAAAGTATAGATTGGCACAATATTTATACCATTGCAAGTTCTAAAAGCCCAGATCCTTCAAAAGTTTTAGATGTTTCAGTTACTATACCAGAAAACAATTCCAAACAAGAGTCTAACGCGACAGCAAATATAGAAATTCCTTTACAAATTGCTAAAATTTATGATTTTATTTCTTATGCTGTTTATAAAAACAAAATCAAATTAAATACAAGCGATGAACTTATCAGTGATTTTTCTGTAGGAAATCCTAGTAAGATTGTTATTGATTTTAAATCAAATTCCATTAGCCCTACAAAAAATATACGTCTTAAAAATTCAATTTTTAAACGCATTGATTTTGGTTCCCATAAAGGGTATTATAGACTTGTAATTTATCTTGATGGGATATATAATTATTCCATACAAAAAGATGCTACGGGCTATATGGTTATTTTATCTTGATTAAAATTATTTTTACAGCTTGTTTTATATCTTTTTCTTTTGCGAGTGAAATTTTACTTCTTAGTAAATTTCATATGGAGGATTTTAAAAACAAAAATTTTAATGACTATTTGATGAGTGAAAAACTTGATGGAGTACGTGGAATTTGGAATGGAAGCTATTTGCATACACGCCAAAATCAAACGATCAAAACCCCTTCATTTTTTATAAAAAATTTTCCACCCTTTGCTCTTGATGGGGAGCTTTGGATCAGAAGGAATCAATTTGATGCGATTTCTTCTCTTATAAGAAGCGATAATGCCAATATAAAGCTTTGGAAGAGAGTAACTTATAATATTTTGATGTGCCTAATGCTTGTGAGGAATTCAAACTCAAGCCTTGTACTTTAGAAAATAGACTTCAAGTTTTAAAAAAATATTTGCAAAAAAATCCTAATCCATATATAAAAATCATTCCTCAAATTCCTATAAAAGACAAAAGCCATTTAAATGATTTTTATAAAAATATTATAAAAAATAAAGGTGAGGGAGTAGTAATACGTAAAAATTTAAGCCCTTATGAAAAAGGTAGGAGTAAAGAAGCTTTAAAATTAAAGCCTTATGAAGATGCAGAATGTGAAGTAATTGGCTATACAAAAGGTAAAGGCAAATTTGAAAATCAAGTAGGTTCTTTGCTTTGTAAAATGCCTAATAATAAAATCATAAAAATAGGCAGCGGCTTAAAAGATGAAGATAGAAAAAATCCTCCTAAAATAGGCGCTATTATCACTTATAAATTTAACGGATTGACTAAAAATTCACTCCCTCGTTTTCCCGTATTTTTACGGGTTAGAAGGTAACTTTTCTTGACTTATATCAACTTTTATGTTACAATGCGAGTTTTTTAACTCGGGGTGTAGCGCAGTCTGGTTAGCGCACTTGGTTTGGGACCAAGGGGCCGAAGGTTCGAATCCTTTCACCCCGACCATTTTAACCATAAAATGGTGAGTGTAGCTCAGTCGGTTAGAGCATCAGATTGTGGTCCTGAGGGTCGTGGGTTCGATTCCCATCACTCACCCCATCAGAGCGCCCGTAGCTCAACTGGATAGAGCGACAGACTTCGGATCTGTAGGTTATGGGTTCAATTCCTATCGGGCGTACCAACCCTTCTTTTGTATGCGTTCATAGCTCAGCTGGATAGAGCAACGGCCTTCTAAGCCGTAGGTCAGAGGTTCGAATCCTCTTGAGCGTACCACTTTGCGGATGTGGTGAAATTGGCAGACACGCCAGACTTAGGATCTGGTGCAGCAATGCGTGAAGGTTCAAGTCCTTTCATCCGCACCACTCTAAACACTATTTTACCATACTTTGACGATTTTTGCTTAAAATATATTGAAATCGTTAAAATCCCTTTATACTATTTCAAACTATTTAAAAAAGGTAACCTTTTAGCAGGTAACTTTTAATAAAAAATATTTGTAATGATAGTCAAAAAATCGTCCTTTTATTCCATTTAAGCTTAGCAGTAAAAAAGGGTAAATTTCACTTTAACCTTAAATAAAAGGTAACCTATGATAATTTTATTAAGTTTATAATACTTTGAAATACGTTATAATATAACAAAATAACAAGGTTAAAAGTGGCAGTTAATAGAAAAGATTATAATATACTTATAGGAAAAGGAACACATTTAAAAAGACATAAAGATAAAATAAACTCCTTTTTATTTAGAATACAAAATGGTGGCAAAGAAAAACAACACGCCTTTACAATCCCTTTGCGTCCTACGTGGAATGAAAATGAATATATAAGAATAGCATTAAATAGGGCAAAAGAGTATGAAAACGAATTCAAAAAGCTTTTTAGCACTGGCTACGCTTTAAACTCTGGCATTTTATTAAAAAACCTTTTTGAAGTATTTATGAAAACAAATTACAATGTTAGAGAATTAAACGAGCAACACAAGGGGCATATTAGAAATTTAATAAGCATTTTCAATAATCATATTTTAGAGCCCTTGGGGGATATACATTTAGACGAGCTTACATTATATAAGGTGCAAGAATTTTATAATAATATGAAAAATAAAGGATTGGAGCCAAAAACATACAATAGAGTTATTAAAGAAGTATTAAGCCCTATGATTAAATACGCCATAAAAAATAAGTGGATTAATGAAAATGTTACAACTGGTTTAAAGCTTGACAAGGTTAAAAATAAAAAGCTTGTTATCAATCCAAAAGGCAAGTATAATGCTATTTTGAATACTATTTTAGAGTTATACAAAGATAATTTACTTTATAAGGCTTTATTTTTACTTATACATAGCGGAAGGCGTAGAGACGAGGTTTTAAGTTTGCTTTGGCAAAATGTAGATTTAGAAAGAAAAACTATATTCTTACCAAAAACAAAAAACGGAGAGGCACAAGAACACGCCTTAGACGAGGAATGCTACAAGGCATTAAAAGCTTTAAAAGATGAGGTTAAACAAGAAAAGGGATTGATTTTTGTTTCTAGTATCACAGGTAAAAAAATAACAAATTTAGCAAGACAAGAAGCCAAAATAAGAAAGCTTAGCGGTGTAAAAGAATGGACACCGCATTTTTCAAGACACATAAAAGCTACTTTATTATTACAAAGTGGAGTTAATCCTGCCATCATTAGCGGAACTTTAGGGCATAGAGATTTAAGCACTATAAACATTTACGCAACTAACGACACCCTTAAGGCAAGTCAAAAAGCTAATGAAGCTTTAAAAGAATTACAAGGAAAAGAATAAAATGTGTGATTAGGGGCAGTTGCTGGTTTAATAAGAGAATATAAAGTGCAAAATAAGATTTTTAACTTAAAGACTTTTGATTTTAGAAAATATAGTAGTAGTAATAGAAACTTTTTTATTTATGAAAATACAAAACAAGGTTTTGATAATATAGATAAAGTTAATATTATTTTGAATTTATTGCATACTTTAAGAAACAGGACGCGCTATTTTGAAAATCTTTTAAAGATAAATAAAGTCAATAATGAGTCATATAATAAAACATAAAATACATTTAACGGCTTTGAAAACATTTAAATTATTTTAAGATAATTATATATATAATATACATACTATGAGTAATAAAGAGAAGCTAATAAAAGAACTAGAAAACAATCCAAAAAACGCAAGTTTTGCTAATGTAGAAAAGCTTTTAAGCTGGTATGATTATAAGCTTGTTAGTATCAAAGGAAGTCATCATAAATTTAAAAAGAAAGAAAAAAGCATTATCATTCCAAAACATAAACCTATAAAAGAAATTTATATAAAGCAAATATTAAAACTTTTAAAGGATGAAAAATGAAAAAAGATATAAATTATTATTTGAATTTACCTTATAAGATTAATTTAGTAAAGCTAGAAGATGGCGATTATTACGCACAATTTGACGATAAAGAATTAAATAAACTTGTTTTGATGGCTGGAGATGGTAAAACACCTAACGAGGCAATAGAAGATTTAAAAAATGCCTTTGTGTGTTATTTAGAGGAGGCTTTAGCTAGTAATGAATTTATCCCTGAACCTGTCCAAAAAGATAAAAGCAAAAATTTAGCTATTACTTTAAAACATAGTCTTATAGACGAAATAGATTTTTATTCTAAAAAAATGGGATTATCGCGTAGTGCATTTTTAGCAGTATCAGCTAAGGCATATATTAAGACACTTTAAAGGATTAGAAATTAACTTGATTTAAAATATAAACTAAAAGCTTATAAGGAATATTTAGCAAGTGATTTGCAATGATGAGGTTTTAGCATTAAAATATAAAGCTTTATCACTTAATCAAGATAAAATTACTAAAAAAATTCAAAAAAAATTATAAATTTTCACTCATTTTTTAAGGAATAAAACTCTATAAAAATACTTTAAAAATTAAAATCAAGCAAAAACAATTAAAATAAACTAAAAAAACATATTTTCAATTAAGGCGAAAAATCTTCAAAACTGATAAAATACTACTTATGATTTTAAATAATTTAAAGTCTTTTGATATTTTAGAAAGTGCGTTTTAATCAAGTCGCCAAACAAAGAATTAAAACGCACATTTTCATAAATTAAGAGCCTTAAGTTTAAGCCCTTAAAAAGAATTGTATTAAATTTAAACTTATCAACTCCTTTTTAAAGGCTTTATTAATCTAAGTAAAATTTAAAAAGGAGTGTAAATTGGAAAATTTAAACAATGAAAAAGTTTTAGCGGTAAAAAAATATCTCACTATTAAAGATTTAGAAATCCTTTACAACATAAAAAGAAACACGCAAAATAAATACAGAACAGAAAAGAAAATCCCTTATTTTAAAGTAGGTAAAAACATATTTTACGATAGACAAGAAATAGATAAATGGTTTTTAAGTCATAGAGTGAATTAACTATGTCTTTAAAACAAGTCAAAAAGGCATTAGTTTTGCGTAATGCTTTCTGTGTATATAGGGATTTTAAAAATGAATTTTTAGAGCTTTTCAAATATAGGAAGAAAGGCAAGGCACCAAAACTAACATTGCCGAAAACTAACAAGGATAAATTTTATACCGAAGCTTTGGAAAAATTAGAAAGTTTTTTAGATGCTTTTAGTGTAGTATCTAAAGGCTTATTAGAAGCAGATATTAAAGACTTAAAAGATGATTTAAAAGACTTAGAAGTAAGCAAAGACATTTACGTAAAAGCATTAATGGCTTGTGAGCTTGTAAGGTTTTATGAGTTTAGATTAGACTTAGTTGTTAATGCAATTTTAAGCGATAATTTAGAAGTGAAAATATTATGAGTTTTACCCCTTATTATGATAATTTAGAAATTCTCAAACATTTCAAAAATGAATTAGATTTTATTTTTAACAAGCGTTTTAGATATTTTGATTATGAGATTTTTATAATCTTGCAAGAAAGACTACAAAGATTTACAAAAAAAGCAATGTTTGCTGATGAGGTTTTATACCTCATCGATAAATTAGAGCAAGAAAAAAAGCTATTTTTACACCACAAAGGCAAGTTTATAAAAGATAGTCAAAAAAGACAAAGATTAATAAATTTATGCCTTAGTGTTAGCAATGAACTTACTTTAAAAATAGAAAAGATAAAGTCAAAAAAAGGCTTTAATTGAATAATGATACAAAAATTTTAGATGAGTTATTTAACCGCGTAGGATTAGATAGTATAAGCTTTATTATTCCAGCCGTAGCATTTGGAAAGTTTTTAAAAAAATTTGATTTTAGAAAACGCCTTAACAAAACAACAAGAAACATACAATTAAAAGAATATTGCGACGATAAATTTAAAAGTTATAATGCAAAAGATAAAAAAGCACCTTTTGAAATAAGATATATTAATTTTATTAAAGGAAATAAAAGCCTTTCTAATACAGCTATTGTATTATATAACAGCAAAAAAGCCTTAGAATTATCAAAGAAAAACAAAAAAGCAAAAGGTTATTACATAGAAGTGATAATCAATGGTATCAATCAGCCAAGTAAAAATATAGCTAAAGAAACAATGGCATTTCTAACAAGATTAATAAGGCGTTTTAAAACTGATAATATAGATTTATCTTTAGATTTTATAGGTAATTTTGATATAAAAGAACACAGCACTAAAAAAGCTATAGATACTTTTTCAAATTTAGATTTTAAAGGCGATTTGTTAGAATATAACAAAAGCCTTTATATTAATAAAGCAACAAACGAGCAATTACCACAACTTCAAAGGGTGCTTTTATATGATAAATTTTATAAGCAGAAATACTACCATAAGCAAAATATAGACAATAAGTTTAAAAAATGGAAAAGATTAGAATTTAGAATAATGATTAAAGATAAATTGCTGAGGTCGTTAAATATAATCAAAGACGCTTTAAGGCTTTTTAACCTGTTTTTAAAAGACATAAACAATCAGAGCATTACAAGAAGCTTTTTAAATTTGCAATTTGGTATTTTTAAAGATTTAAGAAAGAATAGAGATTTTAAAGCCCTTGATATTTTTCAAACTTCTTAGGGGTGTGCCCAAATTTGAGCATAGAATATAAAAACAACAAAAAACGCATTTAAAATGATTTTATTTTGAAGTAATAAAAAGATATTATTAAGTCCTAGTTTTTTGATTTATGGCGTAATTTTGTTAATCAATCAATATCATTTTTAATCATCTCTTTTATTTTATTGTATTTTTGAGCTTTTATATAGTTTTCAAGCCAAGATTTAACCCAATAGGGATAATCTCTGCCATTAGTCCCCCAGCTATTTATAGCATTATAACTTACTTCTAATTTTTCGGCAAAATCTTTTTTAGATAAATTCGCATTAAACATTAATTCTTTAAATTCATCTTTACTTAACATAGTTACCCCGCCTCTCATCATTTTAAATATAAAATTATATCATAATAATTAGTTTTAAATACAAATATACTTTAATTAAGCTATTTATAAATATAAATATATATAATTTTAAAATAAAATAAATACATTTGTATTTTAATCATATAACAAAAGGATGCAAAAATGGAAAACATAATTTATTTTATATTTTCAATTTCAAAAACTTTATTTTTTAACTCTTCATAACTTTGAGCTTTAATATAGTTTTCTAATAAAAAGGTTATATATTGTGGATAAGGAGTAGTTGAACCCCAAGCGTTAATCGTAGGATAAGGAATACCGCTTATTTCTGCTAATTTTCTTTTGTTTAAATTAGCTTGTTTTAAAAGCTGGTTAAATTTTTCTTTAGTCATATTAAACCTTTATAATTTTAGATAAATTATATAATTACAATACTAAACATAAAATAAAAATATTAAAACGATATTTATTAAAGATATTTTTAAGTATCAATACTATATTATTTTTATTTAAAAAATATCAAAACAATATAAAATTAATAACAAAAGGATACAAAAATGGAAAACATATTTTTAGATAGCGATTTAGAGTTTTTACCGGATGGTTTAGATGGTCTAAGTGTTTTAGTTAGTGCCTTAAGTTTATCGTGTGAGAGCTACGACACCGACGATATACATAAGGCGTTATCAATCATCAACGAAAGATTAGTGCAATTTACAGCAAATAGCAGGGAATTAATAGATTTAATCCTTAAGCTACTAAATGAACGAGACGCCTACATAAAACAGGAGGTGCAAGAATGAAAAAGTTATTATCAACTAAAGAAGTAGCAGAGTGTTTAGGGCTTAGCCAAAATACAATACGCAAAATGAGAATGCGAAAAAATCAAAGCAAATATAATTTTCCAAAAGGTTATAAAATCGGAGGCACTATAAAATACGAAAAATCAGAGAATATTAAACCTTGTAATCTTTTTATTGTCTTACTAATAACCTCAACAATCTAAAATCCAATCTTATATTTATCCTAATAATCAAACATCGCTAATTATAAAATCAATCCTCTTTTATTTGAAACACCCACGCATTTATAGAAAATATAAATAATAGATATTATACGTCTTTTTAAACTTAAAGTCCGATGAATTTAAACATTAGAAATAAACTTAAAATCCGATTAAAACAAGTATTATTTTTAATGATTAAAATCCGATTAAACTAAATATCTCTTACGCTTAAAATCCGATGAATTTAACTACCATCAAAAACGCAAATCAAAGCTTATTAGATGGTTTGTTATAAAAGATTTATTTTTTACATTTTTACACTTTGCTTTCTTAGTTAGAGCGAGAATTTAAAATAAAAAAATACAAAAAATAAAAGATAAAAAATGTAAAAAAATATCTATAAAAAAAAGAATATAAATTTGAAACATTTTTTGTTATAATTTTTAATTTATTTTTAGAAGAACTTTATTAAGCTACCTTTCAACTTATCAAAGAATATAAAATGTTTAACAAAGATGATATTATTAATAATGCAATTCCAGTAAAAACTTTTGCAACTAATATAGGTTTGTATGATAATTTTTACAGAAATGTAAATGATATTAGAAGTGGTTTTAAAATTAAACAAGTAGGAAACAATTATTTTGTTTTACTACCTGAATGGTTTGTTAGATTGCTAGAGATTAACTATGACTGCTATGTAATAAAACCTTATGAAAGCTTTGATTATGAATTTAAAGTAAAGATTACTAAAAAAACTGAAATAGGATTTTATAAACTATGCGAGGGGTAGGGGGTGCAAATCTCTATGAAGCCGAAATTTATACACCGAAACGGCAGACTTAAAAAAATGTGAGCCATTTTTTTTACATTACGTTGAACTTGACTAACAAATTAACTAATTAAATAAAGTATTTTAGGTATTTAGAGATATATTTCAAAATATGCTTAAAATGGTGTCTTCAATTTTGAAGATACTTATTTTTAAATCCAAAATTGGATTTTGTGTATTTATTTTTAGTATCCAAAATTGGAGATACCCACAAAACAACAAAAAATGTATTTAAAATGATTTTATTTTGAAGTAATAAAAAGATATTATTAAGACTTAATTTTAGTATAATAATAAGAATTTATAACAGGGGGGGGGATTGTTTGCAATATTTATAGCTACCTAAATAATACCTTGCCTTTTTAAGCTTTTGCAAAAAATGCGTTTAAGTTTAGCACTAAAAAAGAGCAAAAAAGCAAGAAAACTTAAAGAAAAAATCCGTGAAACATTCCATTTAAGCTAAACGAGCTTAAACGACTTTAAAAAAACCTTAATTAATTTTTTTAAAAATACCATAAAATAGGGTTTTGATAGCAATATTAATATAAAAAGTTTGAAAACTGAACTTTTCAAAATTTATTTAAGTTTTCAGGAATAAATTTAAATATTTTTATACACATAAAAGGTAACTATTATATAAATATTATAAAATAGTAATTTATTTTTAATTATATATTTCAAGTCCTTTCATCCGCACCACTTAAGTATTTTTTCTCGCTTTCAAAACTGTACTTAAAAAATTAAAGTATAATAAAACTAGTTTGATTAAAGAACTTACAAAAATATACTTATTTAATTTTTATTAAAAGTAAAAAACAATAAATATGTGCTAAAATATACTAAATAATATTAGTATATGATATGAATATTAAAAAAGGGAAAAACCATGAAAAAATTACCAGCTAACTTAAAAGATATATTTAATATAAAAAAAGAAGCTTTGTGTGAATATAATAGTTTTATACTGTATTTAATAAGAGTTTTATTTAATAATGATAGAGAGAGAACTCTTACTGAGTATGATATAATGTCTAGTACAACATTTATAAACCTTGTAAACCCAGAACTACCTGTTATAGAATTAGATGATTATCAAGGGGTTTCTTCAATACAGGGATTTTATTATACTTTGAATTTTTTTAAAGTATTTAAATTAAATCATCCAGCTATTAAATTCACTGAGTATATTTGGTATGATAGTATATCATCGGATACTATGTTTGTAAATGAGTCTTATAATAATCTTGTTAATACTAGAATACCATATTTTGATCCTGATTATAATGGTTTAGACTATGTAAATATTGATAGAAGTGAATTTAATAAGTTAATAAACAAAACCCATAAGCTAAAATTGACGTTAAATAAATATAAAAATCTAAAACTAGATAATCATGTTAAAAACAATATTGAAGCCATTATTTGCTTATTGTGTATTTATTGTAATGAATTGGCAGATGATATTGAAGTATCCTCCTTTAACGAGGATAGAATAATATTTAATATAGCGGGGTATTTTAGCATAATCATTTTTAAATATAATCTATTTAAACCAAGTTATATTAAGATCATAGGACATTATGATGTAAAAAAGGATATTAAAAACGACAAATTAAATATATATACGCTTAATGATGAGTGTATAACATTATTTGGATTTATCAAATTTATCACTTTGGTGAATTATCTGTACAAAATGAAAAAAGATGTAATGGATTATATTATAAAAAACAAGATAGATATTGATTCATTAGATACAAAAAATCCTAATATAATAAATAATACGGAGTTTGCGACTATTTATAAAATTATTTTAGAGAAATATATAAATAATTATAAGAAAGTTGTGGCTAAAAATAAATTTAAAATAGATAAAAATAGCTATTTTTATAAAAGGTTTATAAAAATCGCTGAAGATATATCTATATTAATTACATTGGATATTATATCTAGTATTAAAAAATAGTTTTGAGGTATTTAGATATAAGAATAATTTATATTAATTAAACAACATAAGGAAACCCAAATAACTAACGAAAAAATCATCTCTTATGAAGAAGTTCAAGCTAATCCTATGCTTAAATGGTTTTTTATGAAGAATGTAGCATCAAAGATAAGTATTATCAAGAATGGCAAGAATATGTTAAAAAGACAGATTTAAATACAATCTATATCATATCAGATCCAAAAGGTAACTTATATCCAGTCCAAAGACCTTACTATAGCCTATTACCTATTTCACTTCCATAAGGCATATGATCATGAATTTCATGAATTTATTTTGCAATTCATAAAGGGTCAAAAATGGTTGAATTTTTTATTGGCTTGTATTAGTTTTACAATAGAAGGTGAAGATCATCACATAGTTTTAGAAAAAACAAAAAAATTATTAAACTTTTAGTGGATAAGGGAGCTAATATCAATGCTTGCTTTTATCGGGGTGAGGAAGGGCGATATGAACCTTTGATTTTTAAAACCAATTATTTTCGTGATTTCACTAAGATAGAAAGGGCTAATAAATTAGAACTTTTGTATTTTTTCTAGAACTTGGAGCAGATCCTAATCTTAAAAATTCAGAAGGTGAAAATTTATTACACAAATTTCTTCCTAGAGAAGAGCAAAAATTTGCCAATGTTTTAATTGATAGCGGTAAAATAAAAGATATCAATGAGATCATAGAATATGATAAAGGATCAAATCGTTATGGAGAGAGTGCTTTGATATTGGCAGTAGAAAATTGTTATTCTAGCACAGTTAAAAAACTCATTGAAGCAGGAGCTAAAAGTTCTTTAGAGCTTTTAGGCAGTGAAGAAAAATATAGAGAATTTAAAAATGAAATGTGGAAAAAAATATACAATATGAAATAAATGAAATAAGATTAGAACACGAAAAACAACTTGAGGAAAATTATCTTGCTATTTTAGAAAAAACTCCTTTGGCTTTTAGAGGAAGTATAGAAGTTACTGAATAACTCTAATATAAAAAATCTTAGGATGAAAACAGTAAAAAATAATCGTAGCAATAAAATCTAATAATCTAAAAGTAAGAATTTTGTTAGGATAGAGGTAGTTATACAAGAAAGAGTTTAAGAATTAAATAATGTTTTTATCAAAGTCAAGATATATAAGAGCCTTGCAGTGTGTGAAATCCTTATGGCTGAAAACCTACAAAAGTGAAGTTTTGGATACGCCAAATGAAAATGTTTTGGCTAAATTTAGCACAGGGGATAAAGTAGGTGAATTAGCTTATAGTTTATTTTCAAAAGGTGTGAAAATAGAATTTGAAAGCAGCACTTTTGAAGAAAAATGCCAACTTACCAAGGATTTGATCAATCAAGATCAAGAGATAATATATGAGGCCACTTTTTTTATAGAGGCATTGTAGCCATGGTAGATATCTTGCAAAATACAAAATCAGGATTGATTATCAATGAGGTAAAAAGCTCCACTTCTTTAAAGATGTTTATTTGGATGATTGTGCTTTGCAATATTATGTTTTATCAAATTTAGGCTATAGTGTTGATCGGGTTAATTTGATTTATATCAATAAAAATTATATTAGGGAAGATGAGCTTAATTTAGATGAGTTGTTTATCGTGGATGATATTACACAGCAGGTTGCATCTAAACAAAGACAAGTGGAACAAAATTTGATCGATTTTGAACAAATATTAGCCTTAGAAGAGGAACCTAATATCGATATAGGAAAACAATGCCATCATCCTTATAAATGCGATGCTTATACTTATTGTTGGGATAAACAAAGAAATTTGTGTCATCATGAAAATATTTTTAATATCGCAAGATTAGATCAAGATAAGAAATTTAGTCTTTACAAGCAAAATATTATTAATTTTTCAGATATTAAAGATTTATCCATCTTTAATGTGCAGCAGCAAATTCAAATCAAAGCTTGTTTAAATCAAGAAATCATCATAAATAAAGATAAAATTAAAGCTTTTTTTAGCGACGTTAAGTTATCCTATGTATCATTTGGACTTTGAAACTTTTTCTCAAGCTATCCCAGAATTTAAAGGAGCTAGGCCATATGAACAAATTCCTTTTCAATTTTCTTTACATATTGATAATAAGGATAAATTAGAGCATAGAGAATTTTTATCTCAATGCGGAGTCGATCCTAGGGAGCAGTTGGTTAAAAATTTGATCGCTTATATACCAAAAGATGTATGCGTTCTTGCTTATAATGCAAGTTTTGAAAAAGGAGTTATAAGAAAATTAGCGGATTTATATCCTGAATTTAGGGAGCATTTATTAAATATAGAAAGCAATATTAAAGACTTGATGATACCTTTTCAAAATAAAGATTATTATCATTATAAAATGCAAGGGATCTATTCTATAAAAATGGTTTTACCTGCTTTAATTCCACAAATGGAACAAGCCTATAAAGATTTGTCTTTGATCCACAATGGAAGTGAGGCAATGCAGAGTTTTGAGCTGATGAAAAATATGGATGAGTCGACTCAAAAACCATACCGAAAAGCTTTGCTTGAGTACTGCAAGCTTGATACTTTGGCAATGGTAAAAATTTTGCAGCATTTAGAAGAGGTTGTAAAATAAGATTTTAAATTTATTTTTTTAAATATGCTTTTAAAATATTTTCAAGTTTGGTTTTTAATTCTATAGGAGAGATGATTTTTATATAAGGGATCCATTGTTTGATTAAATTTAAAATTTCATCATCATAAGAAATTTTTGCATTCAAAATATAAGATTTTTCATTTTCATTTATGATTTTGTAATTACTTAAAACCTTTTTTCTGAAAAAATACTCTTTTAGCATTTTTATCTAGTTCTAAAATAACTTCTATTTTTTCTTCCAGCCAAATATTTTTACCTTGATTGATGAGTTCTTTTAAATTTTCATCGGGCTGAAATTTCTTATCACTGATGCTTATATTGATGATTTTGCTAAAATTAAAATGTTTGAGTTTGTGGTTTTCATCTGCTAAAAGATACCAAATTCCTTTATAATTGACAAGTTTATAAGGATTTACTTCGCGTTTTTTTCTTTGTAATTAAAATATAAAATATTGTGATTGGGTATGGCTGCTGCTATATTTTCAAAGGTGTTATGATCTTTTTGAAAACCTTCATTTTTTACCACTAAAACATTATTAATCTTTTGGCTTAATAAATCGGTAATAAAATGTTGATCTAGTGTAGGATAGAGTTCACTAATGCCACTCAAAGAAGCAAAATTTTGTATATCTTTAAAGCTTAATTGTCCCAAAGCAAAAGATTCAAGAAAGTATTTTCCATTTTCTTTTTGAATAGGCATAAAGGAGAGCCTTTCGTTTAAGTCTCTTTGTATAGTTCTTGTATCGACATTAAATTCTTGTGCAAGCTCTTCTATACTCAATCTTTCCCCATCGTTGAATTTGCATAAAATTTGTGCTAAACGAATGGCTAATTTGTCGTGCTCTTTCATGGTTATTTTTCTCAAGCACCACAATCCTTACATTTCCTTTTTTCCGTTTAATGAAAGTTCTTTGTCTGTAAATGGAATTTTCTGCCAATTGTGACGAGTGGCTCCTAATTTTGTATCTCCGCAACGTCTGCATTTTTCTATAATTTGACATTTATCATTTTTTCGACTCCTTCATAGTTATGAAAGGAATCATATTCTTTAAAATGACAATATACGCATTCTCTATACCCATTACAATTGCTAGAATTTGTTATTACATATTTGCCAAAAGAATGTTTCCATTTGGAAACATATGAATTACAATCAGGACATATTTTTGAAAAAAAGCATTCAGGGTTTTTATATTCTCTGGAATGCCACCCGATTGCACATTTAGCAGTTAAAGCTAATGATTTTAAAGTATTAAGCACTTTCACAGTTTTCCTTTAATTTTATTTAGATACTTTAATTTATTGTTTCTTTGGCTAAAGTCATAAGTAAATTAGCCAAAAATTTAATATCATTGTTATAATGCAAAGTATAAGGGCAATGCTTGATACAGTATTTGCGAAAATATTTTTTTTATTTAAATTGGCTTGCAACTCATTGATTTTTAATGTTTGCTCTTTGATAATTTGATCATAATGTTTTTTATATTCTATATTTTTTTGAATTATATCTTTGGCTTCTGTAATATCCTTTTCTAAATCCTCTATTTTTTGTTTTGTTTCTTGAAGATCTTTGATTCTTTGTTTAGCGTGATCAAGAATTTCTTTTTTGATTTTTGAAGCTATTTTTAAGGCATCATCGGATAGATCCGAAATAGAATCGGTTAGATCCTTGTCTTGACTTATCATTGTTGAAGCCATTTCTTCTATCATTAAATTTGCAAATACCATGTCGCAGCAAATTAGTTTTATAGTTTCTTTGTATAAGTTCATTTTGTTCTTTTGAAATATTGTTCAAGTCTTCTTTTATATTTAAATTTGAAGTATGACTAGATAAGTATTCGACTTTATTGTATAAAATTTCATCAATTTTATCAAAGATTTTAAGAGCTTTGTCATCTAAAGCATCTATTTTTTCTTCAGCGACTTTGGTAGCATTGCAAATCATTTCAGAAATAACATCCTTAGGACTATCTATCCAGTAAGCATTTTCCTCTTTTGTTTGATCATACCATTTTTTAAGTTTAACTCCCGCATAGCCTATAGCGCCTATTCCTAATATTAAAGGTAACATTTTTTCTCCTTGATTTAAAATTACAAGGAAAGTATAAGATACTCTTGCGACAGGTTATGTCATGAAAATTTTTATTTTTAAAATTTTTAGACACAACCTTTACGTATTTTTTATTAAAATAACTTAATTAAAGGAGAATTTATGTTATCGGTGATTTTATTTTTATCTTGAGTTTGATTTATTTTGTTATGACGGGAATTTTCTGGGGAACAATTTTATTATTATTTTTCATTTTTACATTAATAGTATTTTTTACAAGTAAATATGGCTTTTTAAATGTCATCGAATTTTTATTGTTATTTGTGGGCATTATATGGTTGTTTAAACAATGTAAATGATTCCTAAAAGTAACGATATTAAAATTTCAGCACCTAATTTGTTTAAATTTGTCCTTAAGTTGCAAAAAAAAATATTATGTTAAAATAAAAAAGATATTTTTTATCTGAATTATACTTAAGGAGTTGATTGATGAAAAGTTTAAAAATTAAACTCTCTTTGATCGCAAATATTATAGCCATTATTGCTTTGATCACCTTGGGAGTTGTTGGGTTTATTTTACAAAAGATGCTTTGTTTGAAGCTGTAAAAAGATCTGAAATTAGTTCTATTAAAGTAGCTAAAGTTGATATGGAAAATTTTCGAACCGAGAATATTACCTTATTAAAAAAATTAGGAGAAGATGTTTTATCTATGCCTATTGAAAAACTAAATTCTCAAGATGCTTTAATGAGTAATGTGGGAGATTTGTTTAAATCTTATAAACGTTCAAGTAATCTTTTAGCAGCTTATATAGGTTTAGAAAATGGAAGTAATGTTGTTAGTGATGTTGAATCTGATAAAATGGCTAAAGATTTAAGAATTAACGGTAAAAATAATGGATATGATGCTACAACTAGACAATGGTATAAAGGTGCCAAAAATAGTAACTCAGTTTATGTACAACCTTTTTATCTTGACCCTGTAAGTCACGATTCTGTTTTTACTTACTCTAAAGCTCTTTATAAAGATGGTAAATTTATAGGTGTTTTAGCCATAGATGTGGGTGTTGAAAAATTACAAAAACAATTTGAAGCTAAACCAGGAAATGCTTTTTTAATTGACAATGATAAAAATATATTTGTTGCTTCAAAGCCTTCTCAAATAAAAGATGGTTCCCAAAATACCACTTTATTATTGGATAATTTAAAACAATATGGAGAATTTACTCCTTTTTCTATTCCTGTTGCAGGTGTTCCAAATTTAGGTATGTGTGTTCCAGTTTTTCAGTATACTGCTTGTATTACTGAACCAACTGATAAAGTTTATAAATCAATTAATAAATTCGCAATTATTCAAATTATTTTAGTTTTGGTTATAGTAGTTTTAAGTATGATTTTAATGTATTTCATAGTTTCTCGTTATCTCTCCCCACTCACCACCATCCAAACTGGTCTTAACTCATTCTTTGATTTCATCAATCATAAAACAAAGAATGTCTCTACTATTAATATAAAAACTAATGATGAGTTTGGTCAAATCTCAAAAGCTATCAATGAAAACATCCTTGCTACTAAACAAGGTTTAGAACAAGATAACCAAGCTGTAAAAGAATCAGTCTCTACAGTTCAAACAGTAGAAAGAGGAGAT
>NZ_NXLZ01000006.1 GCF_005406205.1 Campylobacter estrildidarum
TGAGTGAAGAAGAAGTAAGAAAAGCTATGAATAGTTTTAATCTCAAACTTAGTGATGAAGTTGTAGTTCAAGGAGCAGAAATTAACGATATAGATACAACTACTAACCAAAACTACAAAGATCCTATATCCCAAATGTTTGAAGATATAGAAAAATTTCAAAAAGAACAATTAGAACATTTAGAGAAACAAAGAAAAGCAAAAAGACTAGCTGAACAAAGAAAAGTTGATATGAGAGTTTAGAATTAATTAGCCTTTTAATTAAATTAATTTCATTTCTACCGATATACAAGGTAGAAATGATAAAAATATTATCTACCACTATAACCAAAAGGCAGTAAAATGATAAACAATATAAATTCTTATTCAAATTATAATTACTATACAAATACTTTAAATTCTAATAAAAAGAATTCTAAAACAAATGATTCAGTAGATAATAATAACAATAAAGAAATAAACAACAATACAAATTTAAACAATAACATAAATTCAAATAATAATATTTCAAACAATACCTCATTAAAACAAACAAATTCAAATTTGGTAAGTGATAAATCTAAGGCTGTTAATAAAATACTAGGTTATGGTGTAGATGAAGATGGTTTTTTTACTAGTGATTTCAATGAAGCTGCAGGAATACCTAAAGATTATAAGATTAATGCTAAATTAATAGCAAATTTAAATAAAACTTTGACTACAACAGAGCTTATATATAAGCCTTTATATAATTATATAGATTGGGCTAAAGAGCTTGGAAATTTTTATAATGAAAAATTGCAAAGTCTTGATCGTTTTGGAGAAAATTTTAATAAAGAAAAAATTGAAAGTGAATTCCATATTTCTCTTAAAAATGATTTTGAAAAAAGCGACGTATTATTAGGGGTTTTTATATCTAATGATTGGACTAAAATGAAAGAAAGTCAAAGTACTCTTTTTGGTAAAACTTATGGCTTTGATGAAAGCATAAGTAAAAAAGATATGACTGAATTTTATACCTTTATGCAAAAATATCAATTAAAAGATCCAAATAAAATAGAAAAATCATCTTTTAAAGATATAATTCCAGATACTTGGATGGGGATTGATAAGGAAAGAGAAAAGTTGAGAGGTTTTACTTCTTATGCCGTGCAATTTCATTTGGACTATTCTTTAATTAAAAAATCTAAAGATTTTGAAGATGAATTTGATAAGCTTATGAGTGAAGATTTAAGCTTGGAAGAATTTAAAACTAAATATATGGATTTTAAAAAAAGACATGATGAGTTTGTAAAAGAATTTGAAACGGCTATGGGCGATAATTTAATGGTTAAACCCTTCAAACCCATCCAAGCAGAAAGCAAAAACAAAGAAACTTATAAAGATGAAATAAAAAATAGTTTTTGGGAACAATTTTTAAAAGTTCAAAAAGAAAATGGAGTAGATATTTTAGAACTTATGGAAAAACTTAATGAAAAAGGTATAGATAAAAGAGTTTAAAAAAATAATTTTAAAACTTAAAACGATTAAAAACAAATTTATAAAAGTACATCATTATTTCTATAAAAATATTACTATCATAAACTTCTCATCATTTCTACCGATATACAAGGTAGAAGTGATAAATATTATCTACTATTATAATCAAAAGGCAGTAAAAAATGATAAATAGTATAAATTCTTACTCAAATTATAATTATTATACAAATACTTTAAATTCTAAAAAGAATTCTAAAACAAATGATTTAGTAGATAATAATAAAGAAATAAACAACAATACAAATTTAAACAATAACATAAATTCAAATAATAATATTTCAAACAATACCTCTTTAAACCAAATTCAACAAACAAATTCAAATTTAGTAAATGATAAATCACAAGCTATAGATAAAATACTAGGTTATGGTGTAGATGAAGATGGTTTTTTTACAAGTGATTTCAATGAAGCTGCAGGAATACCAAAAGATTATAAGATTTATGCTAAGGGTATGGAGAATTTTGCAAATGAATATTATAAAAGAATAAATAATACTTTTATTAATGTAGATTTTGCTAAAACCATAGGAAATGCCTATAAGCTTTTTTCACAAATTGCACCAGATACAAATTTGAACTCTTTTACACTTGAACAATTACAAAGTATGCCAGCAGCTTTTGTTTATGATGTTGATACATTTGAAATTACAAAAACATTTAATCAAAATGAAGCTAAAGATTATTATAAAGTTGTACTCCCATATGTGAATGAGAGTCATAATGCTACTCAAACTTATCCTAATAAAAATTTTATTGATCCTAAAATTGATAATATTTTTTATACCGCAAAAACTGATATAGGACAAAAAGTTTATACAAACAATGATGGAAGCATAACTAAAGGCGGTGCATTGATGGCTTTTTTGAATGCTAGAATTTCAGAAGCTAATTATTCAATTTTAGTTGGTGATGTAACCATACAAGGTAAAATTTTAGGATTTGATAAAACTATGAATGCAAATGAAATACAAAGTTTAAAAGATTTTATCCAGCAAAATCCTATTACTTATAGTATAACTGGAGATATAGGAGTTGATTTTGTAAATACAATAAAGCTTTTAAGTGGAAATACAGATATAGAAGAATTCAAAAAACAATGGCTAGAAATGAAAGCTAAAAGTGATGCTATGGGAGAAAAATATAAGGCACAAATAGCACAACAAAATTCCAATCTTGCACAACAAACTAATCAAACAAAAGACAAACCCTTCAAACCCATCCAAGCAGAAAGTAAAAACAAAGAAACTTATAAAGATGATAATATAAGAAATGAACTCATAAAAAAACTTCTTGAAAATAAATTTGATTTAGCAAAAGAATTAGAAATTCTTTTTAATGTAAAAATAGATAATGGCAATACAAATAACAATTCTAATACTAATAACAATAATTCTAATTCTAATGATAGCAATTCCAACTCTAATCATCTTAGTAAATTAAGTTCTAAAACTAAACATAGAAGTGTGAATATTAAGGTTTAATTATAGTTTTTTCTATTTATATAAAGTGGTAATTCACGCATAATGCATTTGTTTTGTATAAAACTAATCCCTAGCTTTTGACATTCTTTTTGAACTTCGTTGTTAAAAATTCCAAGCTGAAGCCAAAAATTTTTAATCCCTTTTTGTATGATGATAGGCAATAAATTAGCGGCAAAACTTCCTTTCCTAAACATCAAAACAAGATCGATTTTTTCTTCAATATCATCTAATTTTCTGTATATTTTCTCACCCAAAACTTCTTCAAATTTTGGATAAATAGGACAAATTTTATATCCATTTTTTTGTAAATATTGTCCAACTATAAAAGAAGGTTTGCTAGTATCTACACTTAAGCCCACTATAGCAATAGTCTTTGTTTGATTAAGTATTTTATCTATAATTGCACTTTCATTCATAATTTAATTTCCTATAAGATTTAAAATTATATTAGTCTTATTTTCCTTAAAAAATAAATTCTTTAGCTTAAAGAATAAAATTGTTATAATTAACAAATTAAGGAGAATAAATATGCTTTATCCATATATTTTACTTACTCATTTATTTTGCGCGATATTTTTTATAGGTTATTTGTTTGTAGATATTTTTATTTTAGGAACCATAAAAAGAAAAAATTTTGATTTTGATAAAAAACTTTTTGATTCCTATCGGTGTTAAATTTATGCCTTTTATTGTGCTTATTTTGTTTTTAAGTGGCGGATTATTAGCATCTTTTCATCTTAGTCCTTTAAATTTACTTTTTCTTATGAAAATGTTTCTTGCTTTTACAATCTTATTTTTAGCAATATTTTCTTTGTTTTATCATTTTATACTTAAAAAGGAAAATCCTTTAGGAAATTTTATCCATCCTTTAGTTTTTATACTTTGTATAGGAATTGTTATTTTGGCTAAATTAATGAATTATTTTTTTATTTCTTTGTAAGAAATACTCCGCATTCTAAATGTGGAGTATTGACAAATTGATCAAAAATAGCCATTTTAGAAATTTTATGAGTTTGATCTAATATTTTTAAATTTTCTTTCAAGCTTATAGGATTACAAGAAATATAAATGATATTATCATATTTTTTGATCACATCAATTACACTCTTATCCAAACCTGCACGCGGTGGATCAACTAAAGTATGAGAAAAATCAAAATGATCTAAATTTAGGTTTTTAAGACGAAAAAATTTTCTTTCTTTTTTTAAAGCAGAGCTTAATTCTTCACTAGAAAGTCTTACAAAATCGATATTTGTAATATTATTTAGTTTGCAGTTTTTTAAAGCAAAATTAATATTATTTTTTGAAATTTCAGTAGCTAAAACTTTACGAAAATTATTTGCTAAAGCAAGGGTAAAATTACCATATCCACAATAAAGCTCAAGCAGGTCTTTTTTATTTTGTAAAGCTAAATTTTCATTAACCCAAGTAATCATTTTTTCGTTTATAAAGGTGTTGGGTTGTATAAAACAATCATTGTTAAACTCATAAAGCATTTCTTTATTTTGAATTTGAAGTTTTTGCGTTAAATTCTCATTTTTAAAAACGATTTTTTTCTTTTTACTTCTTGCTATTAGATTACAATTTAAATTACTGCTTAATTTGCTTAAATCACTATAGATTAATTCTACATCTTTATGGTAAAGCAAGGTTGCGCTTAAATCTTGTTTTGTTGCTAAAAACTCGACTCCAAAAAGCTTTTCTTTTAAATTTAAATTCGCTTTGATTTTTTCAAGCAAAATAGGCATAAAATCGCAAATTTTTTTATCAGGAAAATCAATATCTTTTACGATAAACTTTTTTTTATTTTTAGGATCAAACATAGCATAATCAAGCTTATCATTATAGTGATAAAAAGAAAATTCAGCCCTAGTTCTATAATGTTTACTTGGAGATCTAAAAAGTTCAATTTCTCCTTGATAAAGCTCAAGGAAAAATTTTTTTACAAAACAAGCCTTTTCTTCAAAATTTGTTATATTTCCAAATTTTGCAAGACTCATGAAACTTTTTTTCCAATGAGTCGAAGCAACAATACAATAAAAATTAGGTTAAAAGGTAAAACAAACCAAACGCTAATTCCTAAAGAAACAGGAAGATAACCTGCGATCAAAGAAATAGCACAAATAAATAAAGCATATGGAATTTGAGTTCTAACATGTTCTATATGGTCACATTTTGCACTCATTGAGGACAAGATAACATTGTCAGCTATAGGCGAACAATGATTTCCAAAGATAGCTCCTGTTAAAACACAGCTAATATTAATCACCATATAATGATGCATTGAATTTGCATCCATTCCGTTAAGTTGTGCTATTTTATAAGCTAAAGGCACAGCTAAAGGCATTAAAATTCCCATAGTACCATAACTTGTTCCTATGGCAAAGGAAGTAGCCGAAGCAAAGGCAAAAATAGTCGCAGGTAGAATATAATCGGGTAATTTATCAGCTAACAAACTTGAAATAAAAAGTGAAGTTCCAAGATCCTTTACTATACTAGATAAAGACCAAGCAAGCAAAAGCAAAACTATGGTAAAAATCATAGTTTTCCAACCATAAATCCAAGTTTCAATTGCCTCTTTGATATTAAAAATTTTACGATAAACACCAATAAATATTGCAACAATAGCCGCAAATAAAGCCGCTTGAAAAAGAACTACTGATGAGTCAGCTTTTCCAAAAACAATCCTTAGGGTTTCAAAAGAAAGCGGATTTGCATTAGCATTTTCTAATTCTTTTCCCGATAAAGCTCCCAAGCCATTAAAATAAAATCCAAGTAAGGCAAGAAGTATAAGGACAAAAATAGGGAAAATAGCATTAAAAGCACCAATTTTAATCCCTTCTTTTGGTGCAAGAAATTGATCTTCTAATTCTGCGGTATCGAGTGCTCCAGATTTTACAATAGGAGCAACTTGCCCCGTAGTTCTAGCACGCATTTCAGCTTCGTACATAGGTCCAAATTCACGTTTCATAAAAGCAGTTGCAACCACAAAAAAAAGCATAAGGATATTATAAAAACGATAAGGTATGGTTTCTAAGAAAATTCCAAAAGCACTGATATTGTTAATTCCTATATGCTCATAAGCAGTTTTAATAAGAGAAACTTCTAAGCCTATCCAAGTAGAAATTACAGCAATTCCTGCTACAGGTGCTGCAGTAGAATCTATAATAAAAGCAAATTTTTCGCGCGAAATTTTAAATTTATCTGCTAAAGGACGCATGATGGGCCCAACAATAAGCAGGTTAGCGTAATCATCAAAAAAGATTAAAAGCCCCAAAAACCAAGTATTAACTTGAGCACTTACGGCAGATTTTGCCCTTTTGGCAAATTTTAAAGCTACAGCTTTTGCTCCTCCCATTTTTGTTATAAGAGCTACAAGTCCGCCTATGCAGAGAATTTGCAAAATAATACCGGCATTAACAGGATCTGAAGTAGATTGTAAAATATAAAAAATGATTTTAGAAAAAGATTCTATGGTGGTATTATAAAAATTTAAAAACCCTAAAGTTTGCTCTTTAAAAACATTAGAAGATAAACTTAATAAAAAAGTTCCGCTTAGAACCCCTGCAAAAAGTGATAAAATCACATCTTTTGTAATAAAAGCTAAAGCAATTGCGACTAAAGGTGGTACAAGTGTAAATATTCCAAATAAATTAGCATTAGAGGAGGCTTCATTAGCCAAGCAAAAAAAAGGCAAAGATATAAAAAGGAGTAGTCTCATTAGTTTTTCTCTATATAAAAGCCGTTCCAAGTTTGAGTAATTGGCATAAGTTCTATTTCATTAATGTTGATATGTTCAGGAAGATTAATGATAGATAATATTACTTTTGCAATATCTTCAGCACTTATAAATTTCGTATTTTCATATACTTTTTCCGCTTTTTCTTTGTCTCCTTTAAATCTCACTTCGCTAAATTCAGTCTTACATAAACCAGGAGCAATATTGGTAACTTTGATATTTGTACCACGTAAATCATTTCTTAAGGCTTTAGAAAATTGTCCAACAAAAGCTTTAGTTCCACAATAAACATTACCTCCAAAATAAGCATTTGTTGCTGCTACAGATCCTAGATTGAAAATATAAGCATTTTTTTGTTTTCTTAGTATAGGAATTACGGCTCTAGCAATATATAAAAATCCTTTGACATTGGTATCAACCATCGTTTCGATGTCTTCTAAACTCAAGCTATCAAATTCATCTTGTCCTAAAGCAAGTCCTGCATTATTGATTAAAATATCTATTTCTTGAAATTCTTTAGGCAAATTTTGTATCTGCGAGAATACTTCTTTTTTATCACGGATATCCAAGGCGATGATATGCAATTTTTCTTTAAATTCTTGCTTTAAAAGTTCAAGTTTTTCTTTGCGTCTAGCGATAGCTATTACCTTAAAACCTTCTTTGATCAAAGCTTTAGTACAAGCTTCTCCAAAACCAGAACTTGCTCCGGTAATTAAAGCCGTTTTCATTCTAAACTTCCTCCGTAAAATAAATTCTCATTCGCCTTTAAACCTAAGCTTTTTAAGTAGTTTGCATTATCAGTTTTTCCTGCAGCTAAAGCAAAATCAAGGGCATTAAAACCCAAATCATCTACAGCATTTATATTTGCGCCTTTTGCGACTAAAGTTTTTAATATCTCAACATCTCCATAAGTAGCAGCGTGCATTAAGACATTTTTTGAAGTATGATCTAAAGCACAAAAGGTAATAAAATATGGGGTATTTCCATATAAATTTGAAGTAAGGGCTAATTTTTCATTATTATTGATGTATTTTTTATTGACATCAGCTCCATAGTCTAAAAGTAGAGAAATAATATCTTTGCGATTAAATTCAATCGCATAAAACAAAGGTGTTTTTCCAAAAGCATTACTACTATTAACATCTGCACCCATATCTAGTAAAAATTTAGTATTATCATAATTTTCCAAAGCATAAAATAGGGCATTTTCGTAGCCTTCATCAATTTTAGCACCATATTGAATTAAAAACTCTAGTATCGGTTTTTCTCTTTGATTTAAAAGAGCGGCTTGAAGTCCTATTGTGAGTTCATCTTGATTTAAATCATTTTTAAAGATAAAATCTTGAATATAAGATAAGGAATTATTTTTATTTGAAACTACCTTAGCCAAAGGGGTAATATCTTTATAAATTTTAGTTTCTCCGACTGCCCAATTTAAAAATTCATTTAAAGCGTTTGTAACATAGTAGATATTGCTACCTTTATCAAAATTAAAATTGGTTTGGAAATATTTTTCCAAAGGTTCTATTGCTTGATTATACTCTTGCCAAAAAGAACGATAAAGTCTATAATTTCCTATGCTTTGATATGCCCAATATCTAAAATAGGATTTTAAGATATTATATTTTTTTTCTAAATTTTCAGGAGTGTCTAATTCTTTTTGGAAAGAAATTGGATCAAGTGCGATTTTTAAAAGCAAAAGATCAAATTTTTGAAGTTTTGGCAAATATTCTATGCCATTGCAAGCACTATTTTCACCACGAATTTCATTGGCTAATTTATAAAGTTTTTTAGTAAATATTTGGTTTTTTAGAGAGTCTGGACAAGTGGAAGCGATCTTAATATGATCTAAATTTAGATTATCTTTAAAAAAAGTTGCTCTATTGTTTTTGATATAATCGCAATCGATAGCATCTTTTGCCATTAGACCTGCAAAACAATAAAATAAAATAAGCAATAATCTCAAAATTATTTTCCTTCCACTTTTTTAATTCTTAATATTTTAACGTAAATAAGCTTTAAATTTAAATTAATCGTCTAATTTAAAATTATCGATTTCGTTAAAATTTAAATATTTATAGATATTTGCTTTATGAGCATCATTTAATTTATCGCTTACGATTTGCAGATATTCTTCCTTGCTAGGAATTTTTCCTAAAATCGCACACACAGCGGCAAGTTCAGCACTTCCAAGATAAACCTTAGCTCCCATACCCATACGATTGTCGAAATTTCTTGTTGAAGTTGAGAAAACTACTGCACCATCATTTACTCTAGCTTGATTTCCCATACACAAAGAACAACCTGGAACTTCTATTCTAGCACCTGCTGCACCAAAAATACTATAGTATCCTTCTTTTGTGAGTTGTGCTTTATCCATTTTTGTTGGTGGAACTACCCAAAGCCTAGTTTTAAGCATACCTTTGTCTTTTAAAATTTCTCCTAAAGCTCTATAATGTCCTATATTTGTCATACAAGAACCCACAAAAACTTCATCGATATTTTTTGGACGTTGATCGTTGCTTAAAATTTCACTCAAGGTTGCTACATCGTCAGGATCGTTTGGACAAGCTAAAATAGGCTCTTTGATATCATTAAGATTTATATCTATAACATAAGCGTATTTTGCGTCTTTGTCCGCTCTTAAAAGAGTAGGGTTTTTAAGCCATTCTTTCATTTTTTCAGCTCTTCTAGCAAGAGTAGTTTTATTTTCGTAGCCAGCTTCTATCATTGCTTCTATTAAAGAAATATTAGATTTTATGTATTCGCTAACACTTTCTATACTTAAATCTACAGTACAAGCGGCAGCCGATCTTTCTGCACTTGCGTCGCTCAATTCAAAAGCTTGTTCTACTTTTAAATTTGGTAAGCCTTCTATTTCTAAAATTTTTCCAGCAAAAATATTTTTTTTATTTTTCTTTTCTACGCTAAGTTGTCCTTGCTTGATTGCGTAATAAGGTATAGCATTAACAAGATCTCTTAGAGTGATTCCAGCTTGCAATTCTCCACTAAAGCGAACTAAAACACTTTCAGGAACATTTAAAGGCATAGATCCTGTTACAGCAGCAAAGGCTACAAGCCCACTTCCTGCTGGAAAAGAAATTCCTATAGGAAAACGAGTATGGGAATCTCCCCCCGTTCCTACGCTATCAGGCAAAACAAAACGATTAAGCCAAGAGTGAATAACCCCATCACCTGGTTTTAAGCTTACTCCACCGCGACTTGTCATAAAATTAGGTAAAGTTTTATGAAGGTTAGAATCACTTATTTTTGGATAGGCAGCAGTATGACAAAAACTTTGCATTACAAAATCTGCATTAAATCCAAGACTTGCTAATTCTTTAATTTCATCTCGAGTCATTGGTCCTGTTGTATCTTGAGAACCTACAGTTAAAGTGATAGGTTCTATATACATACCAGGACGCACACCTTCGATTCCGCAGGCACGCCCTAGCATTTTTTGAGCTAAAGTATATCCAGTATTTGAAGATTCTGGTTGTTTAGGTTTTGTAAAAATATTTTCATTTTCTAGACCTAAAAATTCTCTCGCTTTAACACAAAGCCCGCGACCTATGATTAGTGGAATTCTTCCTCCAGCTCTTACTTCATCAAGTATGGTATTTGGAGTGAGTTTAAATTCTGCTATAGTAGAATTATTTTTAACAATTTTTCCTTCATAAGGATAAATTTCAAACTTATCTCCCATTTCTAAATTACTTACATCACAGACGATAGGCAGAGCCCCGCTATCTTGAGCAGTGTTAAAGAAAATTGGAGCTATAGTAGAACCTAAAATAATACTACCACTATGTTTATTTGGAACCCCATCAATCTCTTTACCTAAATGCCATTGTATAGAATTGATAGCTGATTTTCTACTCGATCCTGTCCCTACAACATCGCCTACATAAACAACTTCTAAGCCTGTATTTTTTAACTCTTTGATTTTTTCAAGAGAACCTGCCTGACGGACTTTTAACATTGCATTAGCGTGCAAAGGAATATCACTTCTTGTAAAAGCATCTCCTGCAGGACTTAAATCATCTGTATTGGTTTCTCCTGATACTTTAAAAACAACACATTTAATCACTTCTGGAAGTTTTTCTCTTTTAAGAAACCATTCTGCATTAGCCCAGCTTTGCAAAACTTCTTTAGCATAGGCATTATTTTTGCTAAGTTCTGCTATGGTATGAAAATTATCATGTATAAAAATGATGTCTTTAAGTACATTTGCAGCCTCTTGTGCTATGCTTTCATCTTTTAGAGCATCAATTAAGACTTTTACATTATAGCCACCCAACATTGTTTTAAGCATTGAAAATGCACGTTTTTTGTCTATGCTTGGAACATTGATTTTGTTTTTAAGAATAGAGTCTAAAAATTCACATTTAATCAAAGCAGCATCATCAACCCCAGGATTGACACGATTTTGTAAAAGTTCTGCTAATTCTTCATCTTTTTGAGTTTTTAACAATTCGCAAATTTCTTTTACTTGATCTACATTTAGAGGAAGTGGAGGAATTCCTAAATTCTCTCTTTCTTTAACAGCTTTGTTATAATTTTCTTTAAAAGACATTTTATCCCCTTGTTTTTTGTATAATCTTATAACAATTTTAGCTATTTAAAGGAAAAAATATGTTTAAAATTCACTATAAATCTCCAATATGTTACTTATTGTTACAAAGTGATGGCAAATTTTTAACCCAAGTTGATTTTTGTGGTGAAAATCCTGATTTTTCTAGTGATCAGTCTTGTGAGTTATTGAAATTCGCAACTTTGGAGTTAGAAAATTATTTTTCCAAAAAAATAAAAACTTTTAAAACGCCTCTAAAAATTAAAGGAAGTACTTTTGAACAGAAAGCATATCGAGCTTTGATACAAATTCCATATGGAAAATTAGCTACATATAAAGAAATTGCACAAGCCATCCATCACCCAAAAGCCTTTCGTGCAGTAGGAAATGCGAATTCTAAAAATAACATTCCTATTTTTATCCCCTGTCATCGCGTTGTAGCAAGTAATGGACTAGGTGGATATAATGGTGGACTTGAAATAAAAAGATTTTTACTAGAAACTGAAGGGATAAAGCTATAAACTTAAATCCAAACGCAAACCACTATAATTTGATGGTGTAGTGTTTGCTTCTTTAAAAGTATTAACTATATCTTTAATAACCGAACTTAATTTGTTAAAATCTAAATTCAAGGTTTTATTTTGATAATCTTGCTTAGAAAGTCCTAGAAAATTAAGACTTTTATCTACAAATTGTTCTTTTAAATTTTCATAGTATTTTTGAAATTTTTCTTTATCGAATTCACCATTTTCATTAAAAAATTCTTTAAAATCTTTTTTTAGCGTTTCAAGTTCTTCTTTACTGAGACTTTTTGTGTCAAAATTATTTTGAGCTAATTTCCCAAAGATTTCTAAAGCATCCTTATCTCTTAAAAGTAAATCAAGTAAAGTCAAAGCTCCTTTTGTAGGATCAAAAGTATAATCTAATATCACGTAATTAGCTAAATCCATACTTTGCTGCTTCATCTCTTTTTCGGTTAAAATTTCTTTATAGAGGATCAAACCATCAGAGTCTTTATCGTTTTTTATGGTTTTATCGAGTTCTAGTGCTAGAGTAGGAGCTGCAAATTTACCTTCATTGTAAAGGGTTTTTTGTGCCTTTTTAAAATCTTCAGGCATTCCATCAGGAGCAGTTGCTATACCATTTAATTTAACATAAGATTCCACGTAACTCAAGTTACTTTCAATAATTTTATTTTTATAAAGACGAAAATAACCATGCGAAGTAAAACCACTTCTTGTTTCATCAAGCTCATTTTTATTTAAATAGCCATCGTGATTAGCATCAGCTGCTAAATAACCCCTTTGATATGCTATATCCCCATACCAAGATGAAACAAATTTTTCAACTTCACCATTTAAAATATAAGATCCATCTTTTCTTTGATAAAAATCAAAACTACCAAATGTATTTTTAAGTTTTTCTATACTTTCTGTACTTAAGGCACTGTTTGTGATATTTTGCGTGATAGGATCTCTAAAATAGATGTTTATCATACCACTTTGTGCGTTTTTTACTTTTTCATCAAGTTCTAAGGGCTTTAGATTTTCATCTATAGTTTTTAAATTTTCTCTGCTTTGTTTTTCTAAGTCAGCTTTTAAGCCCTTATAAACCATAGAATTTACTGGATAATAAAATTTAGTCGATGAAAAATCTAAAGCCATGTTTGATCTTTAACCTTCCGGATTAGTATCGATACCATAATAAGTCAAGCAGGCCCACCGAGCAAGAATTTTTTGCTGTTTTGTCCCATTGGCTTTAGTGTTTAAGCAAAGTTTATAATTTTGCATATTTTGAGCTGGGGTAAGATAAGGATTGCCCCAAGCAAACGCAGAAGTAGCACCAAAAATAGCTAAGGCTATTAAAGCAATCTTTCGCATCAACAAACTCCTTTGATATAAATTACATAATCGGTTAAAAACAAAAAAAACTTTATAGTTTTTTAAAAATATTTTTAAAATAGGCTTGGAGTATTTGTATCACTTATTTTGAAAGCATTTTCAAAATCATTTATATTTGCTAAAACTGCACAATAAGTAAAATCTTTAAATTTTTTCAAGTCTTTGATTTCGTTGTAAGAAAAATCACAAAATAAAGAATTTTTCAAAGCCGTTTTAAATCCATTGAAGTCTTTAAATTTCTCTTGCCAAAATTCCATTTCTTCTTCATTTTCTAGCACAATAAAAGCTCTAGTACTTGTTCCAAATTCTACAATTTGCATTGCTTCATTGACAAAATAAATTTTAAAAAGATCTAGATTATTTAGATTAAAATGAATTTTAAGTTGATTTTTTTTGCAAAAATTTACAAATTGGCTAAAAATTTCTATATATAAAAATGGCAAGTTAAGTTTTTTAAAATATAAATCATCGCAAATGAAGCTACTATAAAAAGGTGTAGAATTTTCAAACTTGGTCAATTTTATATTTTCTAAAGTTTCGTAATGAGTGGCAATTTTTAAAAGATATTCTTTTTCGTTAAAACAAAAAAAATCTCCTTTTTTGGCTTTAATTAAAGAATTAAAATCCAAAAAAATATTTCCATATAAAGTTTTCAAGAAAAAGACTTTACAAAAATTTAGTTCTCTTTTTGAGCAAAGTAAAAACTTACATTCCTTTTCTTCGCATAAAAAACGAAAAAGTCTAAAAAGTGCATTTTCTAAATCTTGGACTTTAAGATAGTATAATTCCTTATCTATGATCTTTATATCTTTCTCATAGATAATAGCATAAGCTCCTTTTTGTATAGCTTCTTTGGTTTTATTTTTATCATTACAAAAGAAAGCATAACTTGGTTTGACTTCATCAAGACTAAGAGCAAAGCCACCTATACTTAAAATACTTCCTTCTTGTATGAGTTTAGCATTTAAAAGTTCGATTAAATTACTAATATTCATTAGCTTATTAAAGAACCATTTTCTACGATTTGTTCAGGAGAGATTAAAACAAGCTTATCTCCACTTTTTGCTGAAAGTATCATACCATCGCTTTCGTGTCCGAAGATCTTTGCTTTTTTCAGATTGCTTAAAACACAGACTTGTTTTCCTATTAAATCCTTTGCTTTGTAAAATTTAGCTATTCCGGATAAAACTTGACGGATTTCTTTATTATCAAATTCAAGTTGAAATTTTAGAAGTTTTTCGCTACCTTCTATATTTTGACAATCTATAACTTTTGCAACTTTTATTTCTAATTTGGCAAAATCATCAATTTTTATTTTCGCTTTTTCTTCTTTTTTGATTTCTTGTTTGCTTTCTAAATTTATTTTTTCTATTTTTGGAAACAAAGCCTCGCAAGGACTTGCCATGAAATCTAATAACTCATTATTGATTATTAATTTTTCATAATTAGATTTTGAAATTTCAAAATCTAAGGCTTTGGCAACTTTTTGACAAGAATCAGGCAGAACAGGGCTTAATAAAATGCTTGCCTTAGCTAAAATGTTTGCACAAAGTCCAATGAGTGCATTAGCTTGTTCTTGTTTATTTTCTTTGATTAAATTCCAAGGTTCATATTTACTGATAGCTAAATTGGCTACATTTAAAGCTTTAAAAATTTCTTCTAAATAACGATTGCATTGTAAATTTTCTAAAAAATCAATAGCGAGTTTTAGATACTGCATTACTTCATCAAGTTCATTTTTATAAAGATTTAAAATCCCATTTTGAGAGATCTTTCCATCGTTATATTTATTACTCATACCTATAATGCGATTAAGTAAATTTCCAAATTCGTTACTCAATTCAGCATTGATGCGATTAATGAGCATATTTTCACTAAAGTCCCCATCGTTTCCAAAAGGAACTTCTCTAAGTAAAAAGTACCTAAAAGCTTCTATGCCATAAGTGTCTGCAATTTCTTTAGGTTTTATTACATTGCCCTTAGATTTACTCATTTTTTCACCTTCTTTAGTCCACCAACCATGAGCGCCTATAAATTTAGGCAAAGGTAAATCTACACTCATTAAAAAAGCCGGCCAATAAATCGCATGAAAGCGTAAAATATCCTTACCAACTAAATGTATATGCGCAGGCCAAAATTTTTCTTTTTCACTGCCCAAAGAACTAACATAAATGAAAAGTGCGTCAAGCCAAACATAAATAATATGTTTATCATCATTAATTTCTTTTGGAAGTTTAATACCCCAATCAAAACTTGTTCTTGTTATCGAAAGATCTTTTAGTCCATTTTGAATAAAATTAATGAGTTCATTTTTTTTATTCTTTGGTAAAATAGGATCTTTTTCTTCATACCATTTTAAAATTTTATCTTGATAATTTGAAAGTCTAAAAAAATAACTTTCTTCTTTTAAAAGTGTTGTAATTTTTCCACAATCTGGGCAACAATTTTCATTGATCAATTGACTTTTAGTAAAAAAGCTTTCACAAGAAATACAATAATGTCCTTCATATTGATCCTTGTAAATATCTCCTTTTTGCCACATTTTTAAGAACATAGCTTGAACAAAAGCAATATGCTTTTCATCAGTGGTTCTTGCATAAATATCGTAATTTATTTTTAATTCATCCCAAAGTTTTTTAAATTCGGCACTGATTTTATCTGTGTATTCTTTAGGTGTAAATTTTCTTTCTTTTGCTGCTTGTTCGATTTTTTGACCGTGTTCATCAGTCCCTGTTAGAAATTTTGTTTCGTGTCCTTGCAAGCGATAAAATCTAGCTATAGTATCACCAATAATGGTTGTATAAGCGTGTCCTAGATGCGGCACATCATTTACATAATAAATAGGAGTTGTAATATAACGCATAGATATTTCCTTAAAAATCAAATCCGCCTTCAGTTTTACCTTTAGACATACTATTATAAACCGCATCGACATAGTCTTTGCGTGTTTGACAAGCAAAAATTTCTTGACAATTATAACAAGAATTTAAATTTTTTGAATTTTGACAGGATAATAAAATTTCTTTTTTATTATCCATATCCTGTTCAAATTCGTCTCTGATTTCAGCCATTATAAAATTCTAGTAATTTTGAAATTTCATATTTTGAACCAAAGAAACAAGGGGTTGTTGCGTGTATAGCGTCAAATTCAAGGTCTAGTAGGGATTGGTTGTTTCCATTTGTGGTTTTTCCGCCTGCCTTTTCTACAATAAATGCTAAAGGGAAAACTTCAAAAAAAGCTCTTAATTTTCCTAAAGGAGCATCTTTGGTTGCTGGATAACTGAAAATCCCTCCTCCTTTGAGTAAAATTTGATTAATATCACTCACCATAGCTCCAGAATATCTTAAGCGGTAATTTTCTTCAAATAAGGATTTGATGAATTTGGAGTGTTTTTCATCCCAAAATTTTTGTGTTCCACCTGTAGCATTGATTTTGCCTTTTTCTTCCATTTTAAGATCTTTGATAAAAGTAAATTGATTGTTTTTATCAAGCCTATAAAGTTTAGGAGTATCTTCGCAAATTACAAGTTCTAATCTTGCTCCATACATACTATAAACAGCCGCTTTTAAATTTTTAGCACTAGGTTTTTGTTCATAAATGCCAAAAATAGAGCCTATTGCGAAATTAACATCCATCAAACTAGATCCATCTAACGGATCATAGGCTACAATATATTTTGCATTTTCATTAACAGTTAAAATCTCATTTTTCTCTTCACTAATGATAGCTTTAAGGCTGGGACATTGAGTTAAAGTTTTTGTGATGATTTCATCACTTAAAATATCAAATTTAAGTTGAGTATCACCAGTAGAATTGTGATTTTGACTATAACTTGTATCTGGAAATTTTAAAGCATCTGAAATTTCCAAAACCGCTTTTTGTATGTAAGAAATTAATTCTTCCATTGCAACTCTCCTTTTTAGATTTTTTTTGCATTCTCTAATATATATCTACAAATTTCTTTAATATTGTTTAAATCTAGCCAAATTAAGTTCGGATATGAAATTTTGTCATAACTTGCAATAGCATTTGAAAACGGAAAATAACTTTCATCAATATCTTTACAAAAAACACTAATACGTGGTAAATCTAAGCTTTTTAAACCCTCAACCAAACAAATGTCAAAATCAGGTACTAATTTTAAAGCTTCTAAAATATTTCTTTCTTGATGAGAAAAAAAAGTAGTTCGAGTAGGGCTTAAAACTATCACTTCAGCACCACTTTGAAAAAATTTAAAACTATCTTTGCCGTTAAAATCAAATTGTGCTTTATCTGCAGGATCGTGTTTAATAATAAGAACTTTTAGATTTTGTTCCATAAAATCATTTGCAATTTTTGTTATAAGTGTTGTTTTTCCCGAATTTGACGGACCGCTAAAAGCCATGATCAATTGCTTCATTTATGTCTTCCTAAAAAATTAAAACTAAATTATAATATTTTAAAGCAAAAAATAGAGTTAAATGGCTAAAATTACAAAAAAATATTTTTTAGGATAAATATGAGAATTTCTTTTTTGTTTGTATGCATTCTATTTTTTAGTGCATGTTCTGTAAAAAATCCTGCTATTGCGGATATAAATTTAAAAACCCAAACCTTAATGTTTTCACAAAAATATAAAATAACTCAAGATAAATTCAATGCTATAATCACTATGTCTTATTTGAATCCAGTTTTGGATAGTTCTAGCCAAGATGATATTTTTGCTTTCACCCTTACTCCTAATACTTTTAAAATCGATAATTTGGAAGTTTTTATTAATCATAGAAAAGCAAATATACAGGAGCTAGATCAAGAATTTTTTAAGTATTTACTACAAAATAATTATACAAAATATCTTAAAATTTCTCTTCCTAGTATAAAAACGGAAAATTTTATCAAGGCTAAGATTTGCTTGAATCATTTGCCTTGTTTTGAATTAAATTTTCAAAAATATCCGAAATCTTTATACTATCGTTCAGAAGATATCGATACACAATATAATTAGCTAATACTTTTTTGCCATAAATACGACTTTCTTGATAAGGTATGAGTTCCATAGACAAAAAAGGCTCATATTTTCCGTTTTTAAACATATCTTCTCTAGCTAATACTTTGTTTGTAAAACCTATACCTCCATTATAAGCATAAGCTATAAATAATGGAGATTTAAGTTTTTTTTCTAAATAATCTAAATGACGATTTCCAAAATAATAAGCAATTTCAGGTTTGAACATAAAATCTTGATCGAAATTTGGAATTTTTAATTCTTTTTCTCCTATATGATTAGCCAAAAAAGGCATAAATTGCATCATTCCTAAGGCATAAGAAACTGAAATAGCAGTAGGTATAAAGCGACTTTCTTGTCTTGCAATAGCTAAAATTAAAGCTTGTCTAGGAATATCATAATCTTTGATATATTGATAATAAGGTGTGATAAAATAATGCTTTTTAAATTTAGATTTTCTTTCTAAAATATAAGCATAAATTGGTAAAGTTTCTTCTGTATCAAATTTTTTAGCTAATTCATCTAGTTGAGTAGCATTGGCTTCAAGTATGGTTTTATTGAGTTTTTGCCAAGCAAATGGATCTTGCATGTTAAAATTATTTTTTTCTTTATGAATTTGTATGGTTTCAATTTTTGGAAAAGCCGAGTTTGTAAGTTCTTTAGCATAAAGACTATAAATATTTAAAGAGTTACTTTGTGCTAAATTTTGCAAATCTTTTTTATCTTTTTTAATCATCCACATCCAAAAAATAGCATTATCCTTACTACTACGACTTTTAAAAGTTTGTGCTGCTTGTTTAAAAAATTCATAAGCAATATGTTCTTGATCGTATGTTAGAGCATTTACACCTAAATAAAATGCGGTATATTCTTTAGTGTTTTGTGGATCAACTTGCAATAGCGAATATCTGAATTTTGGATAATGTTGTCGAATAACAATGGTTTGCACAAAGTCATTAAAGCCAGAATGAATAGAAAGTTTATTAACAAAATTTGTATTTAGTTCAAAATCATTATGATTTATTTTTAAATACTTATAAAGTTTAAAAAAACCATTTGTATCTTCTTTTTCTTCCATGTATTTCATAGGCTCATTAGAATTAAAAGCAAGGAGTAAATTTGTTAAATCAGGTCTTATGGAATCAAATTTTTTTGCCAATATGTCTCTATATTTAGTATCTAGACTTGAAATAAAAGCTAAAGATTTTAAGCGAATACTTTGACAGCTTAAATTTGCATCCAAGATAGTATTTTTTGTATAAGTGTAACAATGTGCGTATTTTGGATTAATATAAATTTTAACAGGAAATATTTTTTCAAGTTTAGATCTTATTTTTCCAGCGTAACGAAAAATATGAGATTTTAAGCCTTGAATTTCTTTTTTATTGAGGGTTTTTTTCTCTAAAAGTCTATAAATATAGTAATCTTTTGCTAAGGAGTTATCTTGTTTTTTTAGTGTTTCTAAATCATATTCAAGTGCATTAAGATATATAAAACTTAAAAATAACAACCATATTTTTTTCACAAAATACTCCTTAAAATACTGCCCAAGAAAAAGCTAAGGAATTGCAAAGCCAAAAGTATGATTAAAGGGGCTAAATCAATATTGCCTATACGTGTTGGAATTTTTCTTACTAAAGCATAGGCTGGATAACTAAGCTTGTATAAAATTTGAACGATAGGATTATATGGATCAGGATTAACCCAACTTAAAAGCGCAGTAATAACAATAATCCAAGTATAGATATTGATAATAATTTGTAATACTTGAAAAATAGAATAAATAAGAGAATCTATAATCATAATTTACATCCTTGCTAATTCATGTATAAAATTTTTTATATGCGGATAAAGGTCGTTAAGTTCAGGTCCGTGAATGTTTCCTGTTAAAACAATTCTTAAAGGCATAAAGAAATTCTTACCCTTTAATCCGCTTTTTTGCAAAAGATAGCTTTTAAAATCATCGTAATTTTCAAAAAGTTCTATATCGCTTAAAAGCTCTTTTAAAATTTGACATTCTTTTTCAAATTCAAGATAATCTTTAGGGCTAAAAATAGCATGAATTTTATCTTTTAATTCATTGGTTGTGCTAGCTTCTTGAGTATAAAATTTTGCTAACTCTGCGAGGTCTTTTTCAAAATTTAAAATTTGATTGAGTTTGGAATTTTCCATTGATTTTATATGTTCTCGGTTTATTTGTAAAAGTTTTTTAAGATCAAATCTTGCAGGAGATTTGGAAATTTTATTGATATCAAACCAAGAGATTGCTTCTTCTAAGGTGAAAATTTCACAAGGAGTTTTATTGCCTAATATAATAAGATAATTTGCAATTGCGCTTGGCAATATTCCTTGTTCAAGTAACCATTTTACAGAAGAGTGCGCTTCTCTTTTACTCATCTTAACACCTTGCTCATTAAGGATAATAGGCAGATGGGCATAGCTTATTTTTTGTTTATAGTCTAAACTTGCGCGAATATGTTCTTGCTTAGGGGTATTAGATACATGATCTTCCCCACGTATAATACAGGTTATATTTTCAAGCATATCATCAACCGCACAAGCAAAATTATAAGTAGGAGTTTTATCAGTTCTCATAATGACAAAAGAATCGATATTTTCAGGTTCAAAACTAAGTTCACCTTTGATAAGATCTGAAAAATTTATTGTTTTTTCAGGCTTTTTAAGTCGAATAACAAAAGGTTTTTCACATTCTAAAACATCAATGTCTGCTAATTTTTCACAAGTTCCATCATAGCGATAAGGCTTTCCTTGTTGTTTTGCTAATTCTTTTTTTTCTTCCAGTTCTTTTTCGGTACAAAAACAAGCAAAAGCTTTTTTTTCACTTACAAGTTTTAAAGCCATTTGGCGATGAAATTTCAAATTTTCACTTTGTATGTAATAATCTTGCCAAGAAATTCCAAAAAGTTGTAAAATTTCTTTTATTTCTTCTTCTTTGCCTTCTATATTTCTCGCTTTGTCGGTATCTTCAATACGTAAAATAAAATGAATATTTTTTTGCTTAGCACAAATATAATTAAACAAGGCTACACGCAAATTTCCTATATGCATATCTCCTGTTGGAGACGGAGCGAAACGATACATTTTAAACCTTAAATTTTCAAAATTATAAAATAAAATTATAGCAAAGAAATTTATATAGATATTTAATATTTCCTTTGGTATAATTATTTTTATGATGTATTTATTTTTTTGTTTTATAGTATTAATAATTCTTGGATCATTAAATTTATATATTTACAAGCGACTAATTAAAAAATTTTTACTTTTTAAATATTTTCATAAATTATTCGCATTTGTTTTAGCGATACTTTTCTTAGTTCAAATTATATTTTTAATACTTAGAAGAAATCAGTATGAGTATTTAAACGATTCTTTATATGAAATTTTAGCTATGCTTTACGCACCAACATACTGTTTGTTTTTTGTAACGCTAATACTTGATTTTATAAGGCTTGTATTAGCTCTGTTGGGTAGGATCGATAGAAAATATAATATATTTTTACGCTTATTGTTTGAAACAGGCGTAATAGCTATCTCGGCGTTTTTAACCTATGCAAGCGTAAATAGTGCTTTAAAAATTCCTGAAATAAAAACTTTAAATTTACAAATAGCCAATTTAAAAAAAGATTTGAAAATCGCCGTATTAACCGATATCCATTTGGGTAAAAATTTACATGAAAATTTTTTAGATCAAATTATAAATAAAGTAAATTTAGAAAAACCAGATATGGTTTTTATTATCGGAGATTTAATCGATGTTAATCCTGAGCATTTAAAATCTTATATTTCAAAAATAAATGATCTTAATTCTACTTACGGAACTTTCTATGTTGTGGGAAATCACGAGTATTATCACGGTATCAATAAAGTTTTAAATTTACTTAAAACTTATACAAAAATGAAAATTTTACTCAATCAAAATGAAGATTTGGGTTTTGTTAATATTGCAGGATTATCCGATTTAGCAGGGATCGGCAAAGGACTATATGCTCCTAATTTAGAAAGAATAAAAGCGGATTTAAATACAAGCAAACCAAGTATTTTACTTACCCATCAGCCAAAAGCAGCTTTGCTTTATAATTTAAAAGATTTTGATTTAATTTTAAGCGGACATACTCATGGAGGACAAATTTTCCCTTTTATGCTTTTGGTGAAACTTCAACAAGGTTTTGTTTATGGACTTTATAATTTAAATCAAAAAACCAAGCTTTATGTAAGCAGCGGAGCTGGTTTTTGGGGACCAAGTCTTAGAGTTTTTGCTCCAAGTGAAATTGTGATTTTAAATTTAAAAGGAAAATGATCGTGAATTTCTCAAGAGAAAGTTCTAAAATTTTTGGACTCATTGCAAAGATTAAATTTCCAAAAGTCATCCAACAGCAAATTAATAGTTTTTATGTAAATTATTTTAAAATAGATATGAGCGAATTTAAAGATATTACTGAATACAAAAGTTTAAATGATCTTTTTACAAGAACTTTACAAATTCCTCGCAAGATCGAAGATGGATTTATTAGCCCTAGTGATGGAAAAATTTTGCAATGTGGAAGTGCTTTTTTAGCTGATGAGGAACATTTTGCCTTTTCTATTAAAGGGCACACTTATAGTGTAGCAGAGCTTTTAAAAGATAGTTTTGAAGAAAATGAATTGAAAAATGGACTAGATTATATCAATATTTATCTTTCTCCAAAAGATTATCATCGATATCATAGTCCTTGCGATATGCAAATTTTAAGCGCAACCTATACAAGAGGAGTTCTTTATAGTGTCAATGAAAAACATTTAGAATGCATTAGCGCCCTTTATACAAAAAATGAAAGAGTTAGTTTAAAATGTCAAAACGAAAAAGGTATTTTTTGGCTTGTTTTTATAGGGGCTCAAAATGTAGGTAAAATGCGCTTTAATTTTGATTCTAGCATACAAACCAATGCTAAAACTTCTTTTAATTTTACTAAAAAATATGATAATTTAAACATCAAAAAAGCAGAGGAGTTAGGTCATTTTGAATTAGGTTCTACTATAGTTTTAATTTCACAAAAGGGACTTTTAAATCTTAATTTAAAAGTAGAGCAGGGTATAAAATTTGGAGAAAAAATTTCTGATTAGGTTTTAGGTGTTTTATTCGCCATTTGATAAATAAAGGCAAAAACTTCTGCTACTGCTTTATACATATTTGGAGGAATTTCATCTCCTAAATCAAGTTTGCTTAAAATTTCTATTAAATCTTCATCTTCTTTTATAGGAACCCCGTGTTCTTTGGCTAAAGAAATGATCTTAGCTGCGCTTTCTCCTTTTCCACTCGCAAGGACTTTTGGTGCAGTGTGTTTTTCTTTTTGATAGCCTAAAGCAACAGCTTTTTTAATAGATCTTTTAACCTTGCTCATACTTTTTTATCCATACCCATTTCAAGATCTAGATTTTTAATATTTCTTGAATCAAATTTGCTTCTTATAATGTCTCCTACGAAAAAATTTGCACTCAATAATCCTGCTTTATTGATATTTTTTTTAAGCTCGTGAGCATTTTCATAAATGGTTTTTCTAAATTCTTTATTTTCTGCCATAATGTTAATATCTATATATTTTTCGTTGTTTAAGGAAATTAAAATTTCTAAGTCCCCAAGTTTGGCAAATTCGAGTTTGATTTGAGCAAAGAATTTATCTTTTTTTCCTCTTCTAAACATAATCTTAGAATCATTTAAGTCTTCCCAAGAAAAAGGTAAATAAGTGTTTATAGAATCATTTGCTAGAGAAATAAGTTGGTTTATTTCAATCTGTGCTAAAAGACGATTAGCTTGATTATAAACCGCTTCATTACCTTCATTTTTAGCTAGATTTGAAATTTGCAAAAGAGTAGATTTGATATCGTGATGCAATGATTCTGCTATTTCCTGATCCGTTTTTGGTTTTATTTGTGCCAAATCTTTAGCAGATAAATCAAGTTTTCGTTCTAGATTTTTGATTTCTGCTTGATTGAGTTTAGTATGCTGGATATGTGGTTCAAGCTCTCTTAAACTCTCGTTAATTTTTCTAGAAAGATTACCAAGATCTTTACTTAAATTTTGCAACTCGTCCAGATCTAAATTTTCAACCATGAAGGCTAAATTTTTTATATTATTTTGCTTGATAAATTCTTGAGTTTTAAAAATATTTTCTTGGGTTTGTATATTTGTTTGCGTTGCACTTTGTATCATGGAATTGTTCTGATTTGATATATTTTGTGTAGCATTTTTAGGTATATTATCATTTTTAGCTTCATAAATTTTGGAATTTTCCCTAGGGTTATTTTTAATGTTGGTGTCTTTGTCAAAATTATTTTTAATATTTTCTTGTTTTTTGTCTTTAGAATCTTGCGTAATATTTTCTTTTAAATTTTCTTCATCTTTATTTATCAACTCATCATTATCAAAATCTTGACTTGCATTTTCTGTTTTTTCATCTTTATCTACCACAAGTTCTTTATTTACATCACCTGTTTCTTCATCTTTATTTATCAACTCATCATTATCAAAATCTTGACTTGCATTTTCTGTTTTTTCATCTTGTTCCAATTTATCTTTTTGCACATGCTGATTTTGCATTTCTTTTGGAATTTCATTTTTTACATTATCTTTTTTATCTGAAAGTAAATCTTTTAAAATTTCATTGTCTTTTTGAGAAGGTTTAAAATTGTGTTCTCCTAAGATATTTTTTAGAGTGTTTTCAAGTTTTTCGAAAGCTTTGGCAGCTTGTTTCAAAATGTTGGTATCTTTAATCATAAGATTTTCTGGCTTATTCAATGCTTTAAAAAAATCACCTTTTAGAGATGTTAATTCTTTTGTAATTTTATTAGCAATTTGCATAATTTTATTTTGAGCTATGCTAGGATTTTTTGAAATATAGTTTTTGAAATTATCTATTTTAGAGCTTAATTTCAAAAGAGCTTTAAAAGAACTTTGATCTAAAATTTGTTTATTCTCTTTTTTGTTTGTTTGAATGATATTCTTAAGCTCTTTTAAAGCATCTTTAGGATCTAAATTTGAAACTATAATTTGTGCAATTTGAGAACTTAGCTTTTCACTACTTAAACCTTTTATGGTGCTCAAAAGAGAATAAAAGCTTTTTGGCAAAGACTCTTCGCTCAATGCATCTTTAAGTTTTGCTTCAAAAAATACTCCTGAATTTTGAAATAGAGGTGCAAAATTATTACTCTTAATTTCACTTGCGGGTTTTAAAATTTGATTAAGTTTATCTAAAACTTGTGAAAAAATATCATTTTTTTCAAGTTCTGTTGCAAGAGTTTTTAATTCGTTAGCAAAATTGGGTGCTAAGTTTAAATTTTTACTTTGCTTTAAAACAGGAGAATCTGGATTTTTTTGCGAATTGATTTGTTCTAAAAGTTTATTGACAAGTTCTTTGAGTTTTGTACCAGTTTCATTTTGAATTAATTTAGTAATTATTTCTTCTTTGCTTGCATCTTTATCCAAGCCTAAATTTTGCTTTAAGGCTTGAGAAAGTGCTTCTTTGGGACTATCTTTAGAATTTGATTTATCTTTTATTGGAGTATTATCTAATTTGATATCATTTTTTTGTGCATTAGCAATTTGACTTGTTAGTTGTGTATTAATCATCTAACATCACCATATTTCCAGGTTTTTTGCTGAATTTTTTGCTTAAAATATTTGGTTTGTTTATTGCAAAAAGGATTAAGAAACCGAGACAAAATATATAAAACCAAATAAAACCCTTGACTTCAAAATATTGCATTAAAAAGCCTAAAATCAAAGGCCCACATAAAGATCCCAAAGAATAACAAAAAAGAACCCCACGACCTAATTCTACTCCTTTACTTTTTATCGTTAAAACATCATTTGCTCTAGCAAGAGCTAAGGCATAAAGACAAAATATTCCTATGCCAAGTAAAAATGCTAAAATATACTGAAAATACAAATAAGGATTGAAAAATACAAAGATAAGCATAGTGAAAAAACCTATGCTTGCACTAGTAATGATGGCAAATTTTCGCCCCATTTTATCAGATATGGCTCCCATAATAGTTTGAGCAAAAAATCCACCTAAAATTCCACAAAACATAAAATAAGAAACAGCTTTAGCATCAAATCCTTGTAAAAGTATAAACAATGAAGCCATTGAGAAAAATCCATTAATCAGCATTCCAGCAATAAAACTAGTTACAATAGCCAAAGGTGCAATATCAAAAACTTTTGGTATAGAAATAGGATTTGAAGCTGGTAAAACCGGCTCTTTGATTTTGATTAAATTTAAAGGCAAGGAAGAAAATAAAATCAAAGCCGCACTTAAGATAAAAACATCATGTCTGCTTAAATTTAAAGCTATGATTAAAGTACCAATTCCAAAAGAAAGATAAAATATAATTTCATAAAATCCTAAAATTCTTGAGCGAACAGCATTTTTGCTTTTTTCATTGAGCCAAGATTCTATTACCATTAAAAAACCATAATAGCAAACACCGATTAAAAATCTCAAAGTAGCCCAAAAAATCAAATTCTCGCTAATCGTATGCATCATAGCCGAAATTCCAAAAATAGCACCAAACAAACCAAAAGAACGTATATGGCCTATCTTAGAAATAATTTTATGAGCACTGATTGTTCCTATAAGCGCTCCTACAAAAAAGCAAGAGCTTATAATTCCAACCACTAAAGAACTTTCTCCTTTTTCTTTAAGAATGACACCTATAGATGAAACAATTAAAGCATTTCCTGCAAATAAAAATGCCATACTAACAAAAAGCGCTGTCATTGATCTAATAATTTTTCTTGGACTCATATCTTATATACACAATAAAAATAAAAACACAAATAAGCAGAGCTGAAATCCCACACAAATATCCAAAAATATTAAGTAAATTTTGTCTGTGTAAAAATAAAAAACCTGCAACTAAAACCATATAAGCAAATATTTTTAACAAACTAAAAAATGTTGTAAAAAAATAAATTTTATCCTTAAAATTAAAATCTAAATCGTCTTTAATAACCCTAAATTTTATATTTTTAGGAAGCTTTTTTATTTTTTTTAAGAAGAATATAGATGAATTTTGAAAATATTCATATTTTTTTGCCTTAGAGAATACAATTTTTTTATAGTTCAAATAAGAGCTAAAAATAACAATCAAAAAGCTAAAAAACGCTATTTCGAAGCTCAAAAATATATTAAACTTAAATTGATTTATAGCTAATAAAACGAAAAGGGGAAATAAATGCATAACAATAGCCATTATGAAAAATGCTTTTTTATGCTCCATTATTTATTTTTCTCTTCTTGTATTCTTTCTTTGATAAAATCATCACGTTTTTCAAATTCTTCATAACTTTTTATTTGACTTTTATAAGCCTTGTAAATATTAAGTATGGCTCCAGCAATTCCCCAAAACACCCCAAGCCAAAATAGCCAAGGATAGGGAGTAAATTTTTTAAGTAAATATCCTATACCTATACCGATTAAAACAGCAACAACTATAGAAATTCCAAGGCTTAGTCCATCTGCAGCTTCTATAGTTTTGCGGATCAATTTTTGTTTTTTATTTGAGCTTTGTTCTTCAAATTCATTCATAAACGTTTAAAACTTTCTTTAATAGCTTCTAGAGTAGTATCAACTGTTTTATTATTCATCTTGGAACAAATAAATCCTGTTTCAAACTGCGAAGGCGCAAGATAAATTCCTTTTTTAAGCATATTTTGATGAAATTTAGAAAAAAGCTTGAGATCTGATTTTAAAGCATCTTGATAATTTTCAACAGGCTTTTCTGTGAAAAAATAACCAAACATAGAACCAATATAGCAAGTTTGTAAGGTAATCCCTTTTTCATCGGCTAATTTTTTCATACCCTGTGTTAATTTTTTAGCTAGTTTACCTAATTTTTCATAAAGATCTTTTTTCTTTCTTGCCTTAGAGAGGCTAGCAATTCCTGCAGCCATGGCTAAAGGATTTCCACTTAAAGTGCCTGCTTGATAAACTCCACCTAAAGGACTTAAAATATCCATAATCTCACTTCTAGCCGCAAAAGCTGCTGCAGGTAATCCTCCGCCAATAACCTTACCAAAAGTTACAATATCAGCTTTAATATGATTAATTCCAAAAGAACCAAGATAAGAAGCTCTATATCCACTCATAACTTCATCAAAAATAAGTAAAGTTTGATTCATCTTGCAAATTTGAGCAAGTTCTTCTAAAAATTCTTGTTTAGCAGGAACTAAACCCATATTTCCAGCTATAGGCTCAATGATGACGCAAGCAATATCTTTATTTTTTTCAAAAAGATCTTTAACACTTTGTATGTCATTGTATTTTGCAACTAAAGTGAATTTGGCTAATTCATTTAATACACCTAAAGAACTAGGAGTATTAAAAGTAGCAGCACCACTTCCTGCACTTACAAGCAAAGAATCAGAATGTCCATGATAACATCCTTCAAATTTTAATATCTTATCTCTCTTTGTAAATCCACGTGCAAGGCGGATTGCACTCATAGTTGCTTCGGTTCCACTATTTACAAAACGAATTTTATCTAAATGTGGAAAATCTGACAAAACTAGATTTGCAAGTTCGCTCTCAAGCAAAGTAGGTGCTCCAAAACTCGATCCTTTTTTAAGAGCATTTTGACAAGCCTTTTGTATATCTTTATCACAATGTCCAAAAAGTAAAGGTCCCCAGCTTTGCACATAATCAATATAAGAATTTCCTTCTATATCAACGATGCAAGCTCCTTTTCCATAGGCAATAAATCTAGGATCGCTTTGCACATTAGCAAAAGCACGCACTGGAGAATTTACACCACCTGCGATCAATTTACACGCTTGTTCAAAAGCTTTTTTATTTGTCATTTTTTCTCCTTTAGCTTGATATAATTATATAAGCTTATTATTTCTTCATCGGTTAAAGAATAGTTTGGCATAATAGATTTAGAACTTTTAGTTTCAGTAAGAGAATTTTTAAATTCTTTAAAACCTATATTTTGGATACTTGGAATTTTATAAGCGGTTTTAACTCCCTTATTTATATAATATCCAAGAATTTGTTCACTTCCATCAGAACCATGACATTTTTTACAACTAATTCCTCTAGGATTTTCATAAAGCATTTTAGCATATTCTTTAGGTGTAATAAAATCAGAACCAAAAAGACTAAGTGTGAAAAATAAAAACACTAATAAAATGATTTTCAAAATTTTTACCTTGTTAATGAAGTTTTAATATGATACAATTTTTACTTTAAAAAAGTAATAAATTTTATAAAAGGAAAATAATGATTTTACTTGATGGTAAAGCCTTGAGTATAAAAATCAAAGAAGAGCTTAAAGAAAAAAATCAAATTCTAAAAGAAAAAGGTATGCAAACTTGTCTTGCTGTGATCTTAGTTGGCAATAATCCCGCAAGCCAAACTTACGTAAATTCTAAAGCTAAAGCTTGTGAAGAATATGGAATCAAATCTTTAGTATATCGTCTTGATGAAAATACAACACAAAATGAGCTTTTAGCATTAATTCATACTTTAAATTATGACGATAGTGTTCATGGAATTTTAGTACAACTACCACTACCTATGCATATTAATAAAAATTTAGTATTAGAAAGTATTACAAGCAGTAAAGATGTTGATGGTTTCCATCCTATTAATGTAGGATATTTAAATTTAGGCTTAGAGAGTGGATTTTTACCTTGTACTCCACTTGGAGTTATGAAACTTTTAAAAGCTTATGAAATCAATTTAGAAGGCTTAGATACCGTTGTAATTGGGGAATCAAATATAGTCGGACGTCCTATGGCTACAATGCTTTTAAATGCTGGGGCAAGTGTGAGTATATGTCATATTAAAACGAAAGATTTAAAATTATATACTCAAAAAGCTGACTTGATTATAGTTGCTGCAGGTTGTGTAAATCTTTTACGTTCTGATATGGTAAAAGAAGGTGTAATCGTCATTGATGTGGGGATCAATCGACTTGAAAATGGTCAAATAGTTGGTGATGTTGATTTTGAAAATGTTTCAAAAAAAGCAAGTTTTATTACCCCTGTGCCAGGTGGAGTTGGTCCTATGACTATAGCTATGCTTTTAGAAAATACAATAAAATCTGCTAAAAACAGATTAAATTAGGAAAATTGTATGGAATTTTTGAAAAAACTTTATAGATTTTCCCAGTCTTGGACTGGAACGGTTATTATTGTCCTTTTAGTAATTTTCTTTTTTATACAGGCTTTTGTAATTCCTTCTGGATCTATGAAAAATACCTTACTTATAGGTGATTTTTTGTTTGTAAAAAAATTCAGTTATGGAATTCCAACTCCACATATTCCTTGGCTTGAAATTCCTGTTTTGCCAGATTTTAATAAAAATGGTCATTTAATTGCAGCTCAAGGCCCAAAAAGAGGAGATATAGTGGTTTTTAGAAATCCTAGAAACGAAAAAGAACATTTTGTTAAACGTTGTGTTGGCGTGGGAGGTGATAAAATAGTCTATGCAAACAAAACTCTTTATGTAAGAATGCATGAGGGTGATGAATTTATGAAATCGCATTATTCTAAAGATGATTTAGCTGTGCTCGGCGGAGAACTCTATATAAAAGAACCCTACAAGCAAAAAGGAATTCATTATGATCCAAGAAAGGATATAGAAAGTGATATATTGCGTTATCTTAGTATAGGTGATTTTACTATGTCTCCAACTTATTTTAAGGAGCTTGGAGATCAAGTAGGTTTTAGCGGTGGAAATGCTTATATATTTGAAGTTCCTGAAAATGAGTATTTTATGGTAGGAGATAACCGAGATCATTCCTATGATAGTCGTTTTTGGGGAAGTGTTCCTTACCGGCTAATAGTAGGAAAACCTTGGTTTGTATATTTTTCTTGGGATCAAAACAAAAGCGTTAGATGGGAAAGAATAGGGCGATCTGTCGATACCTTAGAAAATGACGAAGCTTATATTCATAATTATGACGATGGAGATATATTGAGTTAAATTTGTTTTCTTTTATTAAAAAATAATTGTTTTTTAATAAAAATAGTTATTTTTACTTAAAAATTTTTTATATTTTTAGTTATGTAACCATTCTTATAAAACACTATATAATCATATTTTAAGTAAAATATTATGTGACTAATTATAGCTTAAGATTTAGAGGATAATTACATATAAAATTTAATTTTATGGAAAATAATTAAATTAAAAAAGAAAAGTTGGAAGTAGATGAGTCTATTTAGAAAAAAGACAAACCGCAACTTTATTATGCGATGAACATATATAGAGCAAAATAGAATATGGATGAATCGTGAAGTTTTGTCAAGCATTAGAAAAAAATGGTATTTTATGACTACAAATCTTTTTCATTGAAAAGAAAGCTTGAGGATGTGATTAGATCTTTTAGAAAGAAACAAAAGATTGCAAGAAGGAAAACACATATTTAAAAGAAAAAACCGAATTTTATAATTTACCCTTCCCCTCTTTTTTGTATTGTTTTTAGTGAAATTATTCTTAATATTTAAATCTCATCAATATACTTCTCCAAAATTTTGTCTTTATATGTTTTTTATATTTTGTGCTTTTGTTTTCATTTTAAAGCATTTAATACTAATTCTCTAAGTTTAGCTAGAGAGCAGAGAATGATCTCCATATAAGTATTATTTGCTTGTCTTATTTTAAAAATTTTCTTACCACTTGGATAAAAAATATATAAACTTTTAATGCTTAGATCCGCAAATTTTATAAATTTTTTCCATCTTCACATTTAATATTTTTTTTAAAAACTATCAGTTAGTTTAGTAATTTTTGTCATTTACTTCTTTATCTTTTAATGTCTTTTTTATAGAAAAGTAACCCACTTTTTATATCACATTTTAGCACAAATTGCCACATAAAGTAACAATATAACACAATTAACTAAAACCTTTTATTTTCGATATCTGATTATGATTTGAAGTATTTTAGAGAATTTACATATAGAAGTATAATGGTGCCCGAGGTCGGACTCGAACCGACACAAGGTTACCCTTACCAGATTTTGAGTCTGGCGCGTCTACCAGTTTCACCACTCGGGCTTTATCAAGGAGACAATTATATCTTAATTAGACTAAAAAACAATTTAAAACTTTTATTTTCTAAAGTTTAACAAAATTGGAACACTTATTGCTTGATATTTTTTAGCAATATTTAATAAAGATTTTAATTTTAATGTTTAAGGATACAAATGAGGGTTACAAATAAGCTCAATTTTACAAATTCTATTAATACTTCAATGGGTGGGCAAAGTGCTCTGTATCAGATTTCTAATCAACTTTCCTCTGGTTTAAAAATACAAAATTCTTACGAAGATGCAAGTATTTATATAGACAATACACGCTTAGAATATGAAATGAAGGCATTGGAACAGGTCAAAGATGCAACCAGTTCAGCTAAAGAATTAACCGAAAATAGTATGAACGCCTTGAAAGATATGGTTAAACTTTTAGAAGATTTTAAAGTTAAAGTCACTCAAGCAGCAAATGATGGTAATTCTAAAACATCAAGAGAGGCGATAGCAAAAGAATTGCAGCGTATTAAAGAAAGTATAGTTCAGCTTGCAAATACTAGCGTTAATGGTAAGTATCTTTTTGCGGGTTCTCAAGTAGCTAATAAACCTTTTGATTCTAATGGCAATTATTATGGAGACAAAAATAATATCAATGTTGTAACAGGATCTGGTACTGAAAGTCCTTATAATATCCCAGGTTGGGATCTGTTTTTTAAAGCTGATGGGGATTATAAAAAACAAATTACAACCAATGTTAGCTTTACAGATAATCGTTATACGGATAAAACAGAGTACTTAAATGGAGACTCTGCTTGGAAACAACTTATCGGTCAAAATTACGTTCAAGATAGAGAATTAGATCCCTACGATGATTTTGAAGATAAGGATAAAAAACTTAATTTTCCATCTTCAACGCTTTATGTTCAAGGAACAAGACCAGATGGTACTAGCTTTAAAAGTGCTGTTTTGGTAAAACCTGATGATAAAATAGAAGATGTGCTAGAACAAATTGGGGCACTTTATGGCAATACTGCCACTAATAAAGTTGTAGAAGTAAGTATTAACAATAGTGGCCAAATTCAAATCACGGATTTAAAACAAGGTAACAACAAATTAGACTTTCATGCAGTAGCATATACTCCTCAAATGGAAAAAACAGAAGATTTTAAATCAATGGAAAAATTTGTTAAAGAGAATGGCCTTAATATGGATGATGTTACAAATAAGGTTATGGAAGAAGCTACTAAAAATGGAGATATTACAAACCTTACTTCTCCAGTTACAATCAAATTAACTGGAAAAGATGGAGTTGAAAAAGAATTCACGTTCAGTTTGGCTCAAACTGATTTTATTAAAAGCAATATGACTGATTCAGATGGCAATAAAGCTAATGGCGCAGATTATGATAATGTTTATTTTGAAAAAAATGGAAATACGGTTTATGGTAATGTTTCTCAAGTCATTAAAGGAAGTAATGCTTATGCAACAGATTCTACTAAACTTAGCGAAGTGATGGCAGGAGATAGCCTTGATAATTCGGTTCTAAATTTAAAAGTAATTTCCAAAGGCGGAAAAACCTATGATGTAACTATAGATTTGGGAAAATCTACCGTAAGTTATCCTGATCCTGCTAATCCTGGTCAGACAATTAGTTTTCCTATTATGCATACAGATCCAACAACAGGAAATAGCGGGGTAGTAACCGCTCCCAAGGAAATAACTTATGGACAAATCAATGATATTATTGGGATGTTTGCTTCTGATAAGATTCCTACTCAAAGCATTACAGCTAATAATAATAAAGTCGATGCTGCAGGTTATGATAATATACAACAACTTATGAAAGATTCACATTCTACTGTCGATGTAACTATGGATTATAAAGGACGTATTAGTGTTACAGATAAGCTTTCTTCTGGAACTAATATAGAAATTTCTTTAAGTGATTCTCAAAGTGGTCAATTTCCTAAACCACCATTAAGCACAACTGCACAAGTTACAGAAGGACCAAATTTTAGTTTTAGTGCTAATAATGCTTTAACTATAGATGAGCCAAATGTAGATATTATAAAAGATCTTGACAGTATGATTGATGCGGTTTTAAATGGAAATATGAGAGCAGATGCGGATTCAAGCGATCCAAGAAATACAGGAATGCAAGGTGCTTTAGAAAGACTTGATCATTTAGCTGATCATGTAAGCAAACTTAACACGACTTTAGGTGCTTATCATAATATTATAGACGGAGTTAATACTCGAGTAAGTTTTTTAAGCGTTAATGTTGAAAGCATTAAATCAAATGTTATTGATGCTGATTATGGAGAGGTTATGATTAATTTAATGCAAACTCAACTTGCATACCAAGCTTCACTTAAAGCAAGTACAACTATATCTCAACTTAGTTTATTAAATTATATGTAAAATTATGTTATAATGGCTTCTTTGAAAATATTTTTTAAGGAAAAAACATTAAAAAAGAAGTCATTTTTACTATTTCTACTTTTAGTATTTTTTATTTATGTCTTTGTATGCTAACTCCTAGTATGGGAAGTTGGGTTTATAAAATAAATTTATTTTTATTCGGAGAATTTGGATATTATTATCCTTTTTTCTTGTTTATTTTAAATTATTTTTACTATAAAAGAAATTATAAAATAGAAAATTTTTCACGCCAAGAACTTTTTGGTATAAGTTTTGCTTTTTTTTCAATACTACTGCTTTTTTCCGTTCTTTATAGAGGTTATGGTTATATTTTAGAATTTGTTTATATCATTTTTTCTACTCTTTTTGGACATATGGGAAGTGGTATTTTTGCACTTTTGCTTTTTATTTTTTCTTTGATTTTACTGTTTCCAAAATTCGCCAAAGAACTTTTTAAAATCGAATTAAATTTTGATTTTATGTTGAAAATTGAAAATTTATTTAAATCACTTTTAATGAGAGTTTTTGGAGGAGATAATGATAAAGACGATATAGAAAAGTCTGAACCAAAGGCTCCTATTTTAGAAATAAAACAAAAAGAATTAAAAAAACAAAATCAACCTGTTTTAACTCAAACAGAAGAGCTTATAAAATCAAGTAATATTAATGCCAGTGAAAATTCTATTGTAACCGCTAAAGAAAATTTTGAAAAATTAAAAAATCAAATTCTAGATGAAAAGGTAGAAGTTGATAAAGAAAGTTTAAAAGAATCAAAAAGCTTTCTTTATGAAAATTCACCACAGGTAAAAAATTTCGTTGAAAAAGCAAGTAGATCAAGTATCAGTCTTGATGAAGAATTTAATTTTATTTTAAAAGAAGAGGTCGATATGATTCCAGAACGTTTTTTAAAACCTAAAAAACTTGAAGAAATTAAACAAATAGATACAATAAATAAAAATTTAGATGAACCAAGTTATAAAAGAAAAAATATTGAAATTTCTATTCCTAATAAAGAATCGAAGCCGAAAATTTTTAGCAAAGAATTAGAATTAAGAGAAGATTTAATACAAAAAGCAAAATTAGAACAAGAATATAAAGCTTATCAGAATGAAATCTTGGAAAATAAGGTTAAAAAAGAAATAAAAGAACTAGAAAAAAATGACGAAGAAGAACTAAATTTAAACAATATAATCCAAGGAAATAAATATAATTTTGAACAAAATAAAGACGAAAACCAAAGAGAAAAATCTTTTGAGCTTGATGTAAAAAAAGAAAGCTTAAATGAGCGAAATGTAATAAATGATGCTGAAGTTGAAGTTTTAGATTTTAACGAAGATGAATTTGAACCTAAAAAAGTGGAACTTATGAATGAAAATACAGATGATTTTATGCCTATAGTTGAAGAATTAAATCATCCTTATATAGAACCAATTCCTATAATAAAACTTGATGATAATGAAAATATAAAAAATGAAACCAATGAAGTAAATTTACAGCAATTTGATGAAGCTAAAGAAGATAAAAATATCGAAGAGAATAAATTTTTAGAAGATGATCAAGATATTATTGAACAAAAGGCGGTTTTAGCTAAAGAAATTGAGCTTAACAAAGCTCTTTTACAAGAAATTGAACAAGGAGAGCTTGAAGAACCAAAAGATTTTAAACTACCTTCACTCGAATTTTTAAGCAATCCTAGTCACCATAAGCAGGATATTAATGAAGGTGAAATTGATAAAAAAATTTATAATTTACTTGAAAAATTGCGTCGTTTTAAAATAGGTGGTGATGTTACGAGAACTTATGTTGGACCTGTAGTTACTACTTTTGAATTTCGCCCAAGTGCTGATGTGAAAGTAAGTAGAATTTTAAATTTACAAGATGATTTAACTATGGCTTTAATGGCAAAATCTATACGTATTCAAGCTCCAATTCCTGGAAAAGATGTAGTAGGAATTGAAGTTCCAAATGAAGAAATACAAACGATTTATTTGCGTGAAATTTTAGAAAGTGAAGTATTTAAAAACTCTAAAAGTCCTTTAACTATAGCTTTAGGAAAAGATATTGTAGGTAATGCTTTTGTAACCGATCTTAAAAAACTACCACATTTACTGATAGCCGGAACAACTGGAAGTGGAAAAAGTGTAGGGATTAATTCTATGCTACTAAGTCTTTTATATCGAAATTCTCCAAAAACTTTGCGTTTGATGATGATAGACCCAAAAATGCTTGAATTTAGTATTTATAATGACATTCCACATCTTTTAACCCCTGTTATTACAGATCCTAAAAAAGCCGTTAGTGCTCTTTCTAATATGGTTGCAGAAATGGAAAGACGTTATAGACTGATGGCAGATGCAAAGACTAAAAATATAGAAAACTACAATGAAAAAATGCAAGAAATAGGGAGTGAGGAATTACCTTTTATTGTTGTTATTATCGATGAATTGGCTGATTTGATGATGACTGCGGGTAAAGATGTAGAATTTTACATAGGACGCCTTGCGCAAATGGCAAGAGCAAGTGGAATTCATCTAATTGTTGCTACTCAGCGTCCCTCTGTAGATGTGGTAACAGGACTTATAAAAGCAAATTTACCGAGTAGAATTTCTTATAAAGTAGGGCAAAAAATAGATTCTAAGGTGATTTTAGATGCTATGGGAGCTGAAAGCTTACTTGGAAGAGGAGATTGTTTGTTTACTCCTCCTGGAACAAGTTCTATTGTGAGATTACACGCTCCGTATGCGAGTGAATTTGAAATAGAAAAAATTGTAGATTTTTTAAAAGATCAACAAAGTGTGGAATATGATGAAAGCTTTCTAAAAGATCAGCAAAGTACAGGAATTGCCAGTGAAACAAATATAAATAATAATGAATACGATGAACTTTACGAAGATGCAAAACATATAGTTTTAACAGATAGAAAAACAAGTATTTCATACTTACAAAGAAGATTAAACATAGGCTATAATCGTGCTGCAAATATCATAGATCAATTAACAGAAAGCGGAATTCTTGGAGAACCAAATGCTAAAGGACAAAGAGAGATTTTATAAAATTATTTACGATATTTCATAAAAAGCCTTTTTCGGGCTTTTTATTTATCTCTAAGATTTAATTCTGTGATTAATTTACTATAAGAATTGTAATCTTTTCTTTTAAGATAGGCTAAAAGTCTTTTTCTTTTACCAACTAGCTTTAAAAGTCCTAGTCTTGAAGAAAAATCTTTTTTATAGATTTTTAGATGTTCAGTAAGCTCGGCAATTCTTGCACTTAAAAGTGCTACTTGAACTTCTGTTGAACCAGTATCTCCTGGTTTTCTAGCGAATTTCGCAACAATTTCTGCTTTTTTAGCCGAATCCAAAGCCATAATAGACCTCCTGATTGGTTTAAATTTTTTGAAGTTTTTATTATATCAAATTAAAACAAAAAATAAACTGAAGTATATTTTATTTTTAAAATTATAAAATTTAAGCCATTTTCTAAGATTTTTTTATTATAATAAAACCGTTTTTTTGTGTACGATATAAGGAGATTTTGTGCTATTTACTAAAGCTAGCGAATATGCTTTACTTTCTTTAATTTACATTGCTCAAAAAGAAAAACCTCAAGATGTGGATTTTTTATCTACCGAGCTTAATATCCCAAAAAGCTTTTTAGCTAAAATTTTACAAACTCTAGCTAGAGATAATTTACTCCAATCTTTTAAAGGATCAAAAGGGGGGTTTGCCTTAATAAAAGATCCTAAAGAATACAACATAAAAGAAATTATAAATAGTGCAGAAAAAAAAGATGTAAATGTTTTTGAGTGCAGCGGTGGTACATGTCCAAGCAATAAAGAAAAAGATTGTACGCTTATGCCCGTACTTACAAAATTACAAGATAAAGTGGATGAATTTTTAAATTCTATTACTTTAGCGGATATTATGAAAAAATAAATGGCAAAAAAAAATAAATTAGTTGAACTCATATTTCCTTTTTTAGGACCTTTAATCGGTCCGGTTTTAAAGGCGAAAAGTCTTACTATAGTTGGTTTTATAGTATGTATTTTGGCTATTATTATCGTTCCTTTGCCAAGCCCTGTTTTGGATTTTTTTCTAGCTTTAAGTATCGCTTTATCCGTATTAATAATTTTAATTTCTATTTATATTCCTAAGCCGACCGACTTAACAACTTTTCCAACTTTGATTTTGATTATAACTCTTTTTAGGCTTTCTTTGAATATTGCCACAACACGTATGATTTTAAGCGAGGGACAGAACGGACCTGCAGCTGTTAGTGAGATCATCGCCTCTTTTGGTGAATTTGTCGTTGGCGGAAATATGGTCATAGGAGTGATTGTATTTTGTATCTTGGTTTTAATTAATTTTATGGTTGTAACCAAAGGTAGCACTAGGGTTTCTGAAGTACAAGCAAGATTTACACTTGATGCAATGCCTGGAAAGCAAATGGCTATAGATGCCGATTTAAATGCAGGTCTCATCGATGAACAAACAGCACGCGCAAGACGCCAAGAAATCATCGCTGAAGCAAATTTTTATGGCGCAATGGATGGTTCGAGTAAATTTATCAAAGGTGACGCTGTTGCAGGTATTATCATTACAATCATTAATATTATTGGTGGTTTTTTGATAGGATCTTTTCAGCACGATATGCCATTATCGGGTGCAGCATCTACTTATACTATACTTACGATAGGCGATGGACTTGTGTCCCAAATTCCAGGTCTCATTACTTCTACAGCAACGGCTATCATTATTACTCGTGCTAGTAAAGATGAAGATAATTTTGCAGAAGGAACTTTAAATCAACTTTTAAGTGAGTATAGAACTTTATTAATCGTGGGTTTTGTATTGTTTATCTTTGCTTTAGTTCCAGGACTGCCACATCTATCTTTAGGTTTTATGTCCTTAGTATTTTTAGCACTTGGGTATTTAACAAAACAAGTTAAAGAGGGTAAAATAGAAATTATGGCTACTAAAAAAACAAAACCAAGTGCAACAGGTGGTGCAGCTTCTACAGGTACAGCCGATGCAGCTCCTACTAAGAAAAGCGAAGAAGAAATTTTAAAAGAGGAAGAGCATAAAATCAATGATATACTTAAAGTTGAAATTTTAGAACTTGAACTTGGTTATGGACTTATAAAATTAGCTGAAAGTGAGCTAACTGAAAGAATTCGATCAATGAGAAGAAGTATTGCCGAAAGTTTAGGCTTTTTGATGCCAAAAATAAGAATTCGGGATAATCTAAGACTTAAACCTAATGAATATAGCTTTAAATTAAAAGGAGTTTCTATAGCGAGTGCTGAAATTTATCCGGATAAATATTTAGCTATGGATAGCGGATTTATTACTGAAGAAATTGAAGGTATAGCCACGAAAGAACCCGCTTTTAACTCTGATGCGCTTTGGATTGATGCAAATTTAAAGGATGAGGCAACACTTAATGGTTACATAGTTATTGATCCTGCAAGCGTGATTTCAACTCATATGAGTGAGCTTATAAAATCTCACGCAAGCGAACTTTTAACACGCCAAGAAGTACAAAATCTTTTAGATAAGGTTAAAAATGATTATCCGATTATAGTTGAAGGTGCTTTAAATGTAGCTCCGGTTAGTTTGATTCAAAAAATTCTCAAAGATTTGCTTAAATATCATATACCTATTAAAGATATGCTTACTATTTTAGAATCAGTTAGCGATATAGCTGAAGTAAGTAAAAGTTTTGATATGATCATAGAGCATGTAAGAGCATCTCTAGCAAGAATGATTACAAATATGTATTTAGATGACAAAGGAAATTTAGATATTTTTATTTTAGATTCTGCTAGTTCTGCAATTTTAATGGAAAATGTGCAGTTTAAAGATGGTAGTTATCATTTGCCTTTAAGTGTAGCACAAACTGGAGTTTTAGTGGATACTTTAAGGGCTGAAGTAGCTGCAGTTTCTAATGGTCGTATAAAGCCTTTCATACTTTGTGTTGAACCGCAGCTTAGAAAATTTATTGCTGATATTTGTTATAACTTTAACATAAATATTGTTGTATTAAGTTTTGCAGAAATCGCAGAAAATACTAATTTTAATACAGAAGGTATTATAAAGATAGAACTTTAAGGAAAATAATGAAAATTTATCATCTTTCGCATACAGATCTTGATGGTTATGCTTGTCAGTTTGTTACTCATTTTTATTTTAAAAATGTGAAATTTTACAATTCAAATTATGGCAAAGAAATTAACGAAAATTTCAATGTTATTATAAACGATATAGAAAGGAAACAGAATTTAGAAAAAGCCATAATTTTAATCACAGATTTAAATTTAAGCCTTTCTCAATGCGAAGAGTTTGATAAAGTATGCAAAGAGAAAAAAATTAAGATTTTCTTGCTTGATCATCATCAAAGTGGAGAAGAGTGCGCAAAAAAATATTCTTGGTATTTACTCGATTCAAAAAGATGTGCTACAAAAATCACTTATGATTTTTTTTCTAAAATTTGCAAATCAGATGTAGAGCTTTCAAATTTCGTAGATGTAGTTAATTCTGTCGATATTTGGTTAAGCGAAGACAAAAATTTTGAGCTTGGAAAAGTTTTTCTAGGTTTGATAGCTAATGCAAAAGAAATTAATCGAGTTATGTTTAAAGAAGCACAAGTATTTTATATATTTTTTCTTTTTGAGAGGGCACGTAAATTTATCGATAAAGAAAATTCTAATGTTTTACTTGATAATGCTACACATTTTATAAAAAAAGATTTTTTCACCAAAGATCGTGATGATACCCTTGCTAATTTAATCTCCAATTTCGTGGTAGAGAAATTAAGTGAGCTTAAAAATGATTTTACTATAGAATATGAAGGATATAAAGGAATTTTAACTGTAAATATAGGAAATACTTCTATAATTGGAAATGATTTTTTAATTAAAAATCCAGATTATGATTTTTTTGTCGATATAAGCTCAAGAAAAACTTTAAGTTTTAGAGCGAATGGCAAAATAGATGTAAGTATAATGGCTAAGAATTTAGTAGGTGGCGGGGGGCATAAAAATGCTAGTGGAGGGTTATTTTCAGCCTTTAAAGATAGTGCAAACTATGATTATATTAAAGCTCAAATTCTTGATCTTATTAAAAGTAAAGAATTAAAGAAAGAAAACAAAGATGTCTCAGCAAACTCATAAAAAGAATTTAAATGAAGAATTAGAAGATTTACAATATGAATTAAGTATTGTTTTAGAAGCAATGCTTTTATATGCTGGTGTTAAAAGAGAGAAACTAGAATCAGCTATTGAAGTATATATAGACAATATAGATTCAGTATTAAAAGACTCTCAAAAAGAAGGTGTTGATGAGATCTTAGAAGTCGTGGAATTTTTAAAAAATAAACATAAGGATTTATTCGTATGAAAAAATTAGCTACAATATTTTTAAGCTTATATTCTTTAAGTTATGCTAATATATATGAAGATTTGAGTGATTTTGCTTATAAAAAAGTTTCTGATGAAAATTTTAAAGTTGAAAATGCAAAAATAGTCCATTTTTTTAAAAACAATAAAGAATGTTTAGATCTTTTAATTAGTCCAAAGCAAGTGCAAATTTTAAAAAGTTACAATTCTTGTAAAAACTTAGAAAAAGATGTAGATTTTAACAATTTTTTAAATAAAGATTTTTTAACTTTATATAAAAATGATGGAAAATTTATACAAGAAAAAATACTGGATTTAAAAAATGTAATGCAAGATATTATGCTTTATTATAAATTGCATTATGCTTTTAGTAAAGATATAAAAGATATGAGTAAAAATAAAAATCTAAATGTTTTAAATAGTATAGATACTAAAGAAGGTGGAACTTTACTCTATAGGATAAATAACCAAACCTGTGTAGGAATAGAACTTAAAAAGCATAATTCAAAAATGGCTATGAAAATTTATGGTATAGAAAATTTAGATAAAAAATGCAAACTCTTTATAGAATCACCAGATTTTAAAAATATTTCCTATACAACAAAAGATTTTAATTGGTATTATCTAGAATAAAAAATATTTTTGATTTTTAAAAATATTTTTTTAAAAAAGCTTGTTTTGATATAAGAATCTTTTCGACCCAAAGTTTGGAAAACGCAAACATCTAAGTCTCTTTTTTCTTGAATACTTAAATTTTTCATTGAAATTAAACCTTAATTAAAATATTGCAGACCTTATTCTATCCTAAAATACTTTAGTTTTTTATTAAGTTCTGTATTTTTAGATGTTTAAAATTTTAAAAAAATATTGACTTTTGTTAATCAAAATTATATAATTAATACTGAATTTAAAATCTAAAAAATCAGGAGGGATTATATGAAAAAAAAGGTTTCCATGGCTTTAGCATTAATGCTATTTGGAAGTTGTGCATTTGCACTCGATCAGAAATTAGAAAAAACTAAAGGAGCTACAGGTATCGATTTGCCTACAGCTAAGTGGGTTTTGCCTAAAGCATTAAATGAAGATGGCACTATTGATGAAAGTAAAATGCCAAAAAATTCTAAATATGCACAAATGGTAATTTTTGGAAATAAAATTTTAAATGAAACTAGTAAATACACAGGACCACAGGCAAAGGATCCTAAAAAAAGATTTGCTGGAAATAACCTTTCTTGTTCAAGTTGTCATGCAGCAGCGGGAAGTGTTCAAAATCAAGCCGGTTTTGTAGGAATATGGGGAAGATTTCCACAATATAACGCAAGAGCAGATAAAGTTATAACTTTAGCTGATAGAGTTAATGGCTGTTATGAGAGATCGATGAATGGTAAACGTATGCCAGAAAATTCTCCAGAAATGAAAGCAATTCTTACTTATATGCAATGGCTTTCTCAAGGTGTTCCAGTAGGAGCTAAGATTAAAGGACAAAGTCTTAAAAAAATAGATTATCTTTCAAGAGCTGCTGATCCTAAAAAAGGAGAAAAAATTTATCAAGAAAAATGCGTTGCTTGCCACCAAGAAAATGGATTAGGGCTTAAAAATGAAGATAGCACAGGAGCGTATTATATATATCCACCATTATGGGGAAAAGATAGCTACAATACTGGAGCTGGAATGTATCGCTTAGTTAAAGCGGCATCTTATATAAAAGAAAATATGCCTCAAGGCGATCCTAATTTAACTCTTGAACAAGCTTATGATGTGGCTGCTTATATGAATTCGCAATCTCGTCCTATTAAAGCAAATAGAGATAAAGATTTTCCAGATAGAAAAGTAAAACCTTTGGATATGGATGTAGGACCTTATGATGATAGCTTCTCTACAACTCAACATCGTTATGGACCTTATAAACCAATGTTAAAAAAATAAGGTTTTAGGTGAGAAAATGTCTCACCTATTTTTAGTTTTTTTTAAAAATAAAGCTTTTTTGTATTTCATACTTACTTAAAAAGATTAAATTTTCCAAAAGTAGTTTATTATATGAGATAATTTATAAAAAAACGACATAAAATTTAATTGAAGTTATAAGTATTTTGATTAGATTTTTTTTGAAATCAAAATGAAGATTTTGTTCTTTATAAAATTTTTTATATTCTTTTTTTAAATGATGTTATTTTTAAACATTATAAAAACCTCTTCTCTCAAGAATTTAAAACTTATTTAGTTTACCTAAAAGATGCCACAATAAAGAAGATAAATTAATTTTTGAAGAGAAAAAGATACTTTGAATTTTTTATCAAAAGTGGATTTGTAGATTTGTTAATTTTATTAAAATAAAACAAAACGTAACGTGGAATTTGGAAAAATGTATCAATATTAAAGCTTTTGAAAGTTAAAAATTTGAACTATAAAATAAAAGTTAAAAAAATAAGACTTTGATTTGAAAAACAGCTTATAATATTTTCAATTAAATAATTTTTACAAGAATGATTATTTTTTGGGAGATGTGGAGCGGGAAACGAGATTCGAACTCGCGACCCCAACCTTGGCAAGGTTGTGCTCTACCCCTGAGCTATTCCCGCGTAAAATAAAAAAACCACAGTGTGATTTTTTTCACACTGTGGTTTAAAAGAGAAAAATATGTGCATTTCTCAAATATTAGAATTGATATTTAAGACCGATGTTTCCGCTTACATAAGTTTCATCTTGATCATCTACTTTTCCGCTTAGAAGTTGTTTAACTCCAGCTGAGAAAGTAAATGCCCATTGATTAGCAAAATTGATATCTCCACCTAGGATAAGCGCACCAAAAGTTTTCTTAGAATCACTTCCATCTACTGTAAATGAAACTGGGCTTCCTACGAATCTCGCAGTATAATCATCTCCAGATGTAACGATATATTGCTCGATTTTTGGAATAGCATAGATGTAACTTTCTTTAGATAGATATTTTCTAAATTCAGCTCCTGCTTCTAAGCTTGCATCAAAATTAGATTGAGATCTAACGTGTTGTGCATAAGTTCCACTTTCTGTATAATCAGGCGTGAATGAATAGTAAAGGTTAAGACCTGCTAAAGGTTTGATATAGAAATCGTGACCTACATCAAATACATAACCATAAGTTCCACTAGCACCTAAGAATTTTCTTGTAAAATCTGAAGAATTTATGCTATCTACAATTTGTCTATCTTGATCAGTCCAGCCAAATTGAGCATAACCTTTAAAATCAAACTCGTGATTTCCGTGAAGTGTTCTTGAGTATAAACCAACTTGTAAATTATCACTTTCTTGTTTTACTAGATCTGTTTTAAGATCAGAATTTGCATAAGTTAAATAAGCACCTAAAATAGTGTTTTCACCCAATAGACGATCGTAACCAATGCTTACACCATATAGAGCACCGCTGTTTCCATCTATGATATTTGCACCACCGATTGCATTTGCCCATACATTGTTTGCATAGCTTCTTGAACCGTAAGCAAAACTAGAATCACTTGCAGTTCCATTTCCTGCAGCAAAACTTTCTCCTGCTATCATAGTTGAGTAAGGGTTGCTAAATTTAGCTAAACGATTTGAAATAGCCATATCATTTGCTATATTTATAGCACCAATTGGAGTGTTAAGTGCTGAATTTCCTGCATTTGAATTAGCTGCTTTTTCTACATCTCTAACAGCCTTACCGCTACCTAAGATATAATCAGTTGCTCCGATGATTTTACCACCTACTTCAGAACCAGCTAAAGAAGCAAAAATTCTTCCTTTTTGATCAGCTTCAATTCTGTAATTTTCATTTAATTTTGGAGCCAAAATTGCAATTTGATTTTGAACATTTTCAATCAAAGCGGTATATTCATTGAAACGATTTTGTAACTCAGCAAGTATTTTTCTTTGATCTTGAAGGGTTTTTGTTAATCTATCGATTTCAACTTTATTAGCTGTAGCATTTTTATTTAAAGTTTCTAATCTTCCTTCTATAATTTCGACTTCATTTTTTTGAGTATTAAGAGCAATTGCAACTTCATGTTTTTTTGTATCAAATATACCATTTGCACCATTTAGAGGATTAGATCCATAATTATTGCTAAGTTTTAAAAGAGAATTTATTTTGTCTGCTATGATAGCTTTAACTGCACTATTTAATTCGTTAAAATCAATCTTTCCGTTTCTATAAATACGATCATCAAGATTTCCATTTATGTAAAGATTGTTTCCTGATTGAACAAGATTAAAATCCCAAAGTCTATCTAAGTCTTGATTAGAAAAAACATTTGCAAAATCAGCCTCAGTAAAAGTCCCAGTATTTTCAGCTAAATCTGTTCTCATTAGGTCAGCAGAAATATTTACAAGTCTGTGATTCCAAGTCATATCCGCTGTATTGCCAGAAGTAACATCTGTAAAGGTTTTTTTATTATCATAACCATTTTCAAAACCTTTAGAAGCAGTCATAAAATAATAACCATATGGAGTTGCACGACTTAAATCTTCTACGCCGATTGCAAAATCTGTATCTTTAGCCGTTACTTTACCATTTACATAAAAGCTTGATGCTCCTTGTGTATAAACAGTACTTGAAACTTCACTATTGTTAAGAATTAAATCGCCATTGATTGTTAAAGAACCATTATAAACATCTTTTTTATGGCCGTTATTAAAATAAGACCCATTTACAAGATTGATAAATCCGTGATCAAAAACAACATGGTCAGCAGTAATAGTGCTATGTCCATTAGCTACGTTAATACCAGCACTTCTACTCATTTCATCTTGTATTTTTGCACTAGGACTTATAAAAATAACATTTTTAGCAGTTAAATCAAAACTATAACCTTTATCTAGATATCCACTACCACCTATTGTTGAAAAAATACCATTTAAACCTACAAAACGAAGAGATGCATCTTTTTCGTTTGATTTAATTGTTAGATGGTTAATTTTATCTCCATTTACAAGATTAAGTTTACTTGATCCAAGTTGTGTTTTTACAACATCTTTGTCTGAAAAAAGATATGTATAATGAGATTTGTCAGAACCAGAATTAGATAACCTATTGTCATTATAAATGGATATCGCATAAGCCGAATTGGCAACTATAAAGCTTGCTGCGATAGCAGAAAGCATAATTTTTTTATGAGAATGCATCATAAAACTCCTTCTAAAAAAATTTTTAATAACGGATCACATTATATCTTAAAAATTTCCAAAAAACAAGGTTTTTTAGTAAAAAATGGTATTTTTTTAGTTATTTACTGGGGGGGGGGATTGGATTTTGGGATTTGGAAAATCAAATTATTATTTAAAATCTAGTTATTTTTAGATATAAATAATCAAATTAAAGTTTTAAAAGCCAAATTTGATCCCCTTTTTTATAGCTCTCTATATCTTCATTGCTTATAAGTAAAAATTCACTTTTTACTAAAGGAAGTATCATACCTGATCCAAATTGGTTATTATTAAAAGGTATAAAAAATTCATTTTCTAAATTCCCTAAAATGAAATTATTTCTTCCTTTTTTAATCTTTAAATCAATTCCCATTTTAGCACTCATTTTTAAAGGATTATTTAAAGAATTGCTAAGCAAACGAATGATTTTTTTACCAAAAATAAAGCAAGAAAGATATGCAGCCATAGGATTTCCTGGTAAAACAAGGGCTAAATGCTTATCTTTTTTATAGAGTTTGCTAGGACGTGCAGGACGTGCTTTTACACCTTTAAAAATGGCTTGAAAGCCCAGCTCATCAAAAGCTTTTTCTAAAAAATCCGCTTCGCCTACGCTCGCACCACCTGAAGTGATCAAAAGATCAAAATTCGTTCCTAAAAGAGCGTTTTTAATGGTATCAAAATCGTCTTTTATTATTCCAAGATAGCTAATTTCACAACTATCTAGCATACTCATTAAAGCTAATGCATTAGCATTATAAATGTTTTCTTCATCGCAATTTTGCCAAGGTTCTTTAAGCTCATTGCCACTTGAGAAAATGCCTACACGAATTTTTCTTACAACTTCAATTTTATAAATTCCTTGAGAAGCGAGTAGGGCGATATGCTTGGAATTTAATCTTGTGCCTTTTTTTAGTAACAATTCATCTTGTTTTAATTCTTCACCTTTTAAGCGTCTTGCATTGTATTGCTTTGGGATTTTTTTGATAATGAGTTTACCATTTTCTAGACATTCATCTTCGAGCATTAAAATTGTATCGGCATTTTTAGGCATTTTTGCCCCAGTCATAATCTTATAGCATTCATTTTTACCGATTTCATAAGTTTTATTATCTCCTGCAAAAATAATGCCTTTTATAAGCAAAGGTTCTTTTAAATCTGCATAATTAAAAGCATAGCCGTCTAAGGCTGCATTGTCAAAGCTTGGTAAATTTTTTTGTGCGTAAAGATCTTTTGCTAAGATACGATTTTTAGCATTTTCTAAACTTATGATTTCAAATTCATTTAAAGGAATGATTTCATTTTCTAAATCTTTTAAAGTTTCAAAAAGATTTTTCATTCCTCAAGCCTTGTGATTTTAGCCCCTAAGGCTTTAAATTTATCTTCTAAATTTTCATAACCGCGATCTAAATGATAAATCCTATGAACTCTACTTGTACCCTTAGCTACAAGAGCTGCAAGTATAAGGGCTGAAGAAGCACGTAAATCTGTAGCCATAACATCAGCTGCATTGAGTTCTTTTCCACCTACTATAGTTGCTATATGTCCGTTAAGTTTGATATCCGCTCCCATTCTTAAAAGTTCGCTTACGTGCATAAAACGATTTTCAAAAAGCCTTTCATCTATGATGCTTGTTCCATTTGCCTTTAGTGCTAAAGCCATAAATTGCGCTTGCATATCGGTTGGAAAGCCTGGATATTCGCTAGTTAAAATTTCTATAGGCTCTATTTTTTTAGCTGGAAGTAGGGTAATATTGTCATTTTCTATCAAGGTTTGAAAGCCCATTTGATGAAGTTTTGCTAAAACCGCACCTAGATGTTCGGGATTGACTTTTTTGAGTTTGATTTGTGAATTGGTGATGGCTCCTGCACAAAGATAAGTTCCTGCTTCAATTCTATCAGGAATTACGCTAAATTCTTTAAAATTTAAAAGTTCACCACCTGTACCATAAATTTCAAGCTCATCACTTCCTATGCCTTTTATATCAAGTCCTGCATCGGCTAATACTTCGCAAAGCTGCACAACTTCTGGCTCTTTAGCCACATTTAAAAGCTTGGTTTTTCCTTTAGCTAAAGCAGCAGCCATTATGATATTTTCACTGCCCGTAACAGTGATCTTATCGAAAAGAATTTCTGCACCTTTAAGCTTTCCACTCGCAACCACATAACCTTGTTTGATTTCTATATTTGCACTCATTTTTTCTAAAGCACTTAAATGTAAATCAATAGGTCTTTGACCTATAGCACAACCTCCAGGTAATGAAACTTCACAATGTCCAAAACGTGAAAGTAGTGGGCCCAAGGTGAGTATAGAAGCACGCATTTTTCGCACGATATCGTATTTAGCGATGGTTTGATTAAGAGTGCTTGTATCGAGTAATGCGATATTGTTTTCAAAATGAGTTTTTGCACCTAAATTTTCAAGCAAAGATATCAAAGTTTTGATATCTGCCACATTTGGAACATTACTCATTTTAACTTCATTTTTAGCCAATATAGTAGAAGCGATTAAAGGAAGAGAGGCGTTTTTAGCACCACTAATTTGAACTTCGCCTTGGAGCGAATCAATACCTTCGATTTCTAAAAAAGTCATATTTTGCCTTGATTTTAAATTTCAGGCTAATTATATACTTTTTTTTCTTTGTGAAAGTTTATTGTTGACTTTCAGCCACTAGTTCTTGAATTTTGGCTTCTATGGTACTCGCTTGTGAATTTAAAGCTTCAATTTGTTGTTGATAAGATGTTTTCATTTGATCATTAGCATTTGCCATTTTTTGTGTTAATTCTGCAATTTTTGCTAAAATTTCAGCTAGTTTTTTTATCAAAGTCTCAAGCATAGCATTTGAACCACCACCTCCTTGCCCAACTTGAGCTTTATCGTCATTTTTTGGAATTTTTTCTTGACTTACAGTGATAGGGTATTTTTTCTCTGAATTTTCATTGCTTAAATTTTTCGCCTCTTTAGAAATGGTTACTTCTACTATATTGTCATTACTTTGAGTGACTTTAGAATTATCATTGTCTTTTTTTGTATCGATCTTGGTATTGTTAGTAAAATCTAAATTTGTTTTTTCTTGAAAATTGACTTGCATTATCAAACCTTTACTGATTTATATTTAGAATATCGACTTTTTCTTTAAAAAAATTATAGATATTTTAACATTATTGATATAAATTTTTAAATTAAACATGATTAAAATTTAGATTTTCATAAAATTACGAAGTATTTTTTTGCCTTGTTGGCTTAAAATAGCTTCTGGGTGAAATTGTATTCCATAAATATTATATTTTTTATGCTTTATAGTCATAATAACGCCTTGAGAATTTTTCGCTAAAATTTTACATTTTTTAGGTATTTTACTTATGTGTAAAGAATGATATAAGCAAATTTTAATGTTATTTTTCACCCCTTTAAAAAGCGGATCTTTTTTAAAAATAAGTGCTGAAGTCTTGCCGTGGGTTGGATTTTCCATTTTGTCAACCTCACCCTTAAAAGCTTTAGCAATACATTGATGTCCTAAACAAATTCCTAATATTTTTTTGGTTTTTTTAAAATGCTTTATTGCTTTTAAACTAAGCTTTGATTCATTTGGAGAATTAGGACCTGGAGAGATGATTAAGTGAGTAAAATTAAATTTTTCTAGTTCTTTTGCTTTTTTAAATTCATCGTTTTTTATAACTTTACATTTATATCCTAGTTCTTTGAGATAAAAAATAATGGTGTAGCTAAAAGAATCGTAATTGTCTATAAATAAAATTTTTTTCATTCTAAACTAACCTTTTTTAATCCACGCACAGAATTAATACAATAAATTTCATCAGCCTCTAGCAAATCTTGTTTGAAAAGCGTTTTTTCTTTAATAAGCTTTAATTGGGTTAAAAAAGAGCGATAAATTCCATCTAATAAACCGCTGTTTAAAGTGGGTGTGTAAAAAATCCCGTTTTTATTGATAAGGATATTACTTCTTGAACCCTCGCAGAGTTCATTTTTTTCATTGAAAAATGCTATATCATAGCATGAATTATTTTTCCACAATGAAGCCTTATCTTCATATAATTTTCTTATAGAGCTTTTATGATATAAAAAATCACTTTTTGAATTTAATTTTTCCTTACTTAAAACTAGGGTATTGTTTGTGTTATCTTTTATATGATGATAAGAAATACAATAATCTCCACTTTTTTTTAAAATAAGTTTTACGATAGCTTGCTTGTGTTTGGTTTTAAGTTTGCTAGTGTAAAATAGATTATGCTCTTTTAAAAAAAGCTTTTTATTTAGTTTGTGGATGCTTAGGTTTAAAAACTCATTCACATCAGCTTTTTCTTGCAATATTTGACTAAATTCTTTAAGTAAAATTTGTATGTTAAAACCAAGTTTTATGGCTGAATTTAAAAGTCTTTGTAGGTGTTGTTTGAAAAATAAAATTTTGCCATTTTTATAATACATAGTCTCAAAAAGAAAAAAATCTTTAGACATTAAAAATTTAGCCTTTAACTTTAATTCATCAAATTCATCATTTAAATTAGAATCCCAAACCAAGCCACCGCCTACACTGTATTGATAATTCTCTCTTTTTTCTAAAGTGCGTATTGCAACGCTAAATTTACTTTTATTTTTATGTATAAGTCCTATAGATCCGCAATAAATTCCGCGTTTTCTTTTTTCAAGATTTTCGATGAGTTTTATGGTTTCAATTTTAGGGGCACCGGTGATTGATCCGCAAGGAAAAAGAGCTTTGAAAATTTTATAATAATCAATATTCTTCTTTAAAGAACCCTTAATTATAGAAGTCATTTGGTGTAAAGTAGGGTAGCTTTGTATTTTAAAAAGTTTTACTTTCATACTTTGTTTTTTAATAAGCTTAGAAAGATCGTTCCTTAAAAGATCAGTAATCATTACATTTTCGCTTAAGTTTTTAATATCATTTTTTAAAAAAAGTTTATTTTCCTTATCTTTTTTTGGATCTTTGTCTCGTTTTATTGTTCCTTTCATAGGTTTTGTGATAATTGTATTCTTTTTCGTTTTGAAAAATAATTCCGGAGAAAATGATAAAATTTCTCGATCTTTATATTTGATATAGGCTCTAAAAGTCGTATTTTGTCTCTTAAGTAAAAGATTAAACAAAGAAAAACCATCAAGTAAGGTTTCAAAATGAAAATTTTGAGTAAGATTTACTTGATAACTTTGCCCTTTAGCAATTGCTTCTTTAACCTTTAAAAAATTTTCTTTATAACTTTGAAAATTTAACCCATTGTAAAAAGAGGGTAAAAACCTATCTTCATCTATAGATAAAATAGAGAATTTTTTTCTTTTTTTATAGACAAAAAATACCAAATAGGATTTTTTACTTTTAAAATGTCTATCATATAAGTATTTGTAAAATTCATAATCGACAAGAGTTATAAAGTAAAATTTATCCTTATATTTTTCTACAAATTTAAAACATTTTTTACTTTGTTTTTGATTGTAAGCTCTTAAAGTATATTTTAAATCATAATACAAATACTTTCCAAAAATTGCAAAATTTTCAGCGTTCACTGATCTCCTTTGCAACTTGTGCGGCAAGTTTTAATTTGTCGTTATCAAAATGAGTATAAATTCTTGAAGTATTTAAGCTTGCGTGTCCTAATGCTTCTTGCACTAAAACTAAATCTTTTTGTTTTTTATAAAGTAAAGTAGCAAAGGTATGACGCAACATATGTGCTCCGTTTTTTTGTTTGCGAATTCCTGCGCGAAATAAAAGCTGTTCTACAATGCGACTAACATAAGATTGGGTTAGGGGAGTGCCTTTTTTATTGACAAAAAGTAGGGTGTCTTTACTCATATAATTAATCTGGACATTTTTAAGTAAATCTTCTATAAGCTCTTTTTTAATCATCACAATGCGATATTTATTGCCTTTTGACCTTATTCTTATAAGGTAAAGATCATTTTCTTCACTGATATCGCCCATTTTTATATTGATGGCTTCATTAACACGAATTCCTGTAAAAATAATGATTTTTATAATGAGTTGATTGCGTATGGTATTTTTTTTAAAATCCGCATTTTCTATAGCATCAAGAAATTTTTTCACTTCTTCTTCACTCATAAATTCAGGAAGTTTAACACCTTTAGAACCTGTAATTCCTGCCCAATTTTTAAGATTGATATCAAAAATATGAGATTTACCATCTTCTTCATTTTGTTTATCTAAAAAATCAAAAAAATTAATCACGGCAATTCGGTGATTTTTTTTACTTGCATCCGATAAAGATCCTGTGATACTAGCTAAAATTTCAACGATTAATTCTTCATCGATTTGTTTTAGAGAATGGAGTTTGTAAAATTTTAAATATTCAAAAAGTTTTTTTAAAGGATTAAAATAGGTATTAACACCGCTCAAGCCTATATTTCTTGCTTTCTTAGCCAAGGAGTCTAATTCTTCTATATTTGCAATGCCTTTGGTAAGTGCAAAATTGATTTTGGCTAAAATTTCTGGATTTTTGAGTTCTTTATTTGAAAGAGAGTTAAGTTTAAATTTTACATATTTAGCTAACCAAAATAAAAAAGATTTTTCAAAACTTTCTTCACAATCTAAAGGATATTTCATTTTAATTCTTTCTTGGTTTTTTATTTTTTTAAATTGTAATATTAACTTAGTAAAAAAAAGCTTTTTATTTTGAAATATTTTTATATGGAAATCAAAATATGTTTTAAAAGTAAAAAATAAAATACATAAAAAAATATGATAAAAGGTAAAAATACATATTAAATTCTAATTTTGTATTGAAAACTATAATTTTCAAACTTTTTTATTTATACAGGAAAAAGTACTACTCTGTATTTATATAAGTATTGATATTTAATGTTTTAAAGCACTTTACATTTTGGATATTTTAAATTTATCCATAAAATTTATTGTATAAATTTACCAGTTTTATTTTGTATTTTGAAAACTAAATTTTAGCTTTATAAATTTTGCAAGAGTAAAAAATTTATTTTCTATTTTTAAAAATTTTTATATCAAAATAACTTTTTTATATTAAAAATTAATAGTAATTTTATTTTAATAATAAAATGAACTATATATAAAAACTTAATAATAAGTTTATTATATAAAAAACATAAAGGAGAAAAATATGAAAAAATCGTAGATTTGTAAAAAATTTTATTATTGCTGTTTGCTTTTTGACAAGTGTGAGTGCTAGTGCGCTTAGCGAAGGTAAAGAATATATAACTCTTAAAAACCCCCCCTATTGCTAATGCTGAAAATTCTTTAATTGAAGTTTTTTTATATCGTTGTACGCATTGTTATGATCACCATAAATTTAATACCATGGGTAAAATTAGGGAAAATTGCCAAATTTAACTTATAAATTTTACCCAGTTAGTTCTATGGGAGATTATGGAAAACAGGCAAATGAAATTTTTGCTTTTGCGGCTTTTAAAGATAAAACTAACAAAATCGATCGATGGTAACCTTTAGTAATTTGTTTTCTATTTGATGCTGTAAAACTTGCGTATTCTCCTGTAACTTTTTAAATTGTTACTTTCTTATTATTTCCTCTTACTTCCTCAGAGCTATGCTGTTTAATTTTAACTTTCTGATTCGCACCTACTTTTAAGATATTAGATAATTTTACATTGGTTTTTTTACAACCATTGACATTTTTAGATTCCGGCAATGTTTTGCATATGTTTTTGTTTAATAAGCTCGATATATTTACCTTCTACTTCTAAAATTTTATCTTTCATTATTATTTTGCTCACAAGTTATTACCTATTTCTATCTTATAATCTTTTTGCATCAACATTATCTATTCCTATGGTTGTGTTAGCTAAAGTAACATAATGATCATTAATATAGCTTATAAATTCATAATCAGTATTTTCTTGAATTTTAAGCGGATCCAATAATAAACCTTGTGCTATTACTTCAGGTTTTTCTTCAAAAGCTTTTAAAGTATTATAAATAATTTCTCTTTTATATCTTGGATAGTTGTATTGAGGCATATTTGTAGTCCCATTATACAAACTTCCATTCACATAAGGTTTATAGAAACTATCACTTCATCTCCAATTCTAGGAGTATGATAAAAACCTGAATGATTACTTGCAATACTAGATACTACTCTTAAGAAAGCAGAATGATGATAGATTTTTCTTTTTGATCAATTTCTTCTTGATTGGCATAGAGATTAATTCTTACCTTAATCCTTCCATACCCATCTGTATAGATGGTATTTCTCCCACTTTCTATATCATTACTCTCACCTATAAATATACCTTGAGTATTATAAGGGGTTAAAACTTGGGGTAAATATAATATCGCTTTTTAATTAGAATAAGATTTGCTTAAATTTAAATCTTTTAATTGTAAATGTTCATTTGTATTTATATTATTAGCTAAAACAGCATCGTCAATTAAGATTTGAGTATTGGCTATGATTATAAAATCTTTAAGAAGCTCTTCTTGACTCTCTTGTTTGATATAAGTTTCATAGTCTAAGTTGATATGATCAGCTAAAGATAGATGATAAATATTGCTTTTTGCTTTTAAACTTTCATTGAGAGTTTTAGTTCTTTTTTCTTTTTGAGAAGAAGGAGTTTTTAAATCAATACTTTGAGTAAAAGAATATTCTGATTCATAAGAGTGTTCATTATAGAAAGTTTTATGATTAGTTCTTCTTCATAAGAATAGGATCAAAAACTTAAAGATAAAAGATTTAAAGGATTTTTTGTATTTACACTAGAATATGTAAAAACATTGGTTCTTAAATTTTACTCTTTGAAGAATTGAGAAATACAAGCTTCATTAAGAGTGTTATTGGTATTAGGATTGTATTTTATATTTTTAATAGATGATTGTGTATAAGCATCACAAAAATAAATTTTATCCTTATCTTCATAAAAAAAGATTCCATTATTGTGAGCTAATCTTGTAATAAAATCTAAATCACTTTCATTATATTGAGAAATGAGTTCTTTATCCTCATGGCTTAAATGGATATTGGAAAAATCAATTTCTTTATCTAAGAGTCCTTGGTAAGAATTAAGAGTTTGCTTGATTACTTCAATTATATTAGTTTGGGTATAGATACGATTGGCTTTATAAGAAAGTCTTATTAAAACTGATTGTATTTTAAATTTAAAAAAATGTTTGTGTGTTAAGGTGTGTGTTTTAGAAGAAGTATTATTAATATTTGAAGAACTTTCTTGATTGACGCCTTGATAATTAACATAGGAGATAATCCCTTGATATTCTTTTACTTCATTGATATCAAAATTTAAAGTTTTATCTTCATAGGGGTTGTTAATGCTTAAGATGGCTTTTTGATCAATTAAAACATTGGAGTGAAAATTAGTATTTTTATTAGATGTGAGTAAATTTTCATCTAAACTTTCAAAAAAACCTTCACATTCTATAGAAAAAAGTTCTTCAAGACTTTCCTTAATAATTGCTTTAGTAATTTTAAAGAGAATGGAATTAATAGTTAAACTTAGATAGCATGAGACTTTCCTTGTGAAATATGATTTCTTATTATTTTAACATAAAAAAATTTTTAAAGGTGTTAAATTTAGAAAGAATTTTTTAAATACAGATTTTCCTTTATTTAGGTTGTCAAATTTGTATTTATTACGTTATAAATTTTCGCTTTTTTCTAAAACCATAAAATATTCTTTTTCTAAATTTTCTAATTGTTTTTGAAGATTTTCTAATTCTTCGCTAAGTTGATTGATCCCAACTTTTTGATAAATTTCTGGATTGGATAAATCTGCATTTAATTTTGCAATTTGTTTTTCCAAAATTTCAATCTTTTCAGGATGATTTTTTAAAATTTCATTTTCTTTGTAACTTAACTTTTGATTTGTTTTTTCTTTTTGCGTATTATTTACATTCTGTATTTGAAGACTTGAAACAAAAGAATCAAATTCATTTATTTCCTTTTCATTTTCAAGATATTCCGTATAAAGAGTATGCAAAACATTAATATAATCTTTTTTTTCAAAAGCATAAAGCTTCGTTGCGATTTTATCCACAAAATATCTATCATGCGACACAAATAAAATCGCTCCTTCAAATTTTAACAAATAATCTTCCAATATATTAATTGTTGCGATATCTAGATCATTTGTTGGTTCATCAAGTACTAAAACATCATATGTTTGGGTAAAAAGTAAAGCCAAGGCCACTCGATTTTTCTCTCCACCACTTAATACTGAAACACTTTTATCTAAAAACTCCTTAGGAAACAAAAAATTTTTTAAATAACCATAAACGTGCATATTTTTATTATGAACTTGCACCCTGTCTCCACCATTGGGACAAAAAATTTCAAGTAAAGTTTTATCTGAATTAACCAAACTTCTTGCTTGATCAAAATACCCTATTCTAATCTCTCCACACTTAATTTCTCCATTATCTTGCTGAATTTGCCCCAATAAAATTTTTAAAAAGGTAGATTTTCCACAGCCATTTTTTCCCACTATAGCTATACGTTCTCCTTGTAAAATACGGGCTGAAAAATCTTTAAAAAGTATTTTTTCTCCCATGCTTTTACTTACATTTTTAAGTTCAAATAACATTTTTTTACGATTGGTTATTTTTTCGTTGTCTGCTTTTAACATAGATCTTGAAATTTCCAATTTTAAACGCTTAATTGCACCTGGATTTTTTTTAGCTTCCTCACGCATTTTAAAAATACGCTCTTTACGACCTTCATTTCTTTTTAATCTTGCTTTAACTCCGCGTTTTAGCCATTCCTCCTCGCTTTTTAATTGCTTCAAAAGAGTTTCGTGGCTTTTAGCAAGGCTTTCTAAAATTTGAGCTTTTTTCTCCAAATAGTTTACATACCCGCCTTTAAAAATACTCAATTTTCCATTATCAATTTCTATACACTTATCTGCAATAGCATCGATAAAATAACGATCATGTGAAATAAAAATCACACACATTTTAGATTCTTTTAGTAAATTTTCTAAAAAACTTGTCATATAAACATCAAGATGGTTTGTAGGTTCATCGAGCAATAAAATATCAGGATTTTTAAGTATAAGTATACAAAGCCCTACTCTGCGTATTTCACCACCACTTAAAGTACATATGGAACGATCAATATATTTTAACAGATCAAATTCTTTTAAAACACGATTGATTTTAGCTTCTATATTCCAGGCATCTTTGCTTTCTATTAAAGACATAACTAAATCCATTTGTTTTAAATACTCTTTGTTTTCTGGATTTTCTTCTAATTTTAAATGTAATTTTTCATACTCTTCTAAAATAGTATAGATGTCTGAAAGTTCTTGCTTGATAACATCTTTGACATTTAAATCGGTATTAAAATCTACGTTTTGAGAAAGCATTGCTATACTTTTTTCATTTTGTCGTATAATCCGACCGCTATCTAAAGTGAGTGTACCTAAAAGCACCTTTAAAAGGCTTGACTTTCCCTCTCCATTTTTACCGATAATAGCAATTTTTTCACCTTCATTGACACTAAAATTTGCTTCACTAAGAACAATTTTTTCATCAAATTTCTTATTTGCATCGATTAAATCTATAAGTGCCATTTTTTAAAAACCTAAAAAATTTCTTTTACAATCAGTATTTAAGATTTTATAACCAAATTTCTTTTGCTTCCGTATGAATTTTATATTTTTTAAGCTCTTTAATAATGCTATCAATTAAATCTTTATTGTCAGTATCTAAAAATATTTCTGGGCTATCACTAGACTTTAATAAAAAATACTTTACTCCAAAAGAATTTAAAGTTTGTTTTAAACAAAATACAGAGTAAATATCGTATTTATCAACTACAAGCTGATAATACTTGTTTTTTTCCTTTAACTCACTAGTATCAACGTCAAAATATAAACTAAATTGCTCCGCTGCTGGAGTAAAATCTTTAGATGGCCATTTGGCAAGTTCTTCTTGCCAAGTAAGATCATTTTTACTTTGTTTTTGAGTATTTTCTTGTTTTATATTTTCTTCTTTTGCAAATTCTGGAATAAAATCAGAATTTATTTTAAATTTCCAAAGCAATACAAAAACTACGATAAGCAAAACGAGTAATAAACTACTCAAAATACCCAAAGTTATATATTTTTTTATCATTCTGCTAATTGATCTTTTATAATATCACCCAGAGTTATTTTATCGTTATTATTAATTTCATTTAAAACTTCGCGCTCTTTCATCTTAGTCAAACTTTTAACGCTTAAACGAATTCTATTTTTTTTCTCGTCAATAAACACTATCGCCGCTTCAATTTCATCGTCAATTTTTAAATTTTCCAACATTGAAGTGTTAATATCCTCTTTGTGAATTAATGCATCAACATTTTTGCTAAGCTCGACAAATACACCAAAATCTTTAATATCGCGAATTTTTCCTTTAACGATATTGCCTACTTTATGAGTTTTAGCATATTCTTGAACAGGAGATTCGCTAAATTCTCTAGTACTAAGAGATATTTTTTGACCTTCTTTGTCTATTTTTATAATTTTAACTTGAATTTTATCACCGCTTTTAAACTTATCTTTGCATTCATCATTTCTCAACCAAGAGGCATCTTCATTATGTAAAAGCCCTTCAATCATTCCAAGATCTATAAAAGCCCCAAAGGCAGTTGTTTGAGTTACTTTTCCATCTACTACATCACCAACTTTGTATTTTTTCACAAATTCATCAAAAGGCTTTGAAAGTAGATTTCTTAGAGATACTCTTAAACGTTTTTCTTCGGAATTGATCTCGATAACTTCAACATCAATTTCCTGTCCTTTGCTTATACAATCTTTAGGATTTTTAATATTTTTATTCCAAGAAATTTCACTAATATGCAAAAATCCCTCAATATCGTTTCCTAAATCCACAAAAGCCCCATAAGGTTCTATATTTGAAACTACAACCTTGATTGTATCGCCTACATCAAGGTTATCTTTAATTTCATTCCAAGGATCAGGTAGGGCGGCTTTAATAGATAAGGAAAGATGTTTACGTTCTTTATTGTAATTTATAATCTTCACCGGAACTTTATCACCTTCTTTATAAAGAAGGCTAGGATTGACAGGTCCTTTATATGAAATTTCACTATAATGGACTAATCCATCAATGCCACCTACATCTACAAACATACCATAGGTAGTAATTTTTTTTACTATCCCGTCTATAACGTTTTCTTTTTGAGCAATATTACTGATCAATTCTTTACGTTTTTTTCTTTCATCATCTAAAATTTTCTTTCTAGAAACAACAATACTCTGCTCTTCTTTATCGATTTTGATAATTTTTACTTTAAAAGTTTTTCCTATAATATTATTACTCTCTTTAAAGCCATACTGTGATTTTGGAAGAAAAAATTCAACATCATTCTCATCAACAACAATAAGACCACCTTTATTTTTTCCAACAACCTTTACTTCAAAACTATTTTCCAAATTTTCTTTATAATTTTTAATAAACTCAATTACTTTTTCTTTTCTTAAAGCTTTTTTATGTGAAAGCAAGGATCTTCCACCACTATAACCCACGATAGCAACCTTAATTCTGTCCCCTATTTTAATATTATTATCTTGAATTTCAACAAGTGGTAAAATTCCTTCAGATTTTTTACCTATATCTACATACACTTCATCGTTTTTAATCTCTACGATTACCCCTTCTGCTACAGCCTCTTCTTTTGATTTGTCAAATGCTTCTAAAAGTTGGCCAAAATCTTCTTCTTCAAGATAATCGTCTAAATCTTGAACTTTATTGTTCGCCTTAATCATTAATATCCTTTAAAATAATTTGAAGTTTTTAATTTAAAAACAAAAATTTATTTTTTGTTAATTTTGTTAAATTGTAGTTTTATTTACCTTTTAAAAAAATAAAATATTATAAAATCAACAATTAAAAGTTTGAATTTTAGCTATTACATTTTTTACAATCCAATCTGGAGTACTAGCTCCCGCGCTAATTCCACAATGTTTTTTACCCAAAAACCATTCTTCTTTTAACTCTGCCTCTGTTTCAATTAAATAGCTATCTTGACAATGAGTTTTTGCTATTAAAAAAAGTTGTTTAGTATTGGCTGAATTTTTACCTCCAACAACTATCACTATATCACTTTTTGTAGAAAGTTCTTTAATTGCATCTTGATTTTTAAATGTTGCATCACAAATGGTATTAAAAACTCTTACTTCTTTAACTTTCAACATTAAAAAATTGACAATTTCCATAAAATGTTCAGGCTTTTTCGTCGTTTGACTCACAACGGCAATTTTATTAGGTAGTTTTACATTTTCAAGTTCTTCTTTATCTAAAACTACATAAGCTTTTGTGCTTACATAACTTTTTACACCTTTAACTTCTGGATGATTTTCATCTCCAAAAATAACTACATCATAACCCTCGTTGCTCATACGCTCACAAATTTGCTGGGGTTTTGTTACAAAAGGGCAAGTTGCATCAAAAATCTCAATATCAGTCTCTTTAAGCTTTTCTAAATCTTGCTTTGTGATACCGTGAGTACGTATAATCGCTTTTTTTTCATTACTCAAAGCATTTATATTTTCTAAAGTTTTAACATTAAAATCTTTTTGCAAACGAAAAATTTCTTCATTATTATGTATAAGTGGTCCTATAGTCGCTGCATCTTTAATTTGCTCAGCTTTTTTAATCGCTCTTTTTACTCCAAAGCAAAAACCATAATTTTTGGCTAATTCAATAATCAATTTTTACTCCCAATCTTGTTAGAATTTCTATAAATTTTGGAAAAGAAGTTTTGATGCATTCGCTATCATCAATTTCCATTCCACAAACTAAACCCAAAATAGCAAAACTCATAGCGATACGATGATCTCCATAACTTTTTATTTTGGCTTTATTTACCCTTCCTCCTTCAATCTCAAAACCATCTTGAAATTCCCTAACATTAATACCACATAACTTTAGATTTTCTACTATAGCCATAATCCTATCGCTTTCTTTTACCCTAAGCTCTTGTGCATTTTTAAGCACTGATTTCCCTTTAGCTACAGAAAAAGCTATAGCTAAAGCTGGAATTTCATCTATAAACCAAGCTATGTTTTCTTTAAGTTTTATTCCTTTAAGTTCACTTGAGCTTGCACTAATTTCTCCTATAGTTTCAAAGCTATTTTGAGTGACTTTTATTTCAATTTTTGCACCCATTTTTTGCAAAATTTTATAAGCTTCTATTCGTGTAGGATTTAATAAAACATTAGTTAATGTTATCTTTGAATTTGGTATAATTACTGCTGCTAAAACAAAATAAAAAGCCGAAGAGGGATCGTTTGGGATAGAAATATCTTGAGGTTTTAATGGTTTTTTTAAATTTGATATTTCAAGCTTTAGCCCATTTTCGCTTATCTTTAAAGGAGCGCCCATTGCTTTTAACATATTTTCACTATGATTTCTACTTAAAGATGGTTCCTTAAATATAGAATTTCCTTTTGTGTTAAAAGCCGCTAAAATCATAGCCGTTTTAATTTGCGCAGATGAAATTTTGCTCTCATAGTTAAAAGAATGTAAATTTTGACCTTCTATGCAAATTGGAGACAAATTTGCATTTTCTCTACCATAAATTCTTGCTCCAATTTGCTTTAAAGGAGTGCAAATTCTGCCCATAGGTCGATTATTAAGGTATTTATCCCCATTTAAAACAAAAAAGCCTGCAATTCCAGATAAAAATCCTATCATTAAACGCATAGCTGTGCCAGAATTTCCACAATCTAAAATACAATTTGGAGAAAGTATTTTTTTAGGTGGAATTATGCTTATACTAGATTCGCTACGTTTTATTTTAGCACCCAAATGTTCTAATATTTTTAAAGTATTTAAAGTATCTTGAGCTAAAAGATAATTTTTTGCCCTATTTTCACCTTGAGTTAAAAGTGAAAAGATTGCAAAACGATGAGAAATACTTTTATCTGCCGCTATATCTAAAATTTCAGTATTTAAAGTAGAAGATAAAGCACTAATTTTCATCTAAGTTCTAGCCCTAAATTTTTAAGGCTTTGCAAAATCTTATCCATGCATTCTGTTACTTGGGCATCTTCTAAAGTCTTATTCATATCCCTAAAAATAAAAGTTATAGTCAAACTATAAAATTTTTTAAGGCTTTTATCATTATATAAATCAACCAATCTAAAACTTTCAAGTATTTCTAAATTTAATTCTTCAATACTTTTTTTAATATTTTTATATTCATATCCTTTAGGCACAAGCACACTAAGATCTCTACTAATCGCTGGGAATTTGGAATAATTTTTAGCAATTTTTAAATCTTGTTTGATTAAATCCAAATTGAGCTCACAAATATAAGTTTTCATTAGATCTTTTTCATTTTCCAACCTTAAATGCAAACGACCTATAAAACCCACATTAAAGTCATTAATATAAATATCAGCTTGCTCATAAGGACTTAAAATATTGTGTTTTGAAGCTTTTAATTCAAAATTTCCAATTATATTTTTAATATCTAAAAGAAAATTATAAAAATTTACAAATTCTGGTTTTGCTTTATTAGAAATTTTAGCTTCTTCTTTATAGCCTGAATGTACAAAAGCGATTTTGTTTAATTCTTCATTATTTTTATTAAAAACAGAACCGATTTCAAAAAGTTTAATAATCTTTTTTGAATTTTTTGTATTTAAACTAGCAGCTTTTAAAAGGTGGTTTAAAAGTGTTGTTCTTAATGTATTTAGTTCTGCATTAATGGGATTTAAAAGCTTGATGCTAACCAAATCAAAGCCTAAATCTTGAAGCTCTATATCATTATCTAAAACATAATGCACACTTTCGAAATATCCATTGCTAACAGCTTTTTTTCTTAATCCTACAAAATGCTTATAATTTTCATAAGTTAAATTCAAACGATTTTTCTCTACTAGTTCTAAACCTTTAGAGGTAATATTATCAATTCCTATAATGCGTACAACTTCTTCACAAACATCTGCCAAATTTTTTACATCTGATCGACGCATTGGAATTTCAATATTTATAAGTTTATCGTTTGAAAATACTATCTTAAAACCTAATCTTTTAAGAATATCTAAAATCACATCCTTACTAATATTTTGACCTATTATTTTATTAATGCTTTCAATATCTATAGGTATACTCAATAATTGTTTGTTAGATATGGTTTTTTGAGAAGAGCTATATACAATCAAATTGTGAGTTTGCTTAAAGATATTAAGAAGAAATTCCATTCCTAAATTTAATTCCGGTTCGCTTCCTCTAAAGCTTCTATAAATGATTTTTTCATCTTGTTTTTTATAGCTCAACTTCGCATTGGCTATGATATTAGGATCGGTATAGTTTGCCTCAATAATCACCACTTTAGAATCATCTTTATTTTTATATTTTTCTTCTTGATAAATTCCGCTAATACTTATAAGTTCATCTTTACAAGAAATTTTAGTTTCTCCACAACTTCCTTTATCTAGATTTAAAATTATTTCTTCATTTTCTTTGGCAAAATCACTAAGATCATAAGCATTAAATAATACCCCAGTTGAATGCATAACATAGTTTAATAAATTTTGAATAGGATCTTTTTGTAAATTTTCAATCTGTGCTAATCTTAAACTAATTACTAAATTAGTTTGAATTTTTTCTTTAATTTCTATAACTCTATAATTATAAAAACTATTTAAATTCTTTTTAGCATTTAGCCGCAAAATCCTTCCTATACCTAAAACATTTTCATCTTTCACAAAGGGGTTTATTTTTTTTAAATGCAATTCCAAAGCAACAGCTAAATCGCACGCTATCCCATATATACTTAAACAATCACCACGATTTGGTGTAAGCTCTACCTCAATCAAGGCATCATTGAAGATTTTGTAAGAATTTAATGCTTTTCCAAGCTCTAAATTTCCTATACTTTCATCTAAAATCATTATACCTTCGTTAATTTTACCAAAGCCTAATTCCTCGCTTGAGCAAAGCATACCATAAGATTCTACACCTCTTAACTTAGCATCTTTAATTTTTATACCATTTGGCATATAAGCGCCTTTAAGAGCAACAGCAACATATTGCCCTTGTTCTACATTTTTTGCACCACATACAATTTGTAGAATTTTACTTCCTATATCTACTTGGCAAATACTAAGCTTATCAGAATTTTCATGTTTTGTTTTCTCTTTTACAAATCCAACTACAATTTTATCTGGAACTTTTAAATTGCAAATTTTATCTACTTCAACCCCTATTGAATTTAATTTATAAGCAATTTCATCTACAGATTTATCTTCAAGATCTAACCAATCATTTAACCAACTTTTAGTAATTATCATCTAAATTGCTCCAACAATCTTAAATCACCTTCAAATAAAGATCTCAAATCAGGAATATGATGCAAAAGCATAGCAAAACGCTCTACTCCTAAACCAAAAGCATAACCGCTTACACCTTTATAACCTACAAAATTAAACACATTAGGATCGACAACTCCACATCCTAAAACTTCAAGCCACCCAGTTTGTTTACAAACCCTACAACCACTCCCTTTACAAAATACACATGAAATATCAACTTCTGCAGAAGGTTCAGTAAAAGGAAAAAAACTCGGACGAAAACGAATTTTTATATCACCAAACATATAATGTAAAAATTCCTCTAAAACATTTTTCAAATGAGCAAAGCTTACCTTTTGTCCTTCTTCTACAACAAGCCCTTCGATTTGATGAAACATTGGAGTATGAGTTATATCAAAATCTCTTCTAAACACTGCACCAGGAGCTATCATTCTAATAGGTGGTTTTTGAGTTAACATTGTTCTAATTTGCACGGGTGAAGTTTGAGTTCTTAAAAGTCTTTTATCATCAAAATAAAAAGTATCTTGCATATCCCTAGCTGGATGAGATTTTGGTAAATTTAAGGCTTCAAAATTATGAAATTCATCTTCAATTAAAGGGCCTTTTTCAATGCTAAAATTTAGACTCGTAAAATACTCCACGATTTTATCCATTGTACTCATTACAGGATGTAAAGCTCCTGTTGTAACACTTTCATCAAAATAATTAAAATCAAGTACATCTTGCTTCATTTTTTCTTCCAAAGCAAGATTTTCTAGAATTTTAAATTTTGATAAATAAGCCTTATTAAAAGCTTCTTTTTCTAAATTTAAAGTTCTTGCTAGTTCTTTTTTAACATCACCTTCTAAATTTTTAAGTTTTGAAAAACTTTCAGTCAAGACGCCTTTTTTTCCTAAAACAGAAACTCTAATAGCCTCTAGTTCATTTAAATTTTTACATTTTTCAATCTGTTTAATAAATTTTTGCAATTTTCTACCTCAATCAATTTCAATATTATTTTAATTTTATTAAAAACTATTTTAAATTAAGCATAAAAACTAAATTTTAAGATATAATTATACAAGCTAATATTAAATTAAGGATAAATAATGCAAGAAAAGACAGTTTTTGAACTTATAGTAGAAGGTAAAATTCCATGCAATAAAGTTCTTGAAAATAATGATTTTTTAGCCTTTCACGATATTGCTCCAAAAGCTCCTATCCATATTCTTATTATTCCTAAAAAACATTTTAAAAATTTCCAAGAATTTGACCCAGAGCTTATGGCTAAAATGACAAGCTTTATCCAAGAATTAGCTGTATTATTAAATATTCATGAGAGTGGATATAAACTCTTAACAAATTGCGGTAAAGATAGTGGCCAAGAAGTTTTTCATCTACATTTTCATATGTTAAGTGGGCTAAAAAACCCACAAAAATAAAAAAGCTATTTTATTAAAGGTATAAGCATACCTTCATACAGTTTATTATAAATTTCAACCGAACATAAATGCTTTACAAGCTCCAAACCAAAAAGAATAGCCGTTGCAGGACCTGCTGAAGTGATTATATTTTTATTTACAAAAACAGCTTTATTGACACGATTGCCATTGAGTCCAGCTTCGCAGCCTGGATAACATGTAAATTCTCCTTCTAAAACACCTGCAGCATTTAAAACAATAGGCGAAGCACAAATTGCTGCAACTATTTTATTTTTCTTATGAAGTTCTCGAATAATGTTTAAAATTTTATCAGATTGCTTAAGATTATTCATTCCTTCATAACCTCCAGCTAAAGCAATAGCATCAAAATTTTCAGTATCATTTATATCTTTTAATAAATAATCAGCTTTTATAATAATACCGTTAGCACCTTTTACCAAAAGTTCAGAATTTAAAGAAGCTGTGATAACTTCTAAACTTTCATTTAATTCACTTGCTCTTCTTAACACATCAACTATGCCTATAAATTCAGCTTCTTCGAAGCCTTGTGCCAATGGAACTAAAATTTTTTTACTCATTGTTTCTCCTTAGTGTTGTATTTTTGAAATCTTTCTTCCCTCTCTTTGGATTTTTGACTCATTTGATGATTAAAACCTACTATTAAAAATATCATTAAAAAAATAAAAAATGCCACAATAATAAAATCTAAAATTGACATAGTAATCCTCCTAAGAAAAATCCTAGCATAATTTTATAAACATTTAAAGATAATTTTATAGAATTCAAGTTTTTAAAATATTTAAAGGTTGCAAATTTGAATCAAAAAAATATTAGACTTTTTGTATTATTTGTCATCATAGTCTTATGGGGTTATTTTTCTTTTCCTGTTGAAATTTTACAAATTAAAAATTCTAATGGAGAAATAAGCTATGGATATACTGCCAATGCTAATGCATATTTAAAAAGCTATCTCATAACACTTTTACTGACTGTTTGTGCAGTAATAATAGGAATTATCGTCGGCTTTAGTTTGGCCATTTTGCGTTTTTGTAATATCAAAACTTTAAATTTTATCATAGATGAGTATATCGATATTATTCGGGGAACTCCTATTATTTTACAACTGATGATATTTTCTTTTGTTATTTTTACTTTTATAGATAATCTTTATGCTGCAATTTTCGCATTAGGCTTAAATAGTTCTGCTTATATTGCAGAAATTGTAAGGAGTGGAATCAATAGCATAGACAAAGGCCAAATGGAAGCTGCTCGTGCTATGGGTCTTGATTATAAAACCTCAATGAAAGAAATTATTCTTCCGCAAGCTATAAAAAATATCTTACCTGCATTAGCTAATGAATTTATTTCTTTATTTAAAGAAACTTCTGTGGTTGGCTTTATTAGCGTAATTGATATCACAATGCAAAGTCAAAGCTTGCAAGCTATTTTTTACAATCCTAAGCCTATTATTTTTACAGGGCTTGTTTATTATGTAAGTGTTAAAATTTTTAGCTATTTTGCTAAAAAACTTGAAACCAGGATAAATAAAAATGATTAAAATAAAAAATTTAAATAAAAAATATGGAGACTTAGAAGTTTTAAAAAATATCAATACTTCAATTTCTAAAGGTGATATTATAGCTATTATAGGACCAAGCGGTGGTGGAAAAAGCACTTTTTTACGTTGTGTCAATCGCTTAGAATTAGCCGATAGTGGAGAAATTTTTATAAATGGCAAAAATATACTAGATCTGAATATAGATATTAATAAAATACGCCAAAAAGTAAGTATGGTTTTTCAGCATTTTAACCTTTTTGCTAATAAAAATGTTATACAAAATTTATGCTTAGCTCCTATTAAAACAGGAATTTTGAGCGAAAAAGAAGCCGAAATTAAAGCAAAAGTTTTACTTAAAAAAGTTGGACTTTCCGATAAAGAAGAAGCTATGCCTCATAAACTTTCTGGAGGGCAAAAACAACGTATTGCTATAGCAAGAAGTTTGATGATGAATCCGGATGTAATTTTATTTGATGAACCTACTTCAGCACTCGATCCTGAAATGATAGGAGAAGTTTTAAGTATAATAAGAGAAGTTGCAAATGAAGGCTTAACTATGCTTGTAGTTACTCACGAAATGGGCTTTGCTAGAAATGTCGCCAATCGTATTTTCTTTATGGATAAAGGTAATATAACCGTTGATGCCAATCCGAAAGAAATATTTGAAAATCCTAAAAACGAAAGACTGAAAGAGTTTTTAAATAAAGTCCTAAATCATTAAAATTTTAATCAGCCTTGAAAAAATCAAGGCTAAAATTTATTCCCAGCATTCTGCGTTTTTTATGCCTAATTTCAACACTTTAAAGTGCGGATCAAGACCAGCTTTTTGTTGAGAGTTGAAATCTTTTAAAACTTTATTAACTATGCCACCTAAAAGAAGTAAAGAAACAATATTGGTTGTTGCCATAAATGCCATGGTAAGATCTGCTAAACTCCACGCAAGCTTTAAATTCATTTGCGAACCTATAAAAATCATAGCTACTGCAGTAATTCTAAATAAATTCATAATTATTTTAGAATCAGTTAAATATTTTACATTTGTTTGTGCATAATAATAATTACCGATTAAAGAAGTAATTGCAAAAAGAACAATAGCAATTGTGACAAAATGAATTCCAAAACTTCCATAATACTCTCTCATAGCCTCTTGTACCAAAGGCATACCATCTCCTATATTACTTCCATGGAAATTTAAATACGCCATTGAAAAAAGTACTAAAAATCCAGAACTTGTACAAACTATTACATCAATTAAAACAGAAAAAGACTGAATAATACCCTGTTTTGCTGGATGACTAGTAAGTGCTGCGGCTGCTGCATTTGGAGCCGAACCCATACCTGCTTCATTTGAAAAAAGTCCCCTTTTAATCCCTATAACTAAAACAGAACCAGCAAAACCTCCAAAAATTGCCTTAAAATCAAAAGCACTTTCCACAACAATTTTGATCACTAAAGGAATCTTATCAAGATTAATTAAAACCGCAATAATAGCAAGTAAAATATAAGCCATAGCCATAAAAGGAACGATTAAAGAGCTTACTTTTCCTATTTTTGTATGATGTGAAAAAAACATCCAAGCTCCAAAAATTGTTAAAATAACCCCAATTACTACTGGCCAAGAACTTGAAGTAAAGTCTATTGTCGCATTTGGATTAAACATATCATAATATACTTTAAATGCAGATGTCATAGTTTGACTTTGCAATCCATTAAAACCATAAGCATAAGTGATAATAAGAATAAAAGCAAAAAAAGATCCGAAAAAATGAGAACCTAAAGCTTTTCTTATATAGTAAGCAGGGCCGCCTTTAAAACCACCTGTTTCATCTTTTGATTTGTAAACTTGAGCAAGGGTACTTTCAGCAAAAGCTGAAGCTCCGCCAAAAAATGCCATAACCCACATCCAAAACAAAGCTCCAGCTCCTCCAGTTGTCAATGCATAAGAAATTCCTGCAATATTACCTATACCCACTCTAGAAGCTGTTGATATCATCAAAGCTTGAAATGGAGAAATATGTTCTTCTGATTTTTCTCCATTTTTTTCAGTTAAAATTGCAAAAACAGATTTAAGCATACGAAATTGCACAAATCCAGTCAAAGAACTATAATAAATTCCACAAATAATAAGCAATATAACCATAATAGTATCTGTGTAGGGTGTAATACTTCCTAAATAGCCCACCATTTTATCACTAAATGAAATTCCCATATTTTTCCTTTGTATTTATTTTCAATATTGACTTTAACATAATTTTTATAAAAAACCATTTACTTTGAAAAAATAATATTTAAAAAATATAAATTTATTACCTTATGAAACAAAATGTATAAAATTTTGTCTTAAGGCCTCATAAGAAATTATGCCAACACTAGTAGCTAAATTTAAACTTCTTCCATAAGATTTCATTGGAATGGTGATTGCATTTTGCCAATTAATTTGCATAAGCTCCATGGGCAAACCGTAACTTTCGCTGCCAAAAAATAAAAAATCGTTTTCTTGAAATTGAACTTCAAAATAAGGTTTTTCACTTTTTGTAGTAGCAAAAAAGAATCTCTCTTTAAAAATCAAATTTTCTTCCAAAAAAAAATCTAAATTTTCCCAAACAATAGGCTCTAATTTTTCCCAATAATCAAGACCTGCCCTACGAACAGCTTTTTGAGAAATGTCAAAAACGCTCGGCTTTATAATATGTAGTTTAAAACCTGCATTATAACACATTCTACCTATACTGCCTGTATTTTGTGGAATTCTAGGATGAACTAAAACGATATTAAACATTATATTAAAACCCTTGGAATATCCGGATGAAGTTTAACTAAAATTTCATAAGAAATTGTATTAAAAAAATCAGCCCAAATCTCAGCATCATTAAAAACGCAAACTTCATCTCCACAATCTTCACAAGAAAAACTATCCATTGAAATTTTACCTAAAATTTTTTTGTTATTTGCTAAAAACAAGCCTCCTTGACCATTATAACGAAATAAACCATCGGCATAACCTAAATCATAAGTAGCAATTTTTAAATTCTTTTCTGTGCTAAAAGATCTACCATAACCCACACTTTGTCCGGATTTTAAAATTCTTTCGCTTAGTTTATGTGCATAAAGACTTAAAACCTTTTCTAAGTTTTTGTCTCCATAACCAAATTGAGCAATTCCTATTCTAAAAAATTCATCTTGCGGAATTTCTTGATTTCTAAATAATGCAGAGGAATTATAAGAATGATAGATTAAATTTTCATATCTTTTTTGAGTTAAAGATTTAGCTTGAAAAAATTTTTCTCTTTGAACAAAAAAGCTTGCATCCATTTCATCTGCACTTGAAAAATGTGTAAAAATGCCCTCTAAATTTAACTTAGCTTTATCAATTTTCAAAAATGCATCTTCTATATTTTCCATATAAACGCCATTTCTATGCATTCCTGTATCTATTTTAAGATGAATTTTTGTGCCAATTTTATATTCTTGAATTTTAGAAATTTCATTAATAGTATAAATAAATTTAGGATTTTCATTTCCATGAGGACGATGGGAAAGTATTAAAATATTTTCGAAAAAATTTTCAAGATTATAAGCTTCTTTTTCATTTTTAACAGCAACAAAGTTAATACCTAAAGATTTGGCAATAGGAGCTAAAATTTTAGCTCCATGTCCATAAGCATTGTCTTTAAAAACACTAATGATCTTTGAGGAATTTCCTACTTTTTTAATGATATTCTTTAAATTATTTTCATAAGCTTTTTGGTTAATTTTAATAACAGACATAAAATCATTGCTCTGCTAAAATTTTCATTTTTCCTTTATCATCAATTTTAACATATAAAATTTTATTACCTCTAAATTGATAATTTTTAGTGTAATAATATTCGTAAAATGAAATTCTATACATCGTTTCATTTTCTAAATTTGGATAAGGGCTAATGCTAATCTGCGAAAATTTAATTTTTTTACTTTCCTTGCGTGAAAAAATTGCTTTTTTCATAGAAGAAAATTGATTAAAATTCATTTTGTCAAAACGCTTAAATTCTTTACTATCATAAAATTTCAAATAAGATTCGGTATCATTATTAGTCCAAGCAAGTTTCCAAGCAAAAAGATCTGCAAATAAAGAAGCTATTTCTTCTTTTTTGGCTCGAATTTTATTTTTTTCTTCTGTCATAACAAATACTTTTTTATCTTGAACTACTTTTGCAAATTTTTCAAGATTTTTATTAAATAAAGCTATACAACCTTTTGTTTTAAACTCATCAAGCCTACTTCCATCTAAAGGATAACCGTGTATCCAAATTCCACCGCCAGTTTTTCCTTGCAATCTATCAAGCAAATTTGGATAAGTGGTAGCAAAAGCAAAAGGACCATAATAAGGATCACCTGGATTGAATTTTTTTCCAAGTTCATAAAAACCAACAGGAGTTTTTAAATCTCCTTCAATTTTTTTATCCCCCATAAGACCCGTAATAATCGACTCTTGTTCAAATTTTTTTTCAATTTTTCCATTGTTATATATATACACACGAAGCACTTTATCGGTCTTATTGGTAAGCACAATAGCAACTTTATCATCATAATAACCAAGAGAGACATTCTTATCTCCAATTTCAGATAGCCAAAAATCTTTATTTGTTAATTCTTTTTCGATCGCTACACCTACAGCATCGAGTCCTTGATCTAAGTAAATTTTAACCAAATCAGACGCTTTAAGCATCGAAGTACAAATAAAAAATAAAACTATAATTCTTTTCTTAAACAACACATTTCCTTAATCAACAAAATCATTTTTCAAAAAATTATATGAATGAGATTATATTATTTTTTTCTTAAAAAATAATAATTATTGTGAAAATACCCCTTTTTGTAGTTATTTTTACAATAAATCAATTTTGCTTTGATATAATTTTATAAAATACTAAATATTAAGGAATAATTTTAATGAAAAAACTATTTTCTATTCTCGCTTTTACCTTATTATTATTAATTTCTTATCTTATAATTGATAATTATGTTTTAAAAAATAAAATAAATTCCAATAAAGAAAAAACTTTAACTCCTTTACCTTGCGATTTAAATTCTAAAGATTGTGTTTATAAATTTAAGAATAAAGAAATTTTAATCTCTTTAACACCAAAACCGATAAAGTCTTTACAAAATATTCACTTAAAAATAAAAAATTTAGGAACTTATGAAAACTTAAAATTAAAAATTTATGGTTTAAATATGTTTATGGGTGAAATCAATCCAAAAATTTATAGAATAAATCAAACTGATTATGAAGCTCAATTTACTTTATCTGCTTGCTCGATGCATATTATGCGTTTTAGAGCAGAATTAATAAACAATAATAAACCTATAGATTTTTATTTTGATTTTGATTTAAGAAGATAGTTTTTTCAAATTAGGCTAGAAATTTTCTAGCCAAAAAATTACTTTTTCTTTTTTGCTTTAGCAACAGCTTCTTTAAGGTTTTTACCTACTTTAAATTTAGCAACTCTAGTAGCAGGAACCTTAATGGTTTTACCAGTGCTTGGAACTCTAGCTTCTCTTGCAGCTCTTTCAGCTGTTGAAAAAGTACCAAAACCGATAAAGCTGATAGTATCGCCTTTAGCTAATACTTCAGTAATAGTGGCAATAACCGCATCAGTAGCAGTTGTAGCATCTTTTTTTGTAAGCTTAGCAGTTTGAGCAACTTTAGAAATAAAATCTGCTTTAGTCATAAAATCTCCTTTTGTTTTTATTAAAACGTCTAATTCTAGCATATTTAAAAAACAATATCAAGTATAAATTAAGCTTTTTTCAAATTTTTTTATTTTTTTTGAGATTTATAATACTCAAATTCTCCACTATCATCGATTTCGTTACCAATTTTTTCATATAAACTATAATAAAATCGGACAAATTTTTTACATTCTTCCAATACAGGCAAAAAAACCCCGTCTTCTATTTTACAAAAATAGTTTAGAAATTCTTTCGCATCTAATTTTAAAATATAATATTTTGCTAACTCATAATAAACATCTATAGTGATTGATTTAAATTTTTCATAAAATTCTAAACTAAAATTAATTTTTAAATGATTATTTTTAAAACTTAAAACTCCACTTTCAAAAAGCAAAGCAAGATGCATAAGCCCTTCTGTATAATAAGGTTGCACTTCATCAACTTTTTGCCAAGCTATTAAAGAAATGGCTCTTTTTATAACATCATGAAAAACAGGCATTTTCAAATTTTCTTGTTCATTAAAAAAGAAATTAATTAATCCTCCAGAAGTTGCTTTATATTCTTCAATATTTTTAAAAAAACCGCTTTTATTCATTTTCTTTTCAGTATCATTAGCTATAAAAAATATGTGACCAAATTCATGCCCTATGGTAGAAATTTTATAAACACTTTTCCAAGTTTTTTCCTGAAAAAACAAAATCTCTCTTCCATAAGATAAAAATTCTTTATCAAAAACTTCACTAGCTATTTTCATAAATGGCTGGCTTAATGCGTTTTCATAAACAAAATTTAAAAACGCAAAAATTTTTTTTCCAGCTATATTGCTTACAAACTCATCATTTGGAACAACTTGTGCTGAAAACAAGCCTTTAAGTTCAGCTCCATAAAATATCATAGGACTGCAGATATAAAGTTGTGTTTTATCAATATTACTCAACACTTCTTCTTTTAGTTGTTTGTCTTCAATGCCAATATCTTCATATACTCTTATAAAACTTTGTTTTATTTTATGACTAAAATCTAAAACATCAAAATCACTTTCATCTTCCAATCTTATATCCCATTCTAAAGCTACAGCATGAGTATAGTGATCTTCATAATATTCCAAAGGATGCCCCACTTGCAAAGGCGACTTAACGCCCATCCAAGCAAGTTCAGCTTCTTGCCACGATCCGATAATCTTATTTTCATCTTTCTCGCAAAATGCATTTTTGAGTTTTTCAAAATATTTTACATAAGCCATTTCATCTTGATCTTTGGCAAAAATTTTTAATTTTTCAATCATTTCATCAAAGGCAAACTCTAATTTTAAAGTTTCATTTTCAAAAAACCTTGCATAGGGAACAAATTTCCATAAATTCCCTATTCTTACTAAAACACCATAACTTCTTTCGCAAATTTCCCCTTGCGGTGTAGTTTGATATAATCCATTTTTTTGTAAAAAATTTATAGCATCATCAAGATTTGAAAATTGAGATGCTAGGATTTGATTGTTTTTTTCTATGATTTCTTTAGTCCAAGAAATTTCAAAATCATTTATAACAAGTCCTATATTATGAACTCCTTGTATAAGATTTTGATAAAATTCATTCAATAATTTTTTATTCGCAATTTCATCAATAAGATTTTGATGCTCTAATTCGTAAAATTTTTTTACTTCAAAATAAAATTTATGTTTTAATTCTGTAATTTTTTCTTTTTTAAAATTATTTTTTTTCCACTCTTGTACTAAATTTTCTTCTTTTAAATCCACTAAACGCCTAAGAATGGCTAAAAGAGTGCTTTTTTCTTTTTTTAATTCACTAAGTTGAAGTAAGTTTTCAAAATACTCTCCCCACTCTTCTAAATCCAAAAGCTTATAAAAAAGATTTATATTTTCTTTACGTTTTTTTACAATTTTTATTACTTCTTTAAAATTATTCATAATTTTATTTCCTTTCTTAACTTTATTGAATTATAATGTATTATTTAAAATAAGGAGTAAAAAATGAAAGATATGGGTGAACCAAAACTTAAAATAGTTGCTATGCCTAAAGATACTAATTCAGCAGGCAATATTTTTGGTGGGTGGATTTTATCACAAATTGATTCTGCAGGAGCGATAGCTGCTAGAGAGCTTTCACCCGAAAGAGTTGTAACAATCTCTATGGAACAAGTTGTCTTCAAGCAACCTGTATTTGTCGGAGATGTCATTTCTTGTTACGCAAAAGTTGTAAAAGTGGGTACAACCTCAATAAAAGTTCAAGTAGAAGTTGTTGCGCAAAGATCTGACGAATTTGGCTGTCCAATTTTCATCAATGTAACTTCTGCTACTGTAACTTACGTAAGCGTTGATGCACGTGGCAATAAAAAACCTATCAGGGAAGATTTAAAAAGAACTCATGGTTTTTAAATTGTTTGGTAAAAACTTTACCCTAAAAAATCATCAGCACTTGTTTAAACTACCGCTATTATATTTTTTTTCTAAACATTCTTGAAAAAACTCCCCTCTTGTTTTGGGAGTTTTTTCAGGATGTATTTTCTTCATATGCTCTAGATATTTATCATAACTTGAAAGCCCTACTAAAGGGTGAAAAAACCTATCGGCTTTTTCATAGTAATTTTTAAGCTTTCTCAGCATTTAGAGAATTAAGCTTAATATATGGGCTTTCTTTTAATGGAATTTTTATTTTACCTATACAAATTCCTATACAAGAAACTATTACAAGTAAAGTAGTGAGCATAAAGAATATACATAAAATCGCATCTAAAACATTGCCAAACAAAGAATGCGATAAGTTAGAAATTTGTTTCTCCTTGTCTTTAATTTGTTTTTCAAATTTTATCTGTTCTTCCTTGCTTAAGTTTTCTTTTTGAGACTTAATAGCTGCAATTTCTTCTTCTAATTTTTCAATGCTTTTTTTATTCATTTGAGCAGTAGCTATATGACTAACCGCATTATGAACTTTTGCACCTTCTTCATAAGGTAAAACTTTTTGAATTCCCCCATAAAGAGTTGCAATCAAAACAAAAGTTGCAGGTGCTAAAGTCACCCAAAGATATCTTTTTTTACTCATTTTTGCAAGAATTGCACTGATTAAAAGTAAAGCCATACCTGCTAACATTTGATTGCTTACTCCAAAAAGCGGCCACAATGTATAAATTCCTCCATTTGGATCAATAGCACCTTGATATAAAAAATATCCCCAGCAAGAAACACTGATGATAGTCGCAAGCAATCCGGCCCAAATATTATGGATATTTCCTAAAGGCTTATAAATATTACCCAATATATCTTGGATCATAAATTTAGAAGTTCGAGTTCCTGCATCAACGGCTGTTAAAATAAATAAAGCTTCAAATAAAATAGCAAAATGATACCAAAATCCCATAAACTCAACACCACCAAAGATTTGATGCAAAATTAAAGTAACACCTAATGCAAATGTTGGTGCTCCACCAGTTCTTGATAATATACTATGTTCACCTATATCTTTAGTAAGCTGAGCTATTTCTTGCGGAGTAACTGTAAATCCCCACTCACTAATTGTTTTAGCAACCTGAGCCAAATCAGTTCCAATTAAAGCAGAGGAAGAATTAACAGCAAAATAAATACCAGGATGTAAAATACAAGCACAAATTAAAGCCATAATAGCCACACCACTTTCAGCAAGCATAGCTCCATATCCTACAAATAAAGCATGTTCCTCATTATCAAGCATTTTAGGGCTTGTTCCACTTGAAATTAAAGCGTGAAAACCACTGATAGCTCCACAAGCTATAGTAATAAATAAAAATGGAAAGATAGAGCCAGCAAACACAGGTCCTGTTCCATCAAGATATTGATGGTTAATCTTTGGCATTAGAAAATCTGGTGCAACAAATAAAATAGCTAAAGCCATTACAACAATAACACCCATTTTCAAGAAAGTAGCAAGATAATCTCTTGGTGCTAAGAAAAACCAAACAGGTAAAAGTGATGAAATAAGTCCATAACCCATAATCATAAATGCTAAAGTAGGTTGATCAAAAGTAAAAAATTTTGCTAAAGTTGGATCAATAGATACATAATGTCCATAATGAATTGAAAGAAGTAATAAAACAAAACCAATAACCGACGCTTCCCCTACTCTACCTGGACGAATAAAACGCATATAAATTCCCATAAAGATAGCTATAGGAATAGTCATTGCAATAGTAAATAATCCCCAAGGAGAATTAGCCAAAGATTTTACAACCACCATAGCCAAAATAGCAATAATTATAATCATAATTCCAAAAATAGCAAGCATAGCAACGCCACCAGTAAAGCTTCCCATTTCATCTTTAATCATTTCTCCAAGGCTACGACCTTTTCTACGCATAGAAATAAAAAGCACTAAAAAATCATGGACAGAACCTGCAAGAACTCCTCCTACTAAAATCCAAATCATAGAAGGCAAATAACCCATTTGAGCAGCTAAAACAGGACCTACTAAAGGACCTGCTCCAGCAATAGCAGCAAACTGATGGCTAAATAGAACGATTTTATTCGTTGGAACAAAATTTTGCCCATCATTTTCTACTCTAGCTGGAGTAGCTCGATCTTTATCTAAACCGAAAACTTTAAATGCTATAAAACGACCATAAAGTCTATATCCTATCATATAGATACAGACAGCTGATACAACTAAATAAATAGCTGAAACCTTTTCACCATTTTGTAAAGCAAGATAGCAAAAACAAGCGGCTCCTAGCAAAGCAACAAAAAACCATAAAATTTTTTTCAACTCTCACTCCTTTTAAAATAAAAAATAAATTATAATAAATCAATAATTAATTTTTTTTAAATTATAGTAAGAATATTAAGAAATATTTTTATATCAAGTAATAATTTATGAAGAAAACCTATAGATCTAAAAATCTATAGGATAATTTTTTAAAGAAATAAAGAATTAACACTTTCATTATGATAAACACGTCGTATTACTTCCGCAAATACAGGTGCAACACTTAAAACTTTTATATTTGATAATTCTTGTCTTAAAGGTATTGTATCGGTAACAACAAGTTCATCTATAGCACCGGCAGCTATTCTTTCATATGCTGGACCACTTAAAACAGGATGGGTACAGCAAGCCATAACAGATTTTGCACCTTTATCTTTTAAAGCTTCGGCAGCTTTGACTATAGTTCCAGCTGTATCTATAATATCATCAACTAGAACTATTTCTTTATCTTTAACATCACCTATGATATTCATAACTTCACTTTCATTTGCTCTTTCTCTTCTTTTATCTACTATAACTATATCAAGGCCTAAATGTTTAGCCACGCTTCTTGCTCTAGCAATACCACCAATATCTGGACTTGCAATAACAGCATTTTTAAAATGCTTACTTTTAAGATAATCATTAAAAACTATACTACCATAAAGATTATCAACAGGAATATCGAAAAAACCTTGAATTTGTCCAGCATGTAAATCAATAGTTGCAACACGATCAATACCCGCTGCTTGGATTAAATTTGCAACTAGCTTGGCAGTAATTGGAACTCTAGGATTGGCTTTTCTATCTTGTCTTGCATAACCAAAATAAGGAATAATAGCCGTAATTGACTTTGCACTTGAACGACGTAAAGCATCTGTTAGTATTAGAAGCTCCATTAAATTATCATTTGTAGGAATACAAGTACTTTGAATAATAAAAACATCTTTTCCACGAACACTTTCATCGATTTGAACACTAATTTCACCATCACTAAAACGTTTTACACCCGCGTTGCTTAAAGGTAAAGAAAGATATTTAGAAATTTGCTTTGCAAATTCTACATTTGCTGAACCTGAAAAAATTTTATAACCTCGCATAATATAGCCTTAGTTTATTTATAAATCTAAAAATACGATTTTATTAAAATATTGATTAAAAATTTCTGTAATTGTTAAAGTCCTATGAAAAAATATGGACCGTTTTTTTAGCATAATATCTGACCAACATAGAAAGGGAAAAGCATATTATGAAATAAATTCCTGCAACAACACCAACCATAGTCAATATTTGCTCGAAACTAGTTAATTTCGCAAGTATAGTTTTGGAATTAAAAGTAAACTCTGCTATGCCAAGACCCGCTAAATAAGATGTATCTTTTATAGTTGTTACGATTTGAGAAAGTAAAGTTGGAATAATTTTTCTAAATGTTTGAGGCAAAATAATATAAAAAAGAGTAAAAAATTTTACTAAAACCTTGAGAATAAGCCGCATCAAATTGTCCTTTTGGAATAGAATTTAAACCCCCTCTAATAATTTCAGCCATAACTGAACTAGTATATAATGAAAATCCTATAGTCCCCCAAAAAGCTTACGAAAATTGTCCAAAAAACAGGTAAAACAAAACAAGCGGTGAGTATCCATAATAATAATGGAGTATTTCTAAAAATATCAATATAACAAGCTGCTAAAAATCTACTTAATTTATCACCATAATTCTTAGTTATTGCTAAAAAAGTTCCAAAAATAACAGAAATAATGCAGGTTGCTAAAGCAATTTCTAATGTAAGCAATAAATCCTGTGCTAAAAATTTAACATTTTAAATACTAAAAATATTTTCCATAACAACCTTTTTTATCTTGTCAAATATGCTTTTTTTAATTTATCTTCATAAGCTTTTGCAAAATAAGCCAAAGGATAACAGATAATAAAATATAAAATTGCCGCAAATATGTAAGCTGGTGCATAATCTCCATAATCAGCTGCATAACTATCAGCAGAGTGCATAAGTTCAGCGCCACCGACAATTAACAATGCGGAAGTGTTTTTAATCAAATTTACCATTTGATTCGTCATTGTGGGTAAAATAATTCTAATAGTTTGAGGTACTATAATATAACGCATTTGTTGAACATAAGTAAATCCTTGAGAAGCAGAAGCCTCAAATTGTCCTTTTGGCACAGCTAAAATTCCACTTCTAACAACTTCACTTACATAAGCTCCGTGATAAGCTCCGATGCCCAAAACACCAATCGCAAATAAAACATAAAATAAAAAGAAAATTTGTATCACTAAAGGAATATTTTGAAAAATTTCTACATAAATTTTAGTATAAGCTCTAATAATTTTAAATTTACTAGTAGCCATAATCCCGCCTATAGTTCCAAAAATTATTGCTATAAGTAAAGCTAATACACTCACTTCTAAAGCATGAATAAAACCATCGATAAAAATATCTTTGTTATCTAAAGCATCTAAAAATTTCTACATTACAAAAAGGGCTTATACTATTTTCATCATATAAGCCCCAAGAGGTAAGAATTTGTCTTAAATACTCGACAAAACCTACACTCTCACTCATATTACAATCCCCACTTTTTTGTTAAAGCGTCAATTTTACTTTTGTGCTGTTTTACAAAATCATCAACATACTTAGAAAAAGCTGGATCATTCTTTTTAGTTGCAATACCATAATTTTGGGCTTCAAAGCTATCTGGTAAAATTTCGCTTTTATTGTCCACATAACCTAATAAAATTGATTTATCTACAGAAAATACATCAACTCTTTTTGCATCTAAAACTGTTTTTATACTTGAATAATCAGGAAATTCGGTAAAACTAACCTTCAATATTCATTTTTTTAGCAGCTTCTTTTATAGCCCTTTTTGAAGTTATAGCTTGACCTACGCTTATATTTACTCCATTCATATCTGCTAAAGACTTATAATGTTTTTCTTTTAAAACTAAAAGTCCAGTGGCATCTTGATAATAAGGTTCTGAAAAATTATAAATCCTTTTTCTCTCTGGGGTAATAGTAAAAGTTGCTATTACTGCATCTACACTACCATTATCAAGTAAAGGTCCTCTAGTTTTGGCGTTGACCGTTACTAATTTTAATTTTTTTCATCGCCCAAAATACTCTTAGCAAGTAATTTTGCAATATCAACTTCAAAACCTTTAATTTCTCCTGTAGATTCATAAAGCAAAGCATAATGTGGAATATCATTTTTCACGCCAACAATCAACTCTCCTTTATTCTTAATAGACTCAAGCTTTCCTTCTACTACGCTAGCATTACTAAACACAGCACAAATACCTAAAGCAAAAAGTACCAATTTCAATAAAGTTTTTTTAAAAAATCATTTTTTCTCCTTTTTTTATTTTTTAATTAATTTTTGAGAATTTTTCCTAAAAAAATTCTTGCCCTTTCAGTCTTTGGATTTGAAAAAAAACTAACTTGGAATATTCTCTTCGATAATCGCTCCATCTTCCATAAAGATAATTCGATGATCAGCCACTTCCTTTGCAAAACCCATTTCATGAGTAACTACAACCATAGTAGTATTGCTTTGATGTGAAATTTCCTTCATTACATCTAAAACCTCCTGTATTGTTTCTGGATCGAGCGCTGAAGTAGGCTCATCAAATAAAATATAAGGCTTCTTTGTACAAAGAGATCTTGCAATAGCAACGCGTTGTTGTCCACCAGAAAGAGTTGTTGGACAAACATTAGCTTTATCTACCAAGCCTATAACTTCTAAATATTTAAAAGCTATTTCTTCTGCTTCTTTTTTGAATTTTTTTGAAGCTTCATTGGAGCTAAAGTTAAATTTTGCAAAACTGTCATATGTAGATACAAGTTAAAATGTTGAAAAACCATAGCACAATATTTTCTGCAAATTTCAATTTTATTTTTATGATTTAAAACGAGGCTATTAACTATCACTTCACCAAAGCTAACTTCTTCAAGTCCATTCATGTATCTAAATTATTGTGCTTTTTCCACTTCCACTTGGACCTATAATAACAAGTTTTTCGTCTTCTTTAACTGAAAGATTGATGTTTTTTAACATGATGAGTACTGTAATACTTATTTACATTATTTTAACTCAATCATTTTTTCCTTTTAATTTGAGTGTTTTTTGATTAAATTTAAATATTTGTTATAAATAATTTTAACAGTAAATCAATAAAATTAAATCAAAAATGTAACCCAAGTAATCTAAATCTTTATAATTAAAATAAAAAAGTAACTTTTTGTAACATTTTATCTTGCTTAAGTTTTTTCATAATAAACACCGTGTGGTGAGAAAACTTTTTTAAAAAATACAGTTTCAGGAATCAAATCTGCACTTCCTACGTATAATCTTCCCTTATCAGCCAAAATTTGATAAAATCTTTCCATTAATTTAAGTTTGGATTCGTGATCAAAATAAATAATCATATTTCTTGATACTATAATATCAAATTTTCCAAGTCTTAAAAATTTATCTTCAAAAACATTACAAAGTTCAAATTTGCACTTACATAATTCATGTTTATTGATTGTAAAAATTTGATTTTCATCACAGGTAAAAAATTTCCTTTTTTCACTTTCGCTAACATGCTGCAAAGTTCTTCCTTTATATTGACCCAATTTAGCTTTTTCAACTACATTTGAATTAATATCTATGCCTAAAATTGACATATCTTTTATAAAATTCTGTGCAGCTAACATCGCCATAGAATAAACTTCTTCTCCACTAGAGCAAGGAGCACTTAAAATATTTACGTGCCTTTCGAGACTTTTTATATAAAAAATAATTTCTTTTAATTGTGCTAATTCTCTTAAAAAATAAGTTTCTCCTATTGTCACAAAATCTAAGGTTTCCTGTTTAAGATGACGATTAATTCTAAGTTTATTTAAAAAATCTCTAAAAGTTTTAGCATTAGTTTCTGAAACAAATTTTGACAATTTTAAATTCAAAATATTTCTTTTTTCATTTAAATCTATACCACTAATTTCATTTATAATTTGAATAAATTCGTTAAGTTCTAATTCAGTAGGTTTAATTTTTTCTTCCATAAATACCCCCCCCCCTTTTTTTTGCTAACTATTCTTGATCTATAAAATTTAAAATTTCTTGTTTGATTTCTTTTAGACTCATAGGTCTTAGATTAGGATTCATGTCTTTTGCTTTTTTTGGCATACCATAAACAACGCTATCAGCTTGATTTTCGCATAAACATTTTACTCCTGCTTTATATAACTCAAGCAAACCTTTAGCTCCATCATCGCCCATACCTGTTAAAACCATAGCAAGAATTTTATTTGTTTTTGCCAAAGGAACTGCAGAATTAAATAATAAATCTGCGCTAGGTTTAAAACTAGTTGTAACATCTTGCCAATTGGCTACAAGATTTAAAGTTCCTGTTAAAGTTGTATTTTTTTGACAAATATAAATTTTATTAGCTAAAACTTCCATGTCGTTTAAAGAAGAAACTTTGCTTAAAGCTTCTTTGTCAAACTGATTTACAAATGAAGGAATAAAACTAGCACTCATGTGTTGAGCTATCACTACAGATGTGTTCTTTATATCTACATCATTTAATAAAAATTTTAGCTGATTTGGGCCACCCGTTGAAGATCCTATAAGTATAAGTTTCATCAATTAATTTCCTTGTTTTATGATTAAGTGTTAAAATTGATTTAATTTTCTATTTTATAATTTTAACATACATAAAGAAAATAAAAACTTAGTTTAAAATTATTTTTTAAAAAGCTATTTTTATGATTTATTATGTTAATATTAGGTTATTTTTGATAATTTTATTACATTGAAAGTTTATTTAGGTTTTTATATGCTTAAAGAAAAAATTTATATTGCTAGCGATCATGCAGGCTTTTATCTTAAAGAAAAAATTTGTGCTTATCTAAAAGAAAAGCAAATCAAATTTGAAGATTTGGGCACTAATAGTGCTAATAGTTGCGATTATCCTGATTTTGCACATTTATTAGCCTCAAAAATAGATCAAAATAGCTTTGGAATTTTAATTTGTGGCTCAGGCATTGGAATATCAATAACTGCAAATAGGCATAAAAATATTCGTTGCGCCTTGTGTCAAGAAAGTCTTAGTGCAAAACTAGCTAGAAAACATAATGATGCTAACGTTCTAGCTTTAGGAGGGAGATTAATTGGTACTGATATGGCTATTGAGATTATAGAAAATTTTATTCAAACTCCTTTCGAAAAAGGTAGACATATAAAAAGAATTCAAAAAATTGAGGTGGATTTATAATGTTTACAAATTGGCTTATTTTAACAACACTTATTTGTGCTGTTGTTTATCTCATTGTAATGTTACTTTATTATAAAACTTTACTCAGTAAAGAAAAAATTTCTAAAGATTTTATAAAAAACAATTTAGACGATACTGAAATCATTATCAGAAAACTCCAAGTTCAGCTTCAACGTAGCTTAGGAAATATAGATGTATTAACAGAAGAGCTTAATAAAATTAAAGCAGATTTAAGCTCTCTTAGAACAAGAAATTCTCAATATCGCTTGGAAAACGATAAATTAAGACAAAGAATAAAAGAATTAGAAGCAAAAATCGAGGCATTATTATGAAAGAACTTACTCAACAAGAACAGCAATTTTTACAGCAAAGTATACGAGTTGTCCCAAACTTTCCAAAAGAAGGTATTATTTTTAGGGATATTACGACATTACTAAATGATAAAAATGCTTTATCATTTTTACTGAATCATTTAAGTGAACGTTACCAAAATAAAGAATTAGATTTTATAGTGGGAACTGAAAGTAGAGGTTTTATTTTTGCAGCCATGCTGTGTGCGAAACTAGACTTACCTTTTGTCCCTATTCGAAAACCAAACAAATTACCATCATCTACTTTTAGTTGCGAATACGAGCTAGAATATGGTATAGATAAAGTAGAAATTCATCAAGACGCTTTTAAAAACATTCTAAATGCAAAAATTTTACTTATAGATGATTTAATCGCTACAGGAGGAACCGCTCTTGCTTCTTTAGAACTAATTAAAAAAGCCGGGGGTCAATGCATAGAATCATGCTTTTTGATTAATTTACAAGACTTAGGTGGAGTAGAAAAATTGCAAAAGCATTGCTCTGTATATAGTGTTTTAAATTTTTAAGGAGAAAAATCTATATAATGAAAAAATGGTTTAAAATTTTTATTATTGCAATTTTAATTGCTTTTATAGCTTATGGTCTTTATGTTTTAACTAAAAGTGATTTTTCTTTAGAAAATTTTATTATAAAAATTTGGAATAAACACGTTGAAACTTGGGGATATCTGATACTTTTTTGTTGGAGTATTTTAGAAGGAGAAATTGGACTTATTTTAGCTGGAGTAGCTTCACATGATGGAAAAATGAGTGTAGTTTTAGCTATTTTCGTAGCCGGACTTGGTGGTTTTGTTGGTGATCAAATTTATTTTTATATTGGAAGATATAATAAAAAATACATTCAAAAAAAATTACGTTCCCAAAGACGAAAATTTGCCGTAGCGCATTTACTCTTGCAACGTTTTGGTTGGCCTATAATCTTTATACAACGCTATATGTATGGTTTTAGAACTATAATTCCTATGAGCATAGGCATTACGCGTTATAGTAGTAAAAAATTTGCTATAATTAATCTTTTAAGTGCTTGGGTCTGGGCTGCTATTACCATTCTTTTAGCTTGGTATTTTGGAGGCTTAATTCAAGAATTCTTACATTGGGTAAAAGAGTGGACTAAAGATTATTGGTATTTAGCTATTATAGCTGTAATTGGCTTTTTATTTTTATTAGCTTTTGGTTTTAAACAGCTAGAAAAGGCAATACTTAAAGAAAAAAGGAGAATATAATGCAATTTGAGTTGAGTAATAAAAAATTAAATTCTATTAAGGCCGATTTTGAACTTGTTTTCGTTCAAAACAAAAATTTGAAAAAATTTGATAAAGAAAAAGATTTTTTTAAACTAAATAATTTTCAAGGTGAAGGAGCTTTACTTGATATAAATAATCGAAAATTATTTATTGAATTAAAAAGCTTATCCTATGAAGATATAAGGTTATCACTTTGTAATGCTTATAAAAATTTAGAAAAATTAAACATAAAAAGCATTAAAATGCCTAGTATTATTGGAGATTGCACCGTAAGAAGCTTTGCATCTTTAGCAGAAGGTATGCTTTTTGGAGCCTATAAATTTGACAAATACAAAAGTGAAAAGAAAACAAGCACGCTTAAAAAGGTTATCATTTCTAATGAAGAAATAAATGGGAAAAAAATCAATTTAGATGAAGCAAAATTAGGATTAAAACGTGGTCAAATTTTAGCAAATGCTACTAATTTTACAAAAGATATTGTTAATGAAATTCCAGAAATTTACACTCCTTTAAAAATGGCAGAAGATGCACAAAAATTAGCAAAAGAGAATAAAAACATTACTTGTAAAGTTTATGATGAGAAATTTCTTGCAAAAGAAAAAATGAACGCTTTTTTAGCTGTAAATCGTGCTTCTGTTCATCCACCACGCTTAATTCATCTTAACTATAAAGCTAAAAATTCTAAAAAGCGCATTGTATTTGTAGGAAAAGGTTTAACTTATGATAGTGGCGGACTTAGTCTAAAGCCCTCGGATTTTATGCTAACTATGAAGGCTGATAAAAGCGGTGCTGCTGCTGCAATGGGTATAATTAAAGCTGTATCAGAGCTCAATTTAAATTTAGAAGTGCATTGCATTTTGGGAGCTACAGAAAATATGATAGGTGGAAATGCTTATAAACCTGATGATGTATTAATCTCTCGTGAAGGAGTTACCATAGAAGTAAGAAATACAGATGCTGAAGGTCGTCTTGTGTTGGCTGATTGTCTTTCATACGCGCAAGATTTAAAACCTGATTTGCTTATTGATATGGCTACATTAACAGGAGCTTGTGTAGTAGGTCTTGGAGAATATACAAGTGGTATTATGGGAAATAATGAAGAATTACAAAATGAATTTTATTTAAGTTCTAAAAAAAGTGGAGAATATACAACTATTTTACATTTTAACCCTCATTTAAAAGAACTTATAAAATCTAATATCGCCGATGTTAGTAATACAGCTTCTAGTCGTTATGGTGGAGCAATTACTGCTGGACTTTTCTTGGATAGATTTATACGTAAAGAATATAAAGATAAATGGCTACACCTTGATATAGCAGGACCTGCCTATGTAGAAAAAAATTGGGGATATTCAAGCTTTGGTGCTGGTGGGGCAGGAGTTAGAATGTGTGTTAATTTTTTAATCCATCTTTTAAAGAAAATTAAATGAGCTTAAGTGTAGGCATAGTTGGACTTCCAAATGTTGGAAAATCAACAACTTTCAATGCACTAACTAAAGCACAAAATGCTCAAAGTGCAAACTACCCATTTTGCACTATTGAGCCTAATAAAGCTATGGTTGAAGTTCCTGATTTAAGGCTTAATAGACTTGCAAAAATTGTAAATCCTGAGAGAATTATGCATTCTTTGATTGAGTTTGTAGATATAGCAGGACTTGTAAAAGGAGCGAGTAAAGGAGAAGGTTTAGGAAACAAATTTCTTTCTAATATACGAGAAACTGAGATGATTTTACACATAGTTCGTTGTTTTGACGAAGAAAATATCACTCATGTTGAGGGCAAGGTAGATCCTATAAGAGATATAGAAATTATCAATACTGAACTTATTCTAGCAGATATCGAACAACTCAATAAAAAAATAGAAAAACTCAATAAAGAAGTTAAATCAAATCAAAAAGGCGCAAAAGAAAATTTAGAGTTTGCTAATTCATTGATAGAACATTTAAACAAAGGTTTTCCTGTTAGCTCTTATTTTGATAAGGAAAATGAAATTTATAAAAATTTAATCAAAGAATTAAGATTGCTTTCTGCAAAAGAAGTTATTTATGGAGCTAATGTTGATGAAAATGGAATTAACGAAGATAATGATTATGTTAAAACCTTAAAAGAATATGCTAAAAAAAATCATCATGAAGTTATTAAACTTTGTGCAAAAATTGAAGAAGAATTAGTAGGTCTAGACGAAGAAGAGAGCCGTGAATTTTTAAACTCTTTAGGGGTTAATGAAAGTGGGCTTGATCAAATTATACGTACTGCTTTTTCCAAACTCGGACTCATTAATTATTTTACAGCTGGGGTTGTTGAAGTTCGTTCTTGGACTATAAAAAAAGGTTGGAAAGCTCCAAAAGCAGCAAGTGTGATCCATAATGACTTTGAAAAAGGTTTTATAAAAGCCGAAGTAATTTCTTACGAAGATTTTATAAAATATGGTGGTGAAAATAAGGCAAAAGAAGCTGGAAAATTACGCCTTGAAGGAAAAGATTATATTGTCAATGATGGAGATATAATGCATTTTAGATTCAATGTTTAGATATAAAATTCTACTATAAAGAATCTAAAAATTGTTCCAAAAATTGAATCTGCTTTTCTGCGCTAATCTTGGAACTTGACCCTTCACTTTGCTTAGAATTTAAAGAATTTTCAAAGCTCAAAAGTTTTACAGCTTCTTTATCAAAAATAGGATTAAATTGTGCAAGATCTTCAATTTGACTTATATCAATTCCTTTTTTTTCCGCTTGTGCAACTAAATCTCCTACGATAAAATGTGCCTTTCTAAAAGGAATATTTTTTTCACGCACCAAATAATCAGCCAAATCTGTAGCAAGCAAATGACCTTTTTTACAAGCTTGAAGCATATTTTCTTTATTGATTTGAATTTTTTTTAGCATAGCATTTAAAATAATCAAACTTTCTCGAGCAGTTTTAACACTGTCAAAAAGACCTTCTTTATCTTCTTGCATATCTTTATTATAAGCTAAAGGCAAAGCCTTCATTGTAGTTAAAAGAGAAACTAAATTTCCATAAACACGACCTGTTTTTCCGCGTATAAGCTCACAAACATCTGGATTTCTTTTTTGCGGCATTATAGAACTTCCAGTAGAAAAACTATCGTTTATAGTTAAAAAATTAAATTCTGAACTAGAAAATAAAATCATCTCTTCACAAAGTCTTGAAGTGTGCGTAAAAATTACTGCTATATTATAAAGCAAATCTAAGGCAAAATCCCTGTCGCTTACCCCATCCATAGCATTAAGCATAATATCTTTAAAACCTAACATTTGAGCGCTTAACTTACGATCTGTCTGATAACTTGTTCCTGCACAAGCACAAGATCCAAGAGGAGAGTAGTCAGCCAACTCTAAACCATTTTGCAAACGTCTAATATCTCGCATAAACATAAAGGCATAAGTTAAAATATAAAAAGAAAAACTTACCGGCTGGGCGTGTTGTAAGTGAGTAAAACTTGGCATAATAGTCATCTTATGCTCTTTAGCATAAGAAATTATAGTTTCAATAAGTTCTTTTAAAAGAAAAATAAGTTCTGTATTAGATTTTTTTACAAAAAGCTTAAAATCTGTAGCTACTTGATCATTTCTACTCCTAGCAGTATGGAGTTTTCCTCCTGTTTCAGCTCCTATAATTTCGCTTAAACGTTTTTCTATTGCCATATGAATATCTTCATTTTTGATATCAAAAATAAATTCTCCCTGCTCTATTTCATCTTGAATTTGATTTAAGCCTTTTATGATATCATCTAGTTCTTCTTTTTTTAAAATACCACAACTTTCAAGCATTCTAGCGTGGGCAATAGACCCTGATATATCCTCTTTAAATAAAATTTTATCTATATCCAAACTTGCATTAAATTTTTGCAAAAGCTCATCGCTTAACTCACTAAAACGTCCGGACCACATTTCATTTTTCATTACAACTTCCATTCAAAAAACAATTAAATTTTTGGACCAAATTGTCTAAATTCTGTTCCTTCTTTAACATCTTCATAGCGTTTAAAATTTTCTATAAACATTTTAGCAAGCTTATTCCTTGCAGCACAATATGCATTTTTATCTTCCCAAGTATTAATAGGATTTAAAAGCGAACTCTCAATCCCTGTTAAATTTTTAGGAATAGCTAAATCAAACACATCAAAATTTTCAAATTCACAATTTGATATACTGCCATCTAAAATCGCATTAATGCAAGCTCTAGTCGCCTTTATACTCATTCTTTTACCTACTCCATAGCTACCGCCTGTCCAACCTGTATTGACCAAATAAACATTAACTTGATGTTTATGAATTTTTTCACCGAGTAATTTTGCATAAACAGTTGGATGAAAAGGCATAAAAGGCTCACCAAAACAAGCTGAAAAAGTAGCTTGTGGTTCAGTAATTCCACGCTCTGTTCCAGCCACTTTGGCAGTATATCCACTTAAAAAATAATACATGGCCTGTTCTTTACTTAGTTTGCTAACAGGAGGCAAAACTCCAAAAGCATCTGCGCTTAAAAAAATAATATTTTTTGGATGCCCTGCTTTTAAATTTGGCTCATGATTTTTTATATGTTCGATTGGATAAGAAACTCTTGTATTTTCAGTTTTAGAAGCATCGCTATAATCCACACTTTTATCTTCCTTTAAAACTACATTTTCTAAAAGTGCATTCTTTTTAATTGCTGCATAAATTTCTGGTTCACTTTTAGGATCAAGGTTGATTGTTTTTGCATAACACCCTCCTTCAAAGTTAAATACACCTTCATCATCCCAACCATGCTCATCATCTCCGATTAGCTTTCTTTTTGGATCGGTAGATAGAGTCGTTTTTCCTGTACCACTTAGCCCAAAAAACAATGCCACATCTCCCTTTTCGCCTACATTAGCACTACAATGCATTGAAAGTTTATTTTCAAGAGGTAGCCAATAATTCATCATAGAAAAAATACCCTTTTTCATTTCTCCAGCATACCAAGTTCCGCCAATAATCGCGATATTTTCTTCTATATTAAAAGCTGCAAAAACTTCAGAATTTAAACCATCTTGTTTGTATTCATCATTAACGCATTTACAAGCATTAAAAACAATAAAATCGGGCTTAAAATTTTCTAATTCTGTTTCATTTGGACAAATAAACATATTTTTTACAAAATGTGCTTGCCAAGCAATTTCGGTTACAAATCTCACAGCTTTACGACTTTCTAAAGATGCGCCACAAAAAACATCTTGTATATAAATATCTTTTCCGCTTAATTGATTTTTAGCCTTATTTAAAAGCTTGTTAAAAAGCTCTTTTGTAATTGCTTGATTTACTTTACCCCAAGCTATATATTTACTAGAAGGCTCTTGTTTAACAAAATATTTATCTTTTGGGCTTCTACCTGTAAAAATTCCGGTATCAATACAAAAAGTATCATTATTGCTACATTGTCCTTCTTTGTTAATATTTTCATGATTAAATAACTCGTCATAGCTCAAGTTATAATAAATTTTTTTTGTATCCTTCAATCCCAAGCTCTCGAATTTCTCCATCTTTTACCCTTTAATGATTTTTGTATGTCGCAATAATTTCACCCTCGTTGATATTATCACCAATCTTTATATAAATTTTTTCAATCACTCCATCTTTTGGAGCATTAACTTCAATTTCCATTTTCATAGCTTCCAAAACTGCTATGACTTGACCACTCCTAACCTGTGAACCTTTATCAATATAAATTTTGAAAAGGGCACCAGAAATTGGAGCTTGTATTAAATCAGCTTTTTGATGATGGTTACTTGGTATTTCTTCTACATTTTTCACTTCGACTTTATCACCAAAACCAGAATTTATCTCTACAAAATATTTATTTCCATTTACTGTAACGGTAAAATGATTTTCATCAATATTTTGCTTAGGCATTGCTAAATTACCTTTACGTACATTTATCTTAGTCTCTCCTTTTAAAAAACTTATACCTTTTTCTTTGCAAGTTGCCGCAATAAAAATATTTTCCTCGCTTGCTTCAATATTTTCTTTTTCTAATAAAGTTTTAATATAAGATATCTTCTTTGTTTCATCTCTATCAGCTAAATCAATAGCTAGTTCCTTTGTAAGCTCTAGTTTAAGTTGTTCTGCTGCAAGTTTTATGATTTCATTATCTGGCTTCATTGGTGTTTTTCCAAAATAACCAAGAACCATTTTGCCATAACCTTCAGCAATTTTTTTCCAAGAACCAAACATTACATTGTTAAAAGCTTGTTGAAAATAAAATTGAGAGACCGGAGTTACAGAAGTTCCAAATCCTCCTTTTTCAACAACTTCACGCATTGCTTTGATTACTTCTGGAAAGCGTTCTAAGATATTATTATCTCTCATCATTTGGGTATTAGCAGTTAAAGCTCCTCCTGGCATAGGAGAAAAAGGAATCAAAGGATTTACCTTATTTGCTTCTGGAGGCATAAAATAATCTTTCAAGCAATCTTTGAAAATTTCTTCATATTTTAAAATTTTTTCTTCTTCAAGTCCACCTAAATCGTAATTTTTTCCTTTAAGTGCATGCATCATGGTTAAAATATCAGGCTGAGAAGTTCCTCCACTTACAGGAGCTGCTGCTAAATCTATGCCATCAATCCCCGCTTCTAAAGCTGCTAAATAACAAGCTATACTTATCCCTGCTGTTTCATGGGTATGAAGTCTCATGTGAATTTCTGAAGGCAAAATTTTCTTTGCCATTTTAACTGTTTCATATATTTTATTGGGATTTGCAGTACCACTTGCATCTTTGAAACAAATACTATGAAAAGGAATTTTAGAATCTAAAATTCCTTTTAAAATTTTTTCATAAAAAGATACATCATGAGCTCCACTGCATCGTGGTGGTAAGTCCATCAAAGTAATGCAAATTTCGTGTTTTAAGCCATACTTAACAATACATTCTCCGCTAAATTTAAGATTATTAACATCATTTAAAGCATCAAAATTTCTAATCGTGGTCGTTCCGTGTTTTGCAAAAAGTTTTGCGTGCAATTCAACGATCTCTCTACTTCCGGTGTCTAAAGCAACGGTATTGATCCCTCTTGCCAAAGTTTGCAAATTTACATTCTTTCCAACAATAGATCGAAATTTATCCATCATTTCAAAGGCATTTTCATTTAAATAAAAATATAAACTTTGAAATCTTGCACCACCTCCAAACTCAAAATGGGTAATTCCTGCTTCTTTTGCAGCTTCTATTGCAGGAATAAAATCTTGCATTAAAACTCTGGCCCCATAAATAGACTGAAAACCATCTCTAAAACTTGTATCCATCACATCTATAAATTTTTTAGCCATTGTTTTTCCTTAAGAAAAAATAATATTAAATATTATACAAAGAAAAAAATAATACTTTATAAAAATTAATTATAAATATCTAGCTTATTTTCAGATATTTAAATAAAACATTTTTAATAAAAACAACATCTACACAAAACCAACAAGCTTAGTAATTAAAACTGCTACAACCGCTAAAGGTGAAATAAATCTCACAAATAAATACCAAATTTCAAAAAATATACCTTTCATATAGGGCTTAAATAAAATTTTTAAAGTCTCCTTTTTAATAACAAAGCCAACAAAAATAGCTACTAAAATTCCTCCTAATGGCATAATAATTTTGCTAGAAAAACTATCGAGCAATTCAAAAAAACTCATGCCTAGAATTTTAAACTGAGTTGAATCTAAAGAAGATAAAATGCATAAAACGCCTAAAATATATACTAAAGTACCTATAAAAAATAAAGCTTTTTTACGACTCATTTTAAAAGTGTTAATCAAATAAAAAGCCGAAGGTTCTATCATGGAAACTGCTGAAGTAATACCAGCAAATACCAAAGAAACAAAAAATGCGGTTCCAAAGATATGCCCTGTTAATCCAAGATTTTGAAATAAAGTAGCCAAGGAAACAAAAACAAAACCCGGGCCCTCTTGATTTGGATCGTATCCAAATTCAAAAATAAAAGTAAAAACAACAAGCCCCATTAAAAGTCCGACTAAAAGATTAATAAAAATAATATTTAAAGTGCTTGTAATAAAATTAGTTCGATCAGGCAAACTTGCTGAATAAGTAATGATTGTTCCAACACCTAAGGATAAACTAAAAAAAGCAAGACCCAAGGCTTCAAGTGTATTAGAAATATTAATTTTATGAAAATCAGGAACAAAAAGAAATTTTAAGGCCATTACAAAACCGTCCTTAGTCATCGCATAAATTAGCATTAAAATAAGCAAAATAAACAAAGAAGGCATCATCCATACATTTAATCTTTCAATACCATTTTTAATTCCTTTAGAAACAGTATAAAAAACTATAAAAAAAACCAAACTAAAACAAATAAATTGACTTAAAAAATCATGGCTTATAAGAAAATTGAAATCAAGGGCACTTGATTTCAAATCACTTGGTAATTGTCCAATAATGCTCAAATATGCATATTTAACCACCCATCCAATGACTAAAGTGTAAAAAGAAACAATTAAAATAGACCCTATCATAGTAAAACCTACAAAAGACCAAGCTTTTTTATGTTTAAGTGCTAATTTTTTATAAGCATTTACCGGATCTTTTTCACTAATTTTACCAATACTTAATTCAGCTAAAAAAATCACAAAACCAACACCTAGAGTTAAAATGATATAAAGTAAAATGAAAGCTGAACCACCGCTTTGTCCTACAAGAGTAGGGAATTTCCAAGCATTTCCTAAACCCACGGCTGATCCTGCCACAGCTAAAATAAAACCTATTTTTGAAAATTTAGAACTCAAATTACAACCTTAACAAAATATTTAAAACTCTTAATTAAAGCGAAAAAAGCTTTAATCTTTGATGAAAAAAGCATAAAATAACATTATTTAATAAAATCAAAGATAATTTATGATATAATCTCTAAAATATTTTAAACCTTTTTAAATATCGAGTAGGGATACGCAAGCCGAAAGTATTTTAAAGATTTTAAAAATATTTTAAAAATATTTTCAAGGTATTATTATGAAAAAAATTATTTTTTTACTTTTAGCTTTTTCAGCGGTGGCTTTCGCGGCTGAAACGAATACTTTAGTTGAGCAAGAAGCTATAAATATATGGATTAAAGCTTTTTCGGTTTTAGCGGCTGGTTTAGGTTTAGGCGTTGCAGCACTTGGTGGTGCTATTGGTATGGGAAATACAGCAGCGGCAACTATAGCAGGAACAGCTAGAAATCCTGGTCTTGGACCGAAATTGATGACTACAATGTTCATTGCTTTAGCTATGATTGAAGCACAAGTAATTTATGCACTTGTTATTGCTCTTATAGCTCTTTATGCAAATCCTTTTATACAATTTACTGCATCTTAATTTTTAACCCATTTGTAATAAATGGGTTGGTTTTTGCGGTTATGGTGGAACTGGTAGACACGCCATCTTGAGGGGGTGGTGCGCTCAGCGTGTGCGAGTTCAAATCTCGCTAACCGCACCATTTGTTTTATTTTTTACTTCTTTTAATTTTTTTTAATTCCTTTTATCTTGCTATAAAATAGGCTTTTAATAAATGATGGATTGCTTTAGATTATCTTTAATTTATTTTAATTTATTATACTTTACAAAAATTTTTTATTGACTTTATTATTGACCTAGTTAAATTTTCTTATTGACTCTATT
>NZ_NXLZ01000007.1 GCF_005406205.1 Campylobacter estrildidarum
AACTACTAAAGATAATGTAGAAATTGCTAATGAATCAGCTATTATTTCTAATGCAGTAAGTGATATAGCTAATAATATCTTAGAAGATGTTAAGAAGAAGAAATTCTAAATCCATTGTGTTTAATCACTATTGAGTGATTAAACATTGTTGGTTGTTTTTGGCTTTACATTTCTTTAAATGACTTTCAAATTAAATAAAATTTTTTAAATTTATAAAGAGTTTTTATTGTTGAGATTGGTTTGGATTTGGTAAAACAGCGTTCATGCTACCAGTATTTGGATTTTGGATATTTGCATCAATTTGTTCTAAAAGTTTTATGGTTTCATCAAATTCAAAACTTTCTTCAGGATTTTGTCCTAAAAATTTTTGCATAAAATCTTTTTTAGCGATAGCTTCATCTAGCTCTCTATCACTTCCTTTTTGATAAGCACCGATACGAAGTAAAACTTCATTTTCTTTTAATAAGGAGTTGAGTCTTTTAAATTTTCTTGCTAGGAGTTTGTGTTCGGGCGTGATGATATCCCCCATAACCCTTGAGGCTGAATTTTGTATATTAATGGGTGGGTAAATTCCAAAATCAGTAAGCTCTCTGCTTAAAACTATGTGTCCATCTAAAATAGATCTGCTTTGATCGGCAATTGGATCACTCATATCGTCTCCATCAACAAGCACGGTAAAAAATGCTGTTATCGTTCCTTTTCCTTCTTCTTTTCCAGTTCTTTCCATCAGTTGAGGCAAGAGACTTAAAACGCTAGGTGGATATCCTTTGGTGGTAGGAGGTTCGCCAAGAGCAAGTCCTATTTCTCTTTGAGCCATAGCAAAACGCGTTACACTATCCATAATAAAAAGAACGTCTTTGCCTTGTTCTTTGAAATATTCTGCTACACTCATAGCACAAAACGCACCATATTTACGCATCAAAGCACTATCATCACTTGTTGCTACAATGATGACTGTATCATCAAGTTTTCCACCTAAATTTTTTTGTATAAATTCTGGGATTTCACGCCCTCTTTCGCCGATTAGAGCTACTACTTTTATGGGTGCTTTTGAATTTTTAACTATCATTCCCATAAGGGTAGATTTTCCTACTCCACTCCCCGCAAAAATACCTAATTTTTGTCCCACTCCACAAGTTAATAAAGCGTCTATGGTTTTAACGCCTACAGGAAAAACTTCTTCGATTAAACCCCTTTTCATCGCATCAATAGGAGCACGCATAATAGGCATATATTTACTTACTTCAATAGGAGCTTTTCCATCTTTAGGACGCATAAAAGGATCAACTACTCGCCCCAAAAGTTCATCGCTCACCCCTATTTGCATTCCAGCATCGCTAATAAATGCACGATCTCCGATTTTAAAACCTTCTATAAAGCTAAAAGGGCTTAGATAGCTAAATTGCTCTTTGATTTCTACAACCATAGCCAAAGTATTTAAATTTGCATTTTCATTGGAAATAAGTTTAACGATATCTCCAACCCCTGTTTTAAGTCCACGAATTTCTATACTAGTAGCTGATATTTTTGTAATTTCTCCAAAAACAGCACTTAAATTTTCTTTACCCAGTTTAGATCGAAGTTTTTCTAAATTCATTAAAAACGAACCTGTTTAGGAGAATTGATAAGTTCAAAAAATTCTTTACGCGTTTTTTCATTTTTTAAAAACAATCCTCTAAGAGCTGAAGTAGAAGTAGTGGAATTAACCTTTTGCACTCCACGCATTTCCATACACATATGGCGTGCTTCTATAACAACGCCTACTCCTTTTGCATTGACATTTTGCATGAGTGCGTCAGCGATTTGCTCTGTGAGTTGTTCTTGAATTTGCAAACGCCTTGCAAAAACTTCTACAAGACGAGGAATTTTACTCAAGCCCACAACTTTTTTATCAGGAATATAAGCTACATGGACGCGTCCAAAAAATGGCAAAAGATGATGCTCACAAAGACTATAAAATTCTATATCTCGGACCAAAACCATTTCATTGTTGGAGCTCTCAAATAAAGCGTCATTTAAAACATCTTTAATATTTTCATGATAGCCTTTAGTTAAAAATTGAAAAGCCTTGAAAACGCGATTAGGAGTTTTTAGCAATCCTTCTCTATTTGGATTTTCTCCTACGGATTCAAGTATGGTTGTTACGCATTTTTCAAATTCTTTTTGCAAAATTATCTCCATGGTAGTTTTTGATTTTTGTCATTTTATCATAAATTGCTTTAAAATTTTATGCAAGTAATAAGGAAAAATTTGTTATTATTAAAGCTAAATTTTATTTTATAAGGAAAAATAATCATGGAAGTAAAAGCAAAGCAATTAGATTCTGTAAATGCGACTGCTAGTGTAAAAATTCCTTCAGGAATTATAAAAAATGAAGTAGAAAATTTAGCAAAAAAGGCTTCTAAAAATATAAAAATGGATGGTTTTAGACCAGGAAAAGTTCCAGTCGCAGCTGTGCTTAAAAGATATGCAAAAGAATTAACCCAAGATGCAGAACAAAATCTTTTTAAATCCGCTGTAGATAATGCCTTAAAAGAATTAAAAAAAGAGGCAAAAGAGCTTGTGGGTGAGCCTTATTTTGAAAAATTCGATCGTCAAAATGGAGAAATAGTTGCTGAGTTAGCACTTTCTTTTAAACCTGAATTTAAACTTGATGGTTATGAAAAGCTTATTCCTGAGTATCAAACTCCTAAGGTAACAAAAAAAGAAATTGACGAAAAAAAAGAAGAATTGTTAAAAAGATTTGCAACTCCTGAAGCTATAAAAACAAAAAGAGCTTTAAAAGAGGGAGATTTTGCTAAATTTGATTTTGAAGGTTTTGTGGATGAAAAACCTTTTGATGGTGGAAAAGCTGAAAATTATATTTTAGAAATAGGTTCTAAGCAATTTATACCAGGTTTTGAAGAAGGCATGGTAGGAATGAAAATAGGAGAAGAAAAAGATATAAAAGTTACTTTTCCTAAAGAATATGGAGCTCCTAACTTAGCAGGAAAAGATGCGGTATTTAAAGTAAAACTTCACGAAATTCAAGAACTTAAAATACCAGAACTTGATGAAGAAATGCTTAAAAAACTTCTACCAAATGAAGAAAAACCAAGTTTAGAGCTTTTAGATGAGAAATTAAAAGAGCAAATTAAAAATGAGAAATTTTTTAAACTTGTAAATGATGAGTTAAAGGCTAAATTCGCAGATGCTTTGATAGCAGAATATAATTTTGATTTGCCACGCGGTATAGTAGAACAAGAAACAGATATGCAATTTCGTGCAGCATTTAATACCTTCGATGAAAAAGAAATTGAAGAAATAAAAGCAAGTAAGGAAAAATATCAAGAAAAACGTGATTCTTTTAAAGAAGAAGCACAAAAGAGTGTGAGACTTACTTTTATTATTGATGAACTTGCAAAACTTCGAAAAATTGAAGTCAGCGATCAAGAACTTGTCCAAGCGATTTATTTTGAAGCATATCGTTACGGAATGAATCCAAAAGAACATTTAGATAATTATAAAAGACAAGGAGCTTTACCGGCTGTAAAAATGGCTTTAATTGAAGAAAAACTCTTTAATGATATTTTTATGCCAAAAACAGAAAAATCAAGCAAAAAACAAAAAGAGGATAAATAATGGTTATTCCTTATGTTATTGAAAAATCAAGTCGCGGGGAAAGAAGTTATGATATTTACTCTAGACTTTTAAAAGATCGCATTGTTATGCTTAGTGGAGAAATTCATGATGATCTTGCTGCTTCAATTGTGGCTCAACTTCTTTTTTTAGAAGCTGAAGATCCTCAAAAAGATATTTATCTTTATATTAATTCTCCAGGTGGAGTGATCACAAGCGGCTTTAGTATTTATGATACTATGAATTATATCAAACCAGATGTTTGCACTATTTGTATAGGTCAAGCAGCTTCTATGGGGGCGTTTTTATTAAGTTGTGGTGCAGAAGGAAAGCGTTTTGCCTTACCTAATTCAAGAATTATGATCCATCAACCTTTAGGTGGTGCAAGAGGACAAGCAACAGATATAGAAATTCAAGCTAAAGAAATTTTGAGACTTAAGACTATACTTAATGATATTTTGGCAAAAAATACCAAGCAAAAAGTTTCTAAAATTGCCAAGGATACTGAAAGAGATTTCTTTATGTCTGCGCAAGAAGCCAAAGAGTATGGTTTGATCGATAAGGTTTTAGAGAAAAGTTTTAAATAGATTAAAATGAGCTTTTATGGTTAGAAAAATCATTACTTACCCCAATCCTAGACTTTTTTTAAATTCAGAGTCTGTTAAGGAATTTAACTCTGATTTGCATACTTTGCTTGATGATATGTATGAAACAATGATTGCGAGTCAAGGAGTGGGTTTAGCTGCTATACAAGTCGATGTTCCTTTAAGAGCCTTATTGGTTAATATTTTAGATGAGAATGAAGAGCAAAAAAAAGAAGATTTGCTTGAAATCATCAACCCAGAAATCATTCCTTTGGGTGAAGAAATGATTATTTATAAAGAAGGGTGTTTAAGTGTTCCTGATTTTTTTGAAGAGGTGCAACGCTATAATCATATTTTATTAAAATATCAAAATCGTTTTGGAGAATTTAAAGAACTAGAAGCTAAAGGCTTTTTAGCTGTAGCTATCCAGCATGAAAACGATCATTTAAACGGGCATTTATTTATAGAAAAAATTTCTTTTTTAAAAAGGCAAAAATTTGATAAAGATTTTAAAAAGAAATTAAAAAATCAAAAAAAAGCTAAATGAAAAAATTAAAATGTATAAGTTTTGATGAAAATTTAGATATTATCGAGGTTGAATCAACTTTTACAAGAGGTTTGCCTAATTTAAGCATAGTGGGACTTGCAAATACGGCTATAAAAGAAAGCATTGAGCGTATCAAAGCGACGCTTTTAAGCTGTGATTTTGTTTTTCCAGCTAAAAAAATCACTGTCAATCTAAGTCCATCAGGAATTCCTAAAAAAGGATCGCATTTTGATTTAGCTATTGCGGTGCTTATTTTACTTCAAAATGAAGAATTAGATGATTTTTTTGTAGTAGGAGAATTAGGACTTGATGGAAATATAAAAAGCACAAATGAACTCTTTTCCCTTCTTTTGTTTTTATCCGCTAAAGTGAAACACGCAAGAGTTGTTGTTCCTAAAAATATAGCTTTAAAAGCTTCTATGATTCCAAATTTAGAGATTTATGGACTTGAAAATTTGAACGAGGCGATTGAATTTTTTAAAGAAAAAAATTATGAAAAATTTAAATTCTTGCAAAATCATCCCTTGTTTAGCAATCCTTTAAAAATTAATGATGAAATTTTTATCCCTAATAATCAATTTGATTTGGATTTTAAAGATGTAAAAGGGCAGGAAAAAGCTAAAAAAGCTTGTATGATTGCTGCGCTTGGAATGCATAATATACTTTTTGAAGGAAGTCCAGGAAGTGGCAAAAGTATGTGTGCAAAACGCCTTGTTTATATTATGCCTCCTCAAAGTTTGAGTGAAGTTTTAATGCAAAATGCTTATTTATCCTTAAATTCTAAAGAATGCGAATTTGCTAAAACAAGAGCTTTTCGTCATCCACATCACACCTCTACTAGGGCAAGTATTTTTGGAGGTGGTGCTAAAAATGCTAAAATTGGAGAGGTGGCACTAGCAAATGGAGGGGTTTTGTTTTTTGATGAATTTCCACATTTTAATAAACAAATCATAGAAAGTTTAAGAGAACCTTTAGAGGATTATAAAATTCATATTTCAAGAGTAAATTCTAAAACGACTTATGAAACAAAATTTAGCTTTGTTGCAGCACAAAATCCTTGCCCTTGTGCTAATTTATTTTCTAAAAATTTATCTTGCATTTGCACGGATAATGAAATTAAAAAATATAAAAATCATATTTCATCTGCTGTGATGGATCGTATCGATTTATATGTTGCTATGGATGAAATCAGCAAAGATGATAAAACAAATATAACTTCTAAAGAAATGAGTGAGAAAATTTTACAAGCTTTTATTTTTGGAAAAAAAAGAGGACAGAAAGAATTTAATGGGAAATTAAAAGATGAAGATTTACAAAATTTTTGTCCTTTAGAAAAAGATGCTAAAGATACACTTGATTTAGCAATTTCTCGTTATAATCTTTCATTAAGATCTGTCAATAAAGTCTTAAAAGTTTCTAGGAGCTTAGCAGATTTACAAGAGAAAGAAATTATAAATAAAAGTCATATTTTAGAGGCTTTGAGCTTTAGAATAAGGGGTTGATAAATGGAAAATAAAAGTATAGCTATTTTTATCGATGCTGAAAATATTCCCGCAAAATACGCTAAAAGTATTTTTGATATTGCTTCAGATTATGGAGAGATTATTATCAAGCGAATTTATGGGGATTGGACTCAAAAAAATATTCAAAATTGGAAAGAACAAATCGCGCAATACTCACTTATTGCTATGCAACAATTTAATTTTGCAGCCAATAAAAATTCTAGTGATATGTATTTGATTACAGAAATTATGAGCGTATTTTATGAGAAAAATATTGATATTTTTGTCATCGTTTCAAGCGATAGCGATTATACTTCACTGATACAAAAACTTAGAGAAAATAAAAAGCAAGTCATTGGTATGGGTCTTGAAAAATCGATACAATCTTACGTGAATGCTTTTAGTGAATTTTTTTATTTAGATCAAGATGAAAATAAGAAAAAAACAATTTTAAGCAATGATTATTTAAAAACTTTGATTAATATTACAGAGCAACTTATCGATGAAAAGGGTCGTGCAGAATACGCTCAAATTCGCACTAATATGAATAGAAAATATTCTGATTTTAATCCGCAAAATTATGGATTTAAAAATTTTCGTGCTCTTGTGCAAAAGTTTTTACCTAAAATGAAAAAATTTAAAGAAAAAAGAGAGAAAAATATTTATTTTTTAGTGGCAAAAGACGATGAAAGCAATTACTGATAATATAAAATTTTTAGAACAAAATGCCATAAATAAAGGCTTAAACGAAATCATTTTAATGGAAAATGCAGGCATAGCTTTAGCAAAGCTTATTTCACAAAAAGCTAAAAAATTAGGAATTAAAAATTCTGAAATTTTATTTTTGTTAGGTGGTGGAAATAATGCAGCCGATGGACTTGTCGCTATAAGACATCTTAAAAAAGTTAAGGCTTATAAATTAGGTTTTAAAGAAAACGATATTTTTAAACATCAAGAACAAATTTTAAGCAATTTTGGCTTTAAGATGATGAAAAAAGAGCCTAAATTTAGCAAATTTAAAATTATTGTAGATTGTATTTTAGGTACAGGAACTAATAGGGCTTTGGATGAAAAATATTGTCTATTATTGCAAAAAATTAATAAGAGTAAAGCCTTAAAAATTGCTTGTGATATACCTACAAATCTGGGTTTTAATCCTTGTTTTAAAGCCAATATCACCGCTTGTATGGGAGCTTTTAAAGAAATTTTACTTGAAGATTTTGCTAAGGAATTTGTTGGAAAAATAAAGCTTTTAAATTTAGGCGTAAAAATGAAAAAATTTGCTCCTAATCCACAAAGTAAGCTTTTGGAAAAGAAAGATTTAAAAACGATTGAAAGAAATGCAAATTCTAATAAAGGCAAATTCGGTCATGTTTATATAGTTGGGAATTCGACTGCCGGAACTTTGGCAGGACTTGGAGCGCTTAATTTTGGAAGCGGACTTGTATCTTTAGTTGCTAAAAAAACTCTTTCTCCCCTTTTAATGCTAAAGCAAAAAATTTCAAACGAAGCTACGGCTATAGCTTTAGGTATGGGACTTGAGGATTTAGATTTTTTAAGAGATGAAATATTGCAAAATATTCCTTTGGTTTTGGATGCAAATTGCTTTTTAAGTGAGGCGATTTTGTGGTATGTAAATAGAGAAGATGTAGTAATTACTCCGCACCCAAAAGAATTTGTAAGACTTTGGAAAATATGCTTTGATGAAGAATTAAGCGTGGAGAATTTGCAAAAAAATCGTTTTTTTTATGCTAAAAAATTTGCTAAAAATTATAATTGTGTTTTAGTTCTTAAAGGTGCTAATCCTATTATCATACAAAGAGAAAAAGTGTTTGTGATTAATCTAGGCAATGAAGCTTTGGCAAAAGGCGGAAGTGGAGATGTTTTAAGTGGTATGATCGCTGCACTTTTAGGGGCTAAATTTAGTGCTTTAAAAGCAGCTAAAAATGCTTGTCTAGCCCACGCTTTGGTTGCAAAAAAATATCAATTTAATAAAAATAGTTTTGATGCAATAAAACTTGTAAAGGGATTAAAATGCTTATAAAGTTAGCGGTTCTTTTTAGTGGAAATGGAAGTAATTTAGAAAATATTTTAGAAAAGCTCCATCGAAAAACCATAAGAGGCAATACTTATGAAGTGGTGCTTTGTCTTTGTAATAAAAAAAATGCTTTTGGTATACAAAGAGCGAAAAAATATGAGCTTGAAAGTGTGATTGTGGAGCATGAGAATTTTTCTTCAAGAGAAGAATTTGATCAAGTTTTGGTGGAGAAAATTCAAAAAAGTGGAGCAGATCTAACAATATTGGCAGGTTTTATGAGAATTTTAAGTCCTGTTTTTACAAAAAATATTAAAGCAATTAATCTTCATCCTTCTTTGCTTCCGCTTTTTAAAGGAGCTCATGCGATAGAAGAGAGTTTTAAAAGCGATATGAAAGTGGCTGGAGTGAGTGTGCATTGGGTTAATGAAGAACTTGATGGAGGAAAAATCATTTCTCAAAAGGCTTTTGAAAAAGAAGATATGGATTTTAATGAATTTGAAACTAAAATTCATACTTTAGAATATGAAATTTTGCCTGATAGCGTGATAAAAATATTTGAAAAGCAATTATAAAAGGAAAAACAACAATGTTTGAGTGGATTTTTAGTTTTGATTCTTGGATTGTTTTAATTACCTTGACCGCACTTGAAATAGTACTGGGTATTGATAATATCATCTTTTTAGCTATTTTGGTGGCTAAATTGCCTCCAACATCTCGAGATAAAGGACGTATTTTAGGTCTTGCTTTTGCAATGATAACACGAATTTTACTTCTTTTATCGCTTTTTTGGGTTATGAAACTTACAAAGCCCTTATTTAGTCTCTTGGGTAATGAAATTTCAGGTAGAGATTTAGTGCTCTTGCTTGGTGGTCTTTTTTTAATTATTAAGTCTATTAAAGAAATTAGAGAGCAAATTTCACATAAAGAAGAAAGCCAAAATCAATTTCAAGCAAGCAATAAACTTTGGGTGGTTGTGGCAGAAATAGCAGTCATAGATATTGTCTTTTCACTAGATAGTGTGATTACGGCTGTAGGGATTGCCAAGGATGTTACGATCATGATTATAGCAGTAGTTCTTGCTGTAGGGGTGATGCTTTTTGCTTCTAAACCTATAGCTGATTTTGTAGAAAAATATCCAAGTATTAAAATTTTGGCTTTATCATTTTTGGTATTAATTGGAGGAGTTTTAGTTGCAGAAAGTTTTGATATACATATAGATAAAGCTTATATTTATATAGCAATGGTTTTTGCTTTAGTGGTTCAAATTTTAAATATTTTAGATCAAAAAAAGGAAGAAAATGCCTAAAGATGCAAATGGAGTTGAGTTAAATTCAGGAGATAATGTAAGTGTGGTTAAGGATCTTAAAGTAAAAGGGGCTAGTGCTACTTTAAAACGAGGAACAACGGTAAAAAATATTAAATTAAGCTCAAAAGATAATGAAATTGAAGCGAGAGTGGATAAATTTGGAACTATTGTTCTTAAAACAGAATTTTTAAAGAAAATTTAGGTAAAAAGTTGCGAATTTTACTCATATTGCGAGGAAATTATTACGCAGGACAAGAAGAATTTATTGCTCAAAATAAATTACAAGATTATACGCTTGATTTAAATTTTTTTCGTTTGCTTTCTGGGAGCGTGAAAGAAGTTGCAAGCGAATACAGAAATTTAAATACTAAAAATGATACACAGCTTTATAAAATTTTACTTACCCTTTTAGAATTGCGTATGCAAAAAGGTGAATTTTGTATTGTTAATACTTATGATCAAGTTTTGAAAAATTATAAAGAATTAGCGAATAAATATCGTTATGCAGTTTATATTGTAGAATTTAAAAGCTCTTTAGAGCAATGTTTTACAAAAAATATACGAAAAGCTAAAGAAAAAGGTTTTTTAATCCCTTATGCTCTTTTAGAAAGAATGCATTTTTTACTGGAAAAAACTCCTAAAAAATATCCGATTTTAACTCCGCAGAATTGGAGAGAATGTCTTTATAAATCCCCTGATTTAAGTGCTTATAAAAAGATTCACCACATAGGAGATATACAAGGGTGCTATAGTGTTTTAAGAGAATACATTAAAAAAATCAAAGAAGATGAGTATTATATTTTTTTAGGAGATTATATCAATAGAGGCATAGAAAATGGTAAGGTTTTGAAATTTTTATTAAAAATTTGCGAAAAAGAAAATGTGTGCTTGTTAGAAGGAAATCATGAAAAATATCTTATAAATTGGGCAAATGGAGAATTTACTAACTCTAAAGAATTTAATGAAAATACATTAAAAGATTTTAGAAAAGAAAAACTCACTCCAAATGACGCGCAAAAATTTTATCCTTATTTAAAAGAGTGTTTGTATTATAAATTTGAAGATAAATTGATTTTTTGCTCCCATGGGGGTGTAAATGTCTTACCTTTAGAACCTTGGCAAATTAGTTTTATACCAAGTTATGATTTCATTTATGGTGTGGGGCATTGTGAAAATAGTCAAAGTATTGCTAATCAGTTTTGTAATTTAAACAAAGAAAATATTTATCAAATTTTTGGACATAGAAACAGAGAAAAGCTGCCAACTCAGATTGCAAAGCGTGTTTTTTTATGTGAAGGAAAAATCGATGCTGGAGGTTATTTACGCGTGGTGACTTTAAATAAAGAAGGTTTTAAGTGTATAGAAATAAAAAATAATGTTTATAAGAAGAAGTAAGATTAGCTTACTTCTTCATTGCCGGTTTTTTTTACAATTTTAATTCGTTCTATAGAATTTCCATCCATTTTTTTAACTTCATAATAGCAAAGTTCATCATCAATGCGATCGCCAACCACAGGCAAACGTCCTAATAAATTAAAAACATAACCACCTATGGTTACTTGCTCTAAATTTTCATCATAGCTTATCATAAGCATTTCTTCAACGGTTTCAATATCGCAACGCCCTTGAAATTCATAAATATTATCAGCAAGTTTTTTATAACTATCTTCTTCATTTTCGCTTTTAATTTCGCCAATGATTTCTTCCATAATATCTTCCATGGTTAAAATTCCAGCAGTGCCGCCATATTCATCGATAACAAGTGCGGTATGGGATCTTTCTTTATTCATTCTTACTAAAACTTTTGAAATACTGATATTTTCAGGAACTAAAATAAGTGGCTTTACAAAAGAGTCCAAATTTTCACTTCTAGAATTGAGTTCATTTTGGACTATGTCGCGTATATGAATCATGCCCAAAATACTATCTTTAGAACCATCTATATAAGGAAAACGAGTGTGTTTGTGTTCGCAAATGATTTGCATATTTTCTGCATAAGTTTTTTGCTTGTTTAAACAAATCATATCCTTGCGAGGAGTCATAATTTCCTTAGCAACTGTATCTGAAAAATCGACTGCATTGCGAATAATTTCAGTTTCAAATTCATCCAAAATTCCGCCTTTTTGACTTTCGCTTGCAATGATTTTAATCTCTTCTTCGCTATGGGTTAATTCGCTTTCTTTAGCAGGTTTCATTCCGAATATTTTTAAATTAATAGCTGCTAAAAAATCAAAAATTTTTATACAAGGTAAAAATAATATCCAAAACCAATGAAGTGGTCTAGCTATCCAAAGAACAGCTTTATCGGCTACAGCTATAGCGATGGATTTTGGTACAAGCTCTCCTAAAACCACATGTAAGAGAGTGATAATACTAAAAGCAATGATAAAAGAAATGGTATGGATTAATACAGTATTAAAGCCGAAGTTTAAAAATAAAACTTCAAGTATCTTTGCAATAGCTGGTTCACCGATCCAACCTAAAGCAAGAGAACTTAGAGTAATTCCCAATTGGCAAGCGCTTAGATAAGTATCAAGCTTTGAGGTAACCTCCAAGGCTTGTTGAGCGCCTGATTTTTTTTCCTTGACCATTTCTTCAAGCTTTGAACGACGCACTTTAACAATACTAAATTCAGATAAAACAAAAAAGCCATTTAAAAATACTAAAACGAATGCAATGATAACCATAAATATAGAGTATCCTGCATCAAAAGATGCTGTAGGTAAAGTTTGATTTAAATCGATAACCTGACTGGGGTCCAATGAAGCTCCTTATTTTTTAAAATTGAATATCTAATTATACACAATTAAAAGTAAAATTTTAGCTTAATTTTTTGTGTTAAAAAACTATTTTAAAGTTTTTTATATTCTATATTGATTTCAAATTCTTTTAAACGCTTGTAAATACTTCTAAGTTGGGTAATGGTTGTCCAATTTGTAATAAAAACACTAAAAGAACTTCTAACTTGATCAAATGCATTGTTTATTTGCATTACAATTCCAAGTGTAATGATACCTCCAAAAAGGCTTGGAGCCATAATCAAAAAAGGAATTATAACTATAATTTGCTCAAATAAAATAAGCCAAATATTAAAATAACCATAATGCAAAAAAAGTCTTTTATAGTTAAATTTAAGTCCGGTAAATAGTTCTATTATGGTTTCATTTTTTGCAAATTTTTCTCGGTTATCTTCGGCATAGACTAACTCTTTTCTAAAGGCCGCTTCTGCTTTTTGATTGTTATATTCTAGCCCTGGAAGTTTAATCCCTACAAACCAAGAAGCTATCAAACCACCCAAAGAAATAAAAAGGGCAACATAAACAAGTAATCCATCTGCATTTTTTAAAAAATAAAAGCTTGAATTTTCGTTTAAATCAAAAAACAATGCTTTTGTAGCTATATCACTTAAATTCCACAAAATGGGAATAAAGGCTATTAAAGTCATTAAAGCTTTTATAAAAGCAAGACCAAGATTTTCTACAATTTTAGAAAAATTATAAACATCTTCTTGAATTCTTTGAGAGCTTCCTTCGATATTGTCATTTTTATTTTTCCAAAATTTTAAATAAGAAAAAGTCATTGCTTCTCGCCATTTAAAAGCATAAACACTTGCAAAATAAATATTAATTGTTGCAATTAAAACATAAGGAATAGCAATACCTAAAAAAACAAAAATGAGTGAATAAAAATCTTGTAAATCATAAAAAGGTTTTTCAAGTATGGCGGGTGTGTGAAGAAAATATTTTAATAAATTTTGATAATAATAAATTGCAAATTTATTAATAAAATTGGCATTTTCAAAAGAATTATTAGCTTGCTCATTAGCTTTAATTATACTTTGCGCTACCGAGTTAATTTGTTCAAGAGATAAATTTTGCTTTAAAATATTTTTGTTTTTAATTTCTTGAGAAATGTGGGTTAAATTTTGCTCTTTGTATGATTTTTGATCGTTTAAAATTTCAATCATTTGTTTAAAAATATTTTTATCAATATTGGATGAATTTTGCATAGTTTCTATAGCAAGTCTTTGTTTATTTTCATTTTGAATTTCTTGGATTTTTTTGACCTTAGCTTTTTCATAAACCAAACTTTGATTATAGTCCTTAGGATTTATATAAAGTTCTCTAAGCAAAGAAGGTGTGATTTTAAAGTCTTCTTTAAATTTTGCTTCGTCAAAATTTAAAACAATGGCATTAATTTTTGGTTTTTGGATAGTGTTGTAAAAGTCATTATACCAAGAATTAAGTGCTACATTAAAACTTGTTTGCAAATATAAAAAAAGTAAAAGCAAAAAAAGTCCCAAATAAGCCCATAAAGCCCATTTTTTAGAAACAAAAAAAGAATGAAACATCAATCTCCTTATTTATTTACATTTTGATATTCTACTTTAGCAAGGTAAAAAATGATATAATATGACTTTAGTTTATTAAAGGAATGAAGAATGAAAAATCTTTTAATCATAGGCGCAGGAGGTGTTAGTCGCGTAGCTACTGTAAAATGCGCAATGAATTCTGATACTTTTTCGAAAATCACTTTAGCCAGTAGAACTAAAAGCAAATGTGATGAAATTGCCGCTTTTATTAAAGAACGTTTAGGAGTGCAAATTGAAACCGCACAAATTGATGCTGATGATAGCGATGCAGTTATAGAGCTTATAAAAAAAACAGGAGCACAAATTTTACTTAATGTCGCTTTACCTTATCAAGATTTGAGTTTAATGGATGCTTGTATAAAAGCTAGGATTCATTATATAGATACAGCAAATTACGAACACCCTGATTTAGCCAAATTTGAGTATAAAGAGCAATGGGCCAGAAATGAAAAATTCAAAGAAGCTGAAATCTTAGGGCTTTTAGGAAGCGGATTTGATCCAGGAGTGACTAATGTTTTTTGTGCTTATGCACAGCAAAATTTATTTGATGAAATTCATTATATTGATATTTTAGATTGCAATGCGGGTGATCATGGCTATGCTTTTGCAACTAATTTTAATCCTGAAATTAACTTACGCGAAGTTTCAGCTAAAGGACGTTATTGGGAAAATGGCAAATGGATAGAAACTGAACCTATGGAAATAAAAATGGAGTGGGATTATCCAGAGATTGGAGTCAAAGATAGCTATTTACTTTATCATGAAGAACTTGAAAGTTTGGTAAAAAATATCAAAGGACTTAAAAGAATTCGGTTCTTTATGACTTTTGGGCAAAGCTATCTTACTCATATGAAATGTCTTGAAAATGTTGGAATGCTAGGCATTAAGCCTGTAATGCATCAAGGAAGAGAAATCATTCCAATAGAATTTTTAAAGACTTTATTGCCAGATCCTGCAAGTTTGGGACCAAGAACCAAAGGCTATACAAATATAGGTTGTGTGATACGCGGGATTAAAGATGGCAAAGATAAGCAAATTTATATTTATAATGTTTGTAATCACGAAGAATGTTATAAAGAAACTGGCGCACAAGCAGTAAGTTATACTACAGGAGTTCCTGCTATGATAGGCACTAAGCTAATTGCTAAAGGAATTTGGCAAGGAAAAGGTGTGTTTAATATGGAAGAATTTGACGCTAAGCCTTTTATGGATGAACTTAATTCTCAAGGTCTTCCTTGGAAAATCATTGAAATGACACCAAATTTAGGAGAGTAAGTGTAAAACACTTACTTTTGTCCTATGTAGATAAAATGTTGCACACTACCTTCAAAATTATAAAGGTTAATAAGCTCATAATCACCCCAAAATAAAGGTTTAAAAGGTTTAAAATCTTCTTTTAATTCTTCAATATCTTGAGTAAAGCGAATGAAAGAAGAGCCGCTTAATCTACTACCAGGGCGTCCTTTGACTTCACGTAAGCCATTTTCCATAATTTCCCCTCTTTCGGCCATGCTATAGCCTTTATCACTTATCATTGTTGCAAAAATAATAGCATCTTCATTGCAAATATCATATAATTCTTGAATGGTTTGCTTAAAACTTTTAAAAGGAAGATAATAAAGACTTTGATTGGCTAAAATCAAATCCATTTTTACATTAAAAAGATTTTTTATATTTGAATTGGGAGCAATAACATGAAAATTATTAGAGTTTAATTTAGGATCTCTTTCCCAAATTTCTTTTAAACTAGGAACTATATCTAAGCCGTAAGCCTTATACCCCCCCCCGTAGTATCTTGAAGATATTTAGAATGAATACCATTTCCACAACCAAAGTCAAGTAAATTTCCACTTGTTTTGTTGAGTTTATACTTTAAAATTCTTTCGTAAAACCTTATGATATGACCATCAGGATATTGTAATCCATAGTTTTCTTTTTCGTATTTTTGAGTGTAAGCAGATAAAGAATTATCCATAATTTCTCCTTTGTATTTAAATATAAAGTTTAACATTAATATAAAAAAATTGAAAATCAAATTTTAATTATTCCGCATAAAGCGGAATAAATTATTTTACAGGATGAAGTTCATTAGCGTAAAAGCTAATAGAGTTGATTCCTTCTTTTAAAGCCCATTCATAAGCTTTTGAAACAAAATCCCAATTAATATGAGCATAGAATTTTTCCAAATACGCAGGACGAGCATTGCGATGATCTACATAATAAGCGTGTTCCCAAACATCGACTACAAGTAAAGGAATTTTATCTTCAGTGATAGGAGTGGCAGCATTTGAAGTTGCAACTAATTCTAATTTTTGATTTTTGCTATTATAAACAAGCCAGAACCATCCAGACCCAAAAAGACCTGTAGCCCCTTTGATAAATTCAGCTTTAAAATTATCCAAAGAACCGAATTCTTTTTCTAAAGCCACTTTTAAATCTCCTTTTGCTTCACAGGTATTTGGAGCGATGCAATCAAAATAAAAATCATGATTATAAACTTGAGCTGCATTGTTAAAAACTCCACCATTTGATGATTTGATAATGCTTACAAGATCTTTATTTGCAAATTCCGTATCTTTAATAAGATTATTTAAATTAGTTACATAGGTATTATGATGTTTCCCGTAATGATAATTAAATGTTTCAGCACTTAAAAAATCGCCAAAAGCATTGATATCGTAAGGTAGTTTTCTTAATTCAAACATATTTTCTCCTTTTTTATTTTTGGTAAAACATTGTAACATAAAAAGTTATAAAAAAAGCAATTTAAAACAAGCTTTGTGAAAAATATTTTTTAGATTGAAAATTTTTCAGTAGATTTGCAATGAGTGGTGACCCATACGAGACTCGAACTCGTGTTACCGCCGTGAAAGGGCGATGTCCTAACCGCTAGACGAATGGGCCATTTTAAAGAAAAAATAAAACGAGATTATATATTTTTTATTCTTAAATACAAATAAAAATTAAACTACAGGTTATTTTAGTGTTGCTAAAAAATAAATTAAGATTTTTTGATTATAATTTTTGCTTTAATTTTTCGGAGTTTTTATGGATTATATAAGTCTTATTTTTCTTTCTTGTGCTTTAGCAATGGATGCTTTTGCAGTTTCTTTGTGTAAGGGTTTTAGCGTAAAAAAATTAAATTTGAAGCATTATTTTATAGTAGGAATTTATTTTGGTGGTTTTCAAGCTTTAATGCCAGCATTTGGATATATCATTGGCATAAGTTTTGCATCTTTTGTTGCGAGTATTGATCATTGGATAGCTTTTATTTTGCTTGGCTTGATTGGATTAAAAATGATCAAAGAGTCCTTTGAGGGTGAAAATTGTGATACAAATGCAAATCAATTTGGCTTTAAAATTATGCTTGCTTTAGCGATTGCAACTAGCATTGATGCCTTAGCAGTAGGTGTTAGCTTTGCATTCTTAGATGTAAATTTACTAGTATCAATTTTATTGATAGGTTTGATTACTTTTTTATTTTGTGCTTTAGCTTTAAAAATAGGTAATCAATTTGGCGTTTTTTTAAAAAACAAGGCTGAATTTTTAGGAGGTGCAGTATTGATTGTTTTGGGAATAAAAATTTTAATTGAACATTTATTTTTTAATTCATAAATTTTTGTTTTAAAATTTCGAAAGCTTCGTTAAATTTTAAAGGCGTACTTTGAAATTTTTTATTAAAAGTTCTTTGACGCTTAGCAAGTTGTGCTGTATGTGTTGTGATTAAATTTTCAAGTTCGTTAAAAGAAATTTTACCATCTAAATATTCTTTACATTCTTTTAAACCAATAGAATTTAAAGCTTTAAGTTTGTGATTAAAGCTTGAAAAAAGTTCTTTAGCTTCTTCTATGAGTCCATTTTCAAGCATTTTTTTAGTTCTAATACCTATACGCTTTTTTAGTAAATCGCGCTCCCATACAAGTTCATAAATTTCTATATTTTTTAAAATCCCTTCTTTTTGAGTTCTTTTTAAGAAAACGCTAGGAATTTCTTTCGTAGTTTCATACATACTTAACCATTTTTTTAAACGATAAGTGTCATTTTTTTCCACTTTATAATCAGGATCGATTTTACACATTAAAGAGTAAATTTCATCGTTGTTTAGATCAGTTTTTATTTCTTCTATTTTTTGGCTTAAGCCATCCATCATAGTTTTTAAATAAAATCCGGTTCCACCTGTTATAATTAGTGGTAAATTCTTTATAAGAGCAAATTCTTTTGCTTTTTGATATTCTTGAATTAACATCTCTACATTAAAATGCTCTTTAATGCTTAATAAATTAACACCAAAATAATTTAAATTTTTAAGTTCTTCTTGAGAGGGTTTAGCGCTTGCAATATTGATTTCTTTATACACACAAAGACTATCAAGGCTTAAAATAACAGCATTAAAATTTTTGGCTAATAAATTTGCTATTTGGGTTTTTCCACTTGCAGTTGTTCCTATAAGAGCGATTTCGAAAAACATAATAATGAATTTATCCTAAAATTTATTAAAATTTGAGTAAAATCATAGCAAAATTTTAATAAAGTAGAAAAATGAATTTATTTTGGATAAAATTTAAAGATATTTTAGAACTTATCGTATTTAAACATTCAATTTTTGCTTTGCCTTTTTTATTTTCATCGATGATTATAGGCTCAAAGCTTATAAATGGAACACCTTGGTTTGGCTTTAAGGCTTTGATTTTAGGTATTATTTGTGCTGTGAGTGCTAGAAATTTTGCTATGGCAACAAATCGTTTAATGGACGAAGATATTGATAAGGATAATCCACGTTGTGCTAATCGCCCAAATATAAGTGGAAAAATAGGAAAAAAAAGTGTTTGGCTATTTATTATTCTTAATGCAGTGATTTTTTTATTTTGCTCTTATTTTATCAATACTTTAGCTTTTTATCTTTCTTTTCCAGTGCTTTTTGTTTTGGTAATTTATTCTGCTTTTAAGCGTTTTAGTTCTTTAGCACATTTAGTTTTAGGATTTTGCTTAGGATTAGCGCCTATTGCTGGAAGTGTGATTGTAATGGGCGAAATTCACATTTATAGCGTTATTTTATGCTTAGGAGTGACTTTTTGGACAGCAGGTTTTGATTTGCTTTATTCTTTGCAAGATATGGATTATGATAAGAAAGCAGGGCTTTATTCAATTCCATCTCAATTTGGCGCTAAGGCAACTTTGCTAATTTCTGCATTTTTTCATGTGTTGGCGGTATTGTTTTGGTTACTTTTTGTATGGCAAGTTTGGGGTGAAGCTTTAGGGTATATTGCACTTTTTGGTGTATGTATTAGCGGTATTATTTTATTTTTTGAACATAAAATTGTCCGCAATAATTTTAATCACATTGATAAAGCCTTTTTTACATTAAATGGTTATTTAAGCGTTTTATTTTTTATTTTTATTTTGGTTGATTTATTATGGAATTAAAACTTTTTAAAGCTGGATTTGAAGCTCAATTGGAGTGTTGTAAGATAGAAGATAATCATTTTTTACAAGAATATCTTAAACTCGGAGCTATTTCTCAACTTTCAAAATGGAAAAAAATGGCTTTTCGTATCGATTTTAGTGAAGGTGAGAAGGTAATTTTTGATTTGCTTTTAAGTTTAAAAGAAGATATTTTAAGAGTTGAAAGTGCTTTAAATAAAGATGAAGATCTTATATCTTTAAAACAAAAGGCCATTGTGGAGTCTTTAAATTTTGAACATTTGAATTTTTCAGAAAATGTATTAGAAAGTGATAAAGAATACTATATAAGATTTAATCTTAATAATCAAAAAGTAGCACTTTTTGCAAAAGCTAAAAGTCAAACATTAGTTCAAATAGTTAAGATTAAACCAGAAGATAAGGTTGCATTTGATGCATTTGTTGTTGAGGTGCAAAGGGATATGATTAGAAATAAAAAGGAGCTAGAAGATGAGTAATGATGTGCTTTATTTGGTGTTTGTATTTGTGCTTTTGGTTGCAATGTTGGCGTATATTAATATTAAAGAACGAGAGAGTAATGCAAAATTTGCAAAGCTTCAAGGGGTTATAGAAGATATCACAAAAGAATTGCATTATTTTCGTAAGGAATTAGGTATTAAAAATGAAGAAGAGAATGAAGAAGAGGATTATAAAATCACACTTTTAAAAGAAGAAATACAAATTGAACTTGAAAAACAAATCAGTGCTAAAATTACTCCTGTTTTAAGAACGCTTAAAACTATGGAGCATATTATTGAAGACTTTCAAAATGAACAACAAAATCGCCTTTTAAGCTTAGAGCAAAAAGCACAAAGTATGACTAAGCTTACTCCAAATTACGACACAGAAGAGCAAAAAATTGTGGATTTATTTAAACAAGGTAAAACCATAGAACAAATTGCTAAAGATTTAAGAATAGGAACAGGAAATGTCGAGCTTGTTTTAAAATTTAAACAACTTATAAAATGATTTTTAAGGATTTTAATGCTTATTGACCAATTTGGTAGAAAAATCGATTATCTTAGAATTTCAGTAACTCAGCGATGCAATTTTCGTTGTCTTTATTGTATGCCAAAAATTCCATTTAATCATCAACCAAAAGAAAATTTACTTAGCTTTGAAGAGCTTTTTTTGTTTGTAAAGGCAGCTATTGATGAAGGAATTGAAAAAATTCGTATCACGGGCGGTGAACCTTTATTGCGTAAAGATTTAAGTATTTTTATTAAAATGATTAGTGATTATAAAGAAGATCTTGATTTAGCTATTACAACTAATGGATTTTTACTTAAAGATTTTGCTAAAGATCTTAAAAATGCAGGGTTAAAGCGTTTAAATGTCTCATTAGATACCTTAGATGAAAAAAAGGCAAAAAAATTAGCGCAAAAAGATGTTTTATCAAGTGTTTTAGCTGGAATTAATGAAGCTTTAAATGTTGGATTAAAAGTTAAGTTAAATACCGTTGCGCTTAAAAATTTAAACGATGATGAACTCATAGCTCTTTTAGAATTTGCCAAAGCTAAAAATATGCAAATTCGTTTTATAGAATTTATGGAAAATACTCACGCTTATGGAAAATTGCAAGGTTTAAAAAGAGATGAAATCATCCAAATTTTAAGTCAAAAATACGACATAAAACTCATCAAAAAAGCAGAAAAAGCTCCAGTGAGTCTTTATAGTGCTGATGATTATGAATTTGGGATTATAGATCCACATAGTCACGAATTTTGCGATTCTTGCAATCGTATCCGTCTTAGTGCTGAAGGACTTTTGATCCCTTGTCTTTATTTTGATGAAGCTTTGAGTATCAAAGAGGCCATTAGAAAAGGCGATGTCAAAGCTGCTGTAGAAATTTTGCAAGAAGTGTTGCGTAATAAACCTGAAAAAAATAAATGGAGTGTTGTAGATAATGAAACTTCATCGCGTGCTTTTTACCAAACCGGAGGCTAATTTTGCAAATAGTTGAGAGTTTTTTAAGTATCCAAGGAGAAGGTAAATATAGCGGAAAATTGGCGATTTTTATCCGTTTTGCAGGTTGTAATTTTAATTGCAGTGGTTTTGGAGTTGAAATTAAAAAAGATGGAAAAATTCTTAAAGGTTGCGATACTATAAGGGCTGTTTTTACTCAAGAATTTAAAGAAAAATATAAAAATCTAAGCACAGATGAAATTTTTAATCAAATAATAAAACTTAAAAATAAGTTTAATCCTATAGTTGTAATTACTGGCGGAGAGCCTTTGATTTATCATCAAAATTCTGAATTCATTGCTTTGATCAAATCTTTATTAAAAGCGAATTTTGAAATTCACTTTGAAAGCAATGGTAGTATAGAGATTGATTTTTCAAAATATCCTTTTTATAAAGAATGCATTTTTGCTTTAAGTGTTAAATTAGAAAATAGCGGGGTAGATCGTAATAAACGTTTAAATTTTAAAGCTCTTAAATCATTTAAAAATAATGCTAAAGATAGTTTTTATAAATTTGTATTGGATGCAAATACGCTAAAAAACTCTTTGGAAGAAATTTTAGAAATTTTAAAAGAAGCTCCCAATGAAGTTTTTTGTATGCCTATGGGGGAAAATCAGATTAATTTAGACAAAAATGCAAAAAAAATTGCTGAATTTTGCATTAAGAATGGATATAATTATTCTGATAGAATTCATATTCGTTTATGGAATGATAAAGAGAGTGTATGATTATTAGAAAATTATTTGAATTTGAAAACGCCCATATTGTTAGATTTTGCTCTTCAAAACGTTGTAAAAGTAGCATACATGGTCATTCTTATAAGGTTGAAGTTTTGCTTGAGAGCAAGTATTTGGATAATGCAGGAATGGTTTATGATTTTGGGCTTTTAAAAACTTATATACGCCAGATTATTGATAGTTTTGATCATGCTATTACACTTTTTAATCAAGATGATCAATCTTATTTACAAGAAATGAAAAAATATTCCCAAAGATGGATCGCTTTGCCTGTTAATGTGAGTGCGGAAAATTTTTGTCGAGTGTTGTTTATACTCATTGATGCTTTACTTAAGCAAACAAAGATGGTTAATGGAGAACATGGTGTAAATTTGCAAAGTATTATAGTTCATGAAACAAGAACAGGTTACGCTCAAGCTTTTAAAGACGATGCTTATTCAGATATTTTGCCAAAAATTTCTCTTGATGATATTGAATTTTCACCAGCTATTAAAGCAGAATGGAATGATATAGATTTTTATGATAAATTAAAAAATTCGCATATTTTTACAAATCCTAAGGAGATTTAATGGGTAAAATTTTAATTTTTTTTACAAGTTTTTTTATCGCTTTATCAATAAGTGCTTGTGGTGGTGATGACGAGTTAAAATCCAAAAAACAAAATTCTGTAGAAGAAAAGGTTCAGTTAGAACAAAGTGATGAAACAACGCAATTAAGTGATTCAAATTTACCCTTACCTGTGGATGACGAAGCAGAAGGTCTTAATGGACAATATAATACAAATCTTAGTATAGTCAATTCTTTATACAAACAAAAATGTGCTAATTGCCATGGAGAAAAAGGAGAACTAAAGCCTAAAAAAAGTGTTACAATTAAAAATTTAAGTCGTGAAGTTTTGGTTTTAAAACTTCAAAAACTAAAAGACGAGTCTCACAATTTTTTAAGCACAGAGCAAATAGAAAATTTAGCAAAATACATCACTAAGGTAAAATAATATGGAACAAAGTTATCATTTTTTTCTAGCATTACATCTTTATAGTCTTTATGCGAGTGGTTTTTTGATGTTTTTTTATCTTATTTTAACTCAAGGTAGTTTTAAAACTGAATTCATTTTTATCCGTAGAATTCGATTATTTTTACCAATATACTATACTTTTTTAGCTTTTATGCTTTTTACAGGTTTATTGCTTTTGGCGATGAAAAAATTTCAAATGAGCTTAAATTTTTGGTTGATGATTGCAGCGTGGATTTTAATTTTATTTTTAGCAATTTTTCATTTTGTGCAGTTTAAAAAAGCCCGTAAAATAAGACGTTATATAGCTTTTAGATGGATTAGTTTATTAATTTTAATGTGCGAGATTTTACTTTTATTTTTACCTTCTTTATTAAGCAATTATCTATAAAATGCAATTTTTATACCATCAAAAAGCGGGTGAAGATTTTTTAAAATTAAAAGGAGAAGAATTTTCTCATTTAAAAGCAAGAAGAGTAAAAGAAAATGAAATATTAATTTTAAGAAATTTAGAAGATGAATTCGCATACACCTATCAAATTTCTAATTTAGAGCGTCATTCTTGCGAGTTGCATTTTTTAAGTAAAGAAAATAAAACAACGTGCAAAAATACCACTTTAAATTTAGCCTTAGCTGTGATAGATGTGAAAATTTTAGAAAAAACACTTCCTTTTTTAAATGAACTTGGAGTCAAAACTTTACACCTTGTTTTTACCGAATTTTCTCAAAGAAATTTTAAAATTGATTTAAAAAGATTGGAAAAAATTATCATTGCATCTTGCGAGCAGTGCGGAAGAGAAAGCAAGATGAAGATGCAAATTTATAATAATATAAGAAATTTTTATGAAAAATTTCCAGAAGCTGTTTTAGTTGATTTTGAAGGAGAGTCTAAAGAGTTTGATCCTAGTAAAATTTATTTTATAGGTCCTGAAGGTGGGTTTAGTCAAAGCGAAAAGAAAATGTTTAAAGAAAAAATTGGACTTAAGGTTTCAAATATTCTTAAAAGTCAAAGTGCTATTATAGCTATTGCATCAAAAATACTTCTTTAAAATTTACTTAAATTAATATAATTTTTATATTATATTTACTATAATCACGATTTATTGTTTTATTTTTTAAGGAAAAGTTATGAAAAAAGAAATTCATCCAGAATATGTAGAATGTAAAGTTAGTTGTGCTTGTGGCAATACTTTTGTTACTAAATCTAATAAAAATGAATTAAGAGTAGATATTTGTTCAAACTGCCATCCTTTTTTTACAGGAAGTGAAAAAATAGTTGATGCTGCAGGTCGTGTGGAGAAATTTAAGAAAAAATACGCAATGCAGTAATTATGCTCTATTTTATTCCTACTCCAATAGGAAATTTAAACGATATTTCTTTTCGTGCTTTAGAGCTTTTAAAGACTTGTAAGGTTTTTTTATGTGAAGATACAAGGGTAAGCAAGTCTTTACTTTTATCACTTTCTAATAAATTTCAGATTGATTTTAAAACTAAAAAAATGATTGCTTTTCATACTCACAATGAAAAGGAAATTTTAAAGAATTTAGATCAAGATTTTTTCTCTCAAGATATAGCTTTTTTAAGCGATGCGGGTATGCCAGGTATTAGCGATCCAGGATACGCTTTAGTCGATTTTGCTTTAAAAAATAATATAGAATTTGAAGTGTTGCCAGGAGCCAATGCGGCTTTAGTTGCTCTTGTAAGTTCAGCATTGTGTGAAAAAGAATTTATTTTTATAGGTTTTTTAGCCAATAAAGGTAGAGAGCGTCAAAAAGATATTCAAAGAGCTTTAAATCACATCTACCCAAGTATAATTTATGAGTCTCCTAAAAGGATTTTATCTTTGGTTGAACAAATAGCTTCAATAGATGAAAATCGTGAAATTTTTGCTATCAAAGAAATTTCTAAAAAATTTGAAACAAAGTTTAAAGGAAGTGCTAAAAAAGTTTTTGATCAATTAAAAGAAGCAAATTTAAATGGCGAGTGGGTTCTTGTAATTTCAAAAAATAATCAAAATTTAAATTCTAATTCTTTATTGGAAGGTGATATTTTAGAGCTTGATATACCCTTAAAAACCAAAAGCAAACTTCTAGCAAAAATCAATGGAAAAACTCCAAAAGAAATTTATACAAAACTGCTTTTAAGTCAAAATTAGATAAAATGAAATAATGATAGTTTATGGAAAGCAAATATTTTTTTATATTTTAGAACATCATAAAGAATGGATAAGAGAGCTTTATTTGGCAAAAGAATGCGACAAGCAAAGCTTTAAAAAAATTATAAATTCTGGTTTTAAAATTAAAAAACTTGATTTTAAAACAGCTCAAGCTTACGCAAGAGGCGGAAATCATCAAGGTTTTTTGCTTGATATAAAAGAATATGAATTTAAGGATTTAAATTCATTAAAAAAAAGTGATTTTGTTGTAATACTCTGTGGCATTAGCGATATAGGAAATATAGGAGCCATTGCAAGAACCGCTTATGCTTTAGGTACAGATGGAATTATTTTTATTGGAGAAAGATTGGCTATGGAAGGAGTAATACGCACCAGTAGCGGTGCGGCATTAGATCTTGACATTGTTATAAATAATGATATTTTATCTGTAATTAATGAATTAAAACAAGTTGGTTTTAAAATTTTTGCTAGTGCAAATGGAGGTAAAGGAGTTCATAAACTTAAAATAGAAAAAGAAAAAAAAGCTTTAATTTTAGGAAGTGAAGGATTGGGGTTGAGTGCTAAAATAATAAAAAAATGCGATGAGTGTGTGGGCATAGAGATGAAACATAATTTTGATAGTCTTAATGTTAGCGCAGCTTTTGCAATACTTTGTGACAGGATGATAAATGCTTAATTGGAAAAAAATTGAAGATTTAAATTTAAAAGATGTTGCGGCTAAAACGCAGATCGAAATTGCTTTTTTAGAAGCTTTAGTAAGAAAAGATTTTGTTGCTTTGAATCGTTTTAATGTAAAAGGTTTTTTAAAAATTTTGAGTCGCGAGTATGATCTTGATTTTACTGATTTTAATGAAGAATATGAGGCTTATTTAAATGAAAATAATTTAAATATCCAAAATAATCTCAAGATTACTCCTAAGCTTGACTTATGCCATAGAGAACCGGTTAATTTTTTACCTTTTATTATCGTTTTTTTAATCGTGGTTATTTTAGGTGTTGGGATCTATTATTTTAATACCATTAAAGATTTTTTTACTACTCGGCAAGATAATTCAAGTATAGCTGTTGTAGATATAATAGGGCAGGCACAATCCAACTTAAAATCTTTAGAAAACAGCAATGTTGTTGTGATAGATAATCAGGCAAAAATAGAACAAAATTCAAGCTCTCAAACTCAATCTGATCAAAATATAAACAAACAAGAGCAAAGCACAGATGAACAAAACAAACAAGAACAAAATACAGACGAGCAAAATACTATTGCAAAAAATAATAACAATAATGCAAATACTGAAAATACTGAAAATAATGACATTACAAATAACATTACAGAAGATAATAAAACGTCTCAAAGCATTGATTTTGGTACAGAAGAGAATAATACTACAGCAAAAACTCCTAATAAAAATGTATCTTTTAAAATTTCGGCTAAAACTTGGATAGGTTTGATCGATTTGCAAAAATATACTAAAACAAGCTTTGTCAAAAGCGAGGATTTTAATCTTTCTTTAGATACCGATCGATTGGTTTTAACTGGACCTGCTGCTCTTAGTATAATTGATGAAAATAATGAGGAACAAAAATTTCCAATAGGAAGCCCTAAGCGTTTTTTGATTAAAGACAGCAAGATTAAAAGCATTTCTATAAATGAATTTATAAAACTAAATAGAGGTAAAGGATGGTAAGAATACTTTTCATTTTTATTTTTTTCTTTGAAAGTGTTTTTGCAATTTCTAGCTTAGAATTGGCTCAAAATTTAGTAAGCAATCCTGCTAAAAATTCTCAACTTAAACTTTTATTTTCAAATTCTTCCTATTTAGATAAAAACGGCAATTTAAATATTGCCCAAATTTCAAGAGTTTTAAAAACAAATTCTTTAATCACACTTAATTTATCAACCCCTCAGACATTAAAATTAAATTTTAGATCTAAATCAGATGCTGTAATTTTTTTTAAGATTTTATCCGATGCACTTATGGATGCAGGATATGTTTATTTTATTCCTACAGAGTTAATTTTACATAACGAAAATATTGATTATACAGTCGAAGTTGAATCTCAATATGTTTTAGATCCTGGTACTTTATATAATTTATTAAAAGAGAATTCAGTTTATATAAAAAATGTTAAACGAGTTGGAGTTTATGATTATCAATACGATTTAGATTTTGACAACGCGAAGCTTAATACAAATGTTAATATTTCTCTAAATTCTTTAGCGGTTTTAGAAAGACCGTTAAAAGATTATATTTTTAAAACCAAAGATGCTTCTAAATTAGTTATAGATGCAAGCGATGCTGATTTTTGGTTTCCTAAGGTATTATTTTTAGATAAAAATCTTAATTTGATTAAAAGTGTAAAGAGTAATGAGAAAAATAATCATTTTTCAGAATTTATTCCAAGTGGAACATGTTATGTTGTAGTAAGTGATATGTATAGTTTAGATAATATCCGTAGAGGCTTAAGGGTGTTTTTGAAAAAATAAAGGAAGAAAAATGTTTGATGAAATTCGTTTTAACACCATAGAAAGACTACCTAATTATGTTTTTGCAGAAGTGAATACGCTTAAAATGAATGCAAGACGCTTAGGAAAAGATATTATAGATTTTTCTATGGGAAACCCAGATGGAAAAACTCCGCAACATATTATTGATAAACTATGCGAAAGTGCCAATAAAGATAAAACTTCAGGATATTCTGCTTCAATTGGAATTTTTAAATTAAGACTAGCAATTTGTGATTGGTATAAAAGAAAATATAATGTCGATCTTGATCCTGAAAGCGAAGTTGTTGCAACTATGGGCTCAAAAGAAGGATTTGTTAATCTTGCTAGAGCGGTGATTAATCCAGGAGATGTAGCTATAGTGCCAACTCCTGCTTATCCTATACATACTCAAGCTTTTATTATAGCTGGGGGCAATGTGGTTAAAATGCCTTTGATTTACAATGAAAAATTTGAATTGAATGAAGATAAATTCTTTGAAATTTTAAATATAACCTTACAAGAAAGTATTCCAAGACCTAAGTATTTGGTTGTCAATTTTCCACACAATCCTACAACAGTAACTTGTGAGAAAAGTTTTTATGAAAGATTGGTTAAAATAGCAAAGCAAGAAAGATTTTATATCATTTCAGATATTGCTTATGCTGATTTGACTTATAATTCTTACAAAACTCCTTCGATTTTAGAAATTGATGGCGCTAAAGATGTGGCTGTAGAAACTTATACTCTTTCAAAATCTTACAATATGGCTGGTTGGAGAGTAGGATTTGTTGTAGGAAATAAGCGTTTAATCAGTGCTTTGAAAAAAATTAAATCTTGGTTTGATTATGGGATGTATACTCCTATACAAGTAGCAGCAACCATTGCATTAAATTCTGATCAAAGTTGTGTGGAAAATATAAGATTAAATTATGAAAAAAGAATGCAAGTTTTAATCGAATCTTTTTCCAATATAGGTTGGAATTTATTAAAACCTAATGCAAGCATGTTTGTTTGGGCTAAGCTTCCACCTCAAAAAGCTCATTTAAAAAGCTTAGAATTTTCAAAACAACTTCTGCAAGAAGCTAATGTGGCCGTTAGTCCTGGAATTGGTTTTGGAGAAGCCGGAGATGATTATGTACGAATTGCCTTAATAGAAAATGAAAATCGCATACGCCAAGCTGCGCGCAATATTAAAAATTATTTAAAAGAATAATCTTATGAGAATTGCTATTTTAGGATATGGTGTTGTAGGAAGTGCCGTTGCTAAAGCTCTAATAGAAAATGATAAGATCATTCGTGCAAGATGTGGAGAAAATATAATTCCAGTTATAGCACTTGCAAGAAAAAATAAAAAAAATGCTTTAATTCCTATCACTACAAATATAGATGAAATTTTACAAAGAGATGATATTGATGTTTTTGTGGAACTTATGGGAGGAATTGAAATACCTTTTCAAATAGTAAGTCAAATTCTCAAGAAAAAAAAGCCTGTAGTAAGTGCAAATAAAGCTATGCTTGCTTATTATCGATATGAGCTTGAAAATTTAGCAAAAAATTTAGCTTTTGGATATGAGGCAAGTGTTGGTGGCGGAATTCCTATTATAAAAATTTTAAAAGAAGGATTAAGTGCAAATAATATTTTAAGTATCAAAGGAATACTTAATGGCACAAGCAATTATATATTAAGTGCTATGAATACTAAAGGTATTCAATTTTATGATGCTTTAAAAACAGCACAAGAGCTTGGATATGCCGAAGCTGATCCAAGTTTTGATATAGAAGGACAAGATGCAGCACACAAGCTTTTGATTTTAGCAAGCATTGCTTATGGATTGCGTGCCAAACCTGAAGATATTTTAATAGAAGGAATTAGTGATATCACTTCAGAAGATATGTATTTTGCAAAAGAATTTGATTTTACAATTAAACTTTTAGGAATTGCTAAAACTAAGAATTCAAAAGTAGAATTAAGAGTACACCCTACTATGATCAATAAAGATAAAATGATAGCGAAAGTAGATGGAGTAATGAACGCAGTGAGTATAACAGGAGATTTACTCGGAGAAAATCTTTATTATGGTGCTGGTGCTGGTGGTATGACAACTGCTAGTGCAGTAATTTCTGATCTTATTGATATAGCAAGAAATGAATTTAAAGGTCCAATGTTAGGTTTTAGAAATGATTTTCAATTTGAACTTTTAAATAAAGATGAAATTTTTACAAAATATTATTTAAGGCTTAAGGTAGAAGATAAAGTTGGAGTTTTATCTAAGATTGCTCAGTTGATGAGTGAAAATGGAATTTCAATTGATAGTTTTTTACAAAAGCCAAAACAAGATGAAATTCATAGCACTTTATTTTTTACAACTCATAGCACTTTTGAAAAAGATATTAAAAATTTACTTTTAATTTTAGAAAAACAAGATTTTATCAAGGGCAAACCTTTTATGATGCGTATCGAAGAATAATGGGATTAGTTTCATACTTAAGTGGAGTCATAGGCGAAGATAAGGCTTGTGCCTTTTTAAAAAAAAGAAAATTTGAAATTTTAGAACGTAATTTTCATTCTAAATTTGGCGAAATTGACATTATCGCTCAAAAAGATGAAATATTGCATTTTATAGAGGTTAAATTTACTCAAGGAAATTATGAACTTACCGAACGTTTAAATTATAAAAAGTATAAAAAGATTTTAAAGACTATAGAGTTTTACAAGATTAAACAAGGAATTTTTTATGATTTTCAAGTTGATCTTATTTGTATTAAAGATGATATAGTAGAATTTTATGAAAATATTAGTTTTTAAGCTAATATTTAAAAAAATAAAATACAATTAGACAAAATAACGAAAGGAATACAATGGGAAAATATATAGAATTAACTTCAGAAAATTTTTCACAAGCAAAAGAGGGTGTTGCTTTGGTTGATTTTTGGGCTCCTTGGTGTGGACCTTGCAGAATGCTTGCTCCGGTAATTGATGAACTTGCAAATGACTTTGATGGCAAGGCAAAAATTTGCAAAGTAAATACTGATGAACAAGGCGATTTGGCTGCCGAATTTGGAGTAAGATCTATTCCTACTTTAATATTTTTTAAAAATGGAGAAGTTGTTGATCAGCTTGTAGGTGCTCAATCAAAACAGGCAATCACTGATAAACTTAATTCTCTACTTTAATCTTAAAAAGCTAGTTATATACTAGCTTTTTCTTCTTTAAATTTATACTAAATAATAATTTTTATTAACTGATATTAAGAAAAATTTTTATATTATGTGAAAAACAAAAAATAAGGAAAATAATATGTTAGATTTAGCAATCATAGGTGGAGGTCCTGCTGGACTTAGTGCAGGTCTTTACGCAACTCGCGGTGGTTTAAAGAATGTAGTTATGTTTGAAAAAGGTATGCCAGGAGGACAAATCACTTCAAGTTCTGAAATTGAAAATTATCCAGGTGTAGCACAAGTAATGGATGGAATGTCTTTTATGACTCCTTGGAATGAACAATGTATGCGTTTTGGGCTCAAACACGAAATGGTAGGCGTGGAGCAAATTTTACAAAATCATGATAAGACTTTTACTATTAAAATAGAAGGTGGAAAAACTCAAACAGCAAAAGCTGTAATCGTTTGCACAGGATCAGCTCCAAAAAGAGCGGGTTTTAAAGGAGAAGATGAATTTTTTGGAAAAGGTGTAAGCACATGTGCAACTTGTGATGGATTTTTTTACAAAAATAAAGAAGTAGCAGTTTTAGGTGGTGGCGATACAGCCTTAGAAGAATCTTTATATCTTGCTAATATCTGCTCTAAAGTTTATCTTATCCATCGTAGGGATGAATTTAGAGCCGCTCCTTCAACGGTTGAAAAAGTTAAGAAAAATGAAAAAATTGAATTGATTACTAGTGCGAGTGTAGATGAGGTTTATGGCGATAAAATGGGAGTTAATGGAGTAAGAGTGAAATTAAAAGATGGAAGTATCAGGGATTTGAAAGTTCCAGGAATTTTTACTTTTGTTGGTTTAAATGTAAGAAATGAAATTTTAAAACAAGATAATGGTCAATTTTTATGTGCTATGGAAGAAGGCGGTCAAGTCAGCGTTGATCTTAAAATGCAAACAAGTATTTCAGGGCTTTTTGCTGCCGGAGATTTAAGAAAAGATGCTCCTAAGCAAGTCATTTGTGCTGCCGGAGATGGTGCTGTAGCTGCACTTAGTGCTATGGCTTATATAGAAAGTTTGCATTAGTATCTTTTAGGTTAGAACTTCTCTAACCTATTTAAATGTGTAAATTTGTTTCTAAATGTAACTTTTTCTTTTTTTAAAAAAACATTTTAAAAATTAAGTCAAAATTCATTTTATAATTTTTATCATTATTCATATATCAAAAATTTTAATAATAGAAAGGGTCAAAAATGAAAAAAATTATCTCAGGCTTAACAATAATTACTTCATTATCTAGCGTTGCTTTAGCAAAAATCACTGTATCTCAACAATCTATAATTCAACCGCAAAAAGATTGTTGCCACTATTTAGGAACTTGCTAATGTTACTGAGTACACCATGTAGGGGAATAGTAGATACAAATTTTGAAAGCAAAAGAATAAATATAACTTTATCTTTAAAATTTCAAGAAAAAAACGAAAAAGCAGAAGCTAAAGATAAGAAAAAAGAAGAAATTCGCTCACAAGATAAAGACGATAGTAATTCTTTAAGTCCAAACTCTAAAAACAAAAAAGATAAACTTTTAGATATATCTGCTTAAGGGTGTTTTTACACCCTATTTTTATTAATTCCTAAGAAATTTCAAAATTTTTTATCCATTGCAGATACTTAAAATGATTTTATTTTTTTAACATCTTACTAATCGATTTAATAATTTTTTGCTTCTTTTTATATTTAATAATAGTTTTAAATTTCAGCTTGAATTAATGGGGGGGGGTATAATAGCATTTAATTTTTTAAGGAGAAAAAATGAGGCTAATCATTTGTATTTTATTGCCTTGGCTAGGATTTTTTACTATAGGAAGACCTTTTGCAGCTATTATATGTCTTATCTTGCAAATTACTCTTATAGGCTGGTTACCTGCTATGATTTGGGCTGTGTATGCTCTTAGTCAATACAAAACAGATCAAAAAATTGCAAAAATTTTAAAAGAACAAAATAGGGGGATTTAATGAAATATATTTTATATATTTTTCTAGTTTTTATTTTAGGTGCTTGTTATCAAAAAGGCTTAGAGGTTAATCAAGGTAAATTAAATTCTATTGTTATAGGCAAAAGCACACAAGAAGATGTGGAAAAAATCATAGGCTATCCTGTAAGAAAAACAAGTTTGGGCAATAAAGAAGTATGGTATTATGACTTTACTAGAATTTCTTCATTTCCTGGATTTGATAAAGACGAAAGCACAGTTTTTGAATTTAACAAAAAAGGTGTGGTGGTCAAGAAATATAAAACTACAGGTTCTGGAAATTCAAATCCTTTATTAGGTAGATAAAATAAACAAAACCTTCTAAAGAAAATCAAAATGTAATCCCTTTAAATGAAAGAGGATTTACTACAAAAGAAGAATTTAGAAAGAGAAGCGATCTTTACTCTAAAAGTAAAAAGGTTTTTATAGAAAAGGAAGAAATTGTCAATAAAAACAATAAATTATTTAGAGTAAAGACCCAAACATCAATCAGTCCTGATGGAGAAGAAGAAATCATCAAGACTGAAACATACCAAATTACTAGACAAAGGAAAGAAAATGAAAAAATGTTATTTGCAATAGTTGCAGTATTTTTTATTGCTTGTGGAAATGGAGATAAACTTGTTAAATTTGAATACGAAAAAGGAGACAATAAGGAATTATTTGAAAAAGCAAGTAATCTTGTTAAAGAAAAATATCCTGATTATAATCTTTATTCTTTTAAATCGCTTAAAACAATGAAAAGTATTGAAAATGCAAAAGAATTATATGATCGTTGGCAACAGATAGATGCTATGGGTTCTATTTTTGGTAGTAAATCTTCAAGTTATATAAAAAATATTTTACTAGAAAAAAATGGAGAGTATAAATTAATAAGAATAAGTTGTTATGATGCAAGACATACTTCATTAAAACGTATAGACTGCGAAATAGATGAATTAAAAATGAAATAATAGTCTATAAAAAGAAAGAAAAAAATGGACGAAGTAAAATTATCTTCAAACTGGATAGATAGTATAAGTTATACAATAGAAAATGCAGTATCTCCTATGTTTCAAAAAATGTTTCAAGGCGTTCATAACGCCTTGTTTAGTGGAATGGGAGCTAGTATTTTTGCAATCTATTGTATTATATGGCTTTTAAAACAAACGCAAAAATTAATTTTTAATGAAAGTTAAGATGAGGCATTATAAATCCGATCCAAGGAATTCCTACAAGAAAATAAATTGCCATGTAAATTACAGCAAATATTCCACCCAATAAGAAAAATTGAGGCCCTTTGATATAATTACTTCCAAACCATAAAGGAGAACAACCTGTTCCATAAGGAGTGATAATACCCATAAAGCCCATTGGTAAAGTAAGTATTAGCATAATTTGTGCTGGATTTCCACCTTCAATCGAGCTAGCTAAAGATACAAAAACAGCAATGATGGCTGTTACATAAGCAGTTCCTGAGGCAAAGAAATATCTAAGCCAAGAAAATAACATCAAAAGTAAAATCGTAGCCATAAATGGCTCAAATCCTGAAAGTCTATGCCCTAAAGAATTAGCTAAATAATCTAAAAAACCGACATTTTTAAGCCCACCTGCCATTGTAACAAGGGTAGCAAACCACACAAGAGTATTCCAAGCTGGTTTATTGCCTAAAAAATCTTGCCAAGTGATTATTTTGCAAGCTATCATTAAAATGATCATGATTAAAGCTGTAGTTGTAGCATTGATTTTAAAAAAGCTTGATCCAACCCAAAGTATAAGTCCAATAAAAGCTATAAGGAGCATAAAAATTTGAGAAGTAGGCATTTTTCCTAAAGCTTGATATTTTTCTTTTGCCCAAATTGCTATTTCTTTAGAACCTTTAACTTCTGGTGGGTATATGAAATATCCCAAAATTGGAGTAATAACAAAAAGTATTAATCCTACTGGCAAAAAGGCTAAAAACCAACTAAGCCAATCCACAACAGCAACTCCATTTTTAGAGATTAAGGAAAGTGCAAGTGGATTTGGAGCCTGACCTGTAAGAAAAATTGAACTTGTAATACAAGAACTTGCTAAACCCATCCATACAAGATAGGCACCAATTTTTCTAGGATTTTTATCCGCATAACTTTCAAACATAGGAGCGATATTGGTTACTATAGGATAAACAGTTCCACCACTTCTTGCAGCATTACTAGGAATAAAAGGAGCTAAAACTAAATCCACTATAGCAATAGCATAACCTAAACCCAAAGTTGATTTTCCAAGCTTTGAAACAAGATAAAGAGCTAATCTTTCACCTAGTCCTGTTTTTGAAAAACCAAGCCCTATGGTAAAAGCAGCAAAAATAAGCCAAACTACAGAATCAGAGAAACCTGATAGTCCCCATTTTATAGCAACTGAATCTTTAATGATAGTATCTATATTACCCGATCCAGCAGGGCCAACCTTAAACACAACAGCTAAAGTGACTGCGATAACTCCGATTAACGCTGGTGCAATTGGTTCTAAAATCAAACCAATAATAAGACCTATAAAAATACTAAAATAAAGCCAAGCATTGGGATTTAAGCCTTCAGGCACTGGAATTAAATAAGTAAATATCCCAACAATCAAAGGTGCTAAAAGTTTTGCATAAAACATAATCGATCCTTTTTAGAATATAAAAACAAATTATACTTTAGAAATCTTATATTAAATTTTAAATAAATAAATTCTTTATAAATAATTGAATTGAAATTAATTGTTTAATTAAGAGTTCTAATAATCAAACTCGTAGGCAATTTAAAATGTTTTATAAGTTCTTCTTCTTTTTTTCTCATTTCTCCATTATCTTTCTCGTGATCAAAACCTAGCAAATGAAGCATAGCGTGGATAAATAACAAACTTATTTCTTCTTCATAACTATGTCCAAACTCTTCCGCCTTTTCTTTAGCTAATTCTGTATTAATAACTATAGAACCTAAAGGAATATTTTCGTCTATATTTTCAAGTGGAAAGGATAAAACATCAGTTGTTTTGTTTTGATTTCTTTGACTGAGGTTAATTTCTTGCATTTCTTGGTTATTTACAAAAACAAGTTCTATATCTTTTGGACTTAAAAAATTAGCTATTTTTTCTAAAAAATCATATTTTTCATCGCTAAGTATCATAAACCTTCCTTGATTAAATTATATAAATTTTGTATTTCCTCATCGTTAAAAATTCCGCAATTTTTATTATCATAAAAGTCTTTAATCTTTTTTTCTTCAAAATTATAACCTAAAGCACAATGATTATGCGAAGGTAAAAAAGCCCTTATTAAAGTGATATCATTTTGAATTTTTTCATCACAAGAAAAGCAAATAAAATCTTTACGCAATCTACCTTCAAATTCCAAAATTTTAAGATAAGCATCAATAATAACACGTTTAGGGTTTTGTTTTTCAAAACGTTTTACACAATCTTCTAAGAGTAAAAAATAAAATTTTTCAAGTGTCTCAGCGTCCTTTAAATGCTGAAATAAAAGACGAATAAATTCTTGCCAAATAAACATTTTATCCCTTTGCATAATCCAAGTAAAATTTAAATGCAAAACATCTTTAAGTCTTGGTAGAAAACTCGGATTTTCTTCTAAAGCAAAATCGATCTTATAACCATTTAAAATACTAGAATGCCTTAATCCATAAAAACGATAGGTTTTTATAAGCATTTTTGGGCTTAATATATAGACAATTAAATCCTCATCTTTTACTTTTTGTGTATGGAGTATAAAGCCTTGCATATTTTCCTTTGATAAAACATATCTATTTTTTAGAAATTGTATTATAAAATTTAAACCTTAAACAAATAAGATCTATTTTTTATAAATTCAATGTCTTTTAAATTAACATTTTTAAAGAGAATGAGAAATTTTATAGTTAAGAATTGTGAAAATATAAAACTAGATAATTAGGCCAAGGTGAAATTTACCTTAGTCGTTAAATAGCATTTAATAAATCTTTTAAAAGATTTTGCGAAACTTCTATAGATTCTAAACGCGTAAAACCTATACTTGGATCTATATCCCCATCAAATTTTTTAGATTCTTCTAAAATTTTGAGGCCTATAGCCAAATTGCTTCCAAATTCTTGTCCTTCTTCAGACATTATTTCATTTCGACTTTCTTGCCAACCGCTTGTGTTAAAGTCTTTAATGTCATTTACGCCTTGCTTTTGCATAGCTTCATTTAAAGATTGATTGATGGTAGCAGAGAAAAGCTGAAATCCTATAGCACCATATTTATCCGCTTCTTCTTTACTTGAAGCGTGTATAGCTTTATCATAAGCATAATCTATAACATCTTCCATATTTTTAATATTACCATTTTCTACTTGTTCTTTAGCATCTGAATAATCTAAACCATAGTTATCATTTTTCTTTTGAGCAAAACTAGAAGAATAATAACTTTGAGAATTTAAATAATTTATTTGCATGTTTTCTCCTTTCATTGAATTTAGAGATTATACTCTGAAATTTATAAGCAATTTTTGTTCCATTATTTTTAAAGATTGATTTATTATGAAAACTATTTAAAAATTTAATTATTAGATTATCTCGACACCATAACTTTTAAGTAAAGAAAAAGCTGAATTTTCCAAATTTTCATCAAAACTTGCTGTAGAATTTTGATATAAGATAATCTTAGAATCAGGTTTTGCACTAAAAGCTAAGATTATATTAAAAAATACACAAATATGTGAAACAAGACCACAAAAATAGATTTCTTTATATTGACTTTGATTGATAAAATTGGCAAATTCTAAACTTCCAAAAGTATTTTTATAAAAAATTTTATGGGATTTTTGTAAAAAAGTTTGAATTTCGCTTGGCATTTGCCAACCAAAAGTATCTTTGATACAATGCTTTATAGGTAAATTTAACCCTTCTTTACTTTTTAAATAATTTTGATCGTGTGTGTCACAAGTAACAAGCAAATGTGTGGTATTAAAATCAATTTTATTTAAACGTTTAAGAATATTTTGTTTGATTTCTAAAGCTTTTTTAAAACCTAAGCTTCCGTTGATAAAATCGTTCTGATAATCAACAATAACAAAGGCTTTTTCCATATAAATTTTTTTATACTTGATTGATCCAAAAAGTCTCTGTGTGTAGGTTAGAAAAGGCAGTTTTTAAGCTCGTAAAAAGTTTAGGGTGTTCTTTTTCCAGATTTGCTAAAAGTTGCTTAGATTCCTCTCTTGCGTGTGGAAATTTGACATTTTTTTCACTGAGTTTCATACCAGGACAAAATTCATTTCCGATAACTTGGAGCTCATTTTGTATCGCATTGTCTCTAAGTTGTCTTTCTCTTACAAAAATCAAAGGGCGTATCACTGTTATACCGCGTTTGCTTTTGTAGATCGGAGCTAGAGTTCTTAAGGATCCATTATGGATAAAATTCATAAAAAAACTTTCCGCCGCATCATCTAAGTGATGAGCAATGGCAAGTTTATTAAAACCTTTTTCAAGAGCATAAGTATATAAAGCTCCACGACGCATTCTTGAAAAATAGCTACAAAAACTTGAATTTTCTCTTATAGTATCGCCTGAAACTTCGTAGATGTTAGAATCAAGAATACTATGTTTAATACCGTATTCTTCACAATGTGCGTGTAAATGAGAATAATCTTCACCCATGCCATAGCTTAAAGTTACAGCTTCAAGTTCAAATTTAAAAGGAGCGTGAGCTTGCATACGATTTAAAAGATGTGCTAAAGCTAAAGAATCTTTACCACCACTTAAGCCTAAAAGAACACGATCTCCATCTTTAATAAGTCCAAATTTAGCATTTGCTTGAGCAACTTGTCGTATAAGCTTTTTGCTAAGATTTATCATAATTTTTCGCACATTTTAAGAACAAAATTGGCTGAAATTTTTGCAGAGTTGATGACAAATTCATCAAAATCAAATTCTGCTTTTTCTCCAGCCTTATCACTCATAGCCCTTAAAATAAAACAAGGAATTTTTAAAGCATCACAAACTAAAGCAACACTTGCGCCTTCCATTTCACAAGCATCAGCTTTAAAAATTTCTCTAATTTTTGCTTTTTTTGTTTCATCGCAGATAAACTCATCTCCAGTTGCAATGATTCCTGATTTAAGTTTAATATTTAATTCTTTTGCAACCTCTAAAGCAAGATTATTTAATTTATCATCTGTTTTTATAAAAATTTCATTTCCGGGAACAAAACCAAGTGGATGTCCAAAAGCGGTTATATCGAGATCGTATTGTGCTAATTGGGTAGCATAGAGCAAATCGCCTATTTCTAATTCTGGATTAAAGGCACCTGCTACGCCTGTAAAAAGCAAAATTTCGGCTCCAAATTTTTCAATCATTATGCTTGCACTTAGAGTTGAATTAACTTTTCCTATTTTAGAATAAGCTAAGACAAGCTCATGATTTTTATAATTTGCTAAATAATAGGTATTGTTTGCATATTCTATACTTTTATATTCTTTTAAAATTTCAAGCAAAGGAGTTATTTCTTCAGGCATTGCACCTAAAATTGCTATTTTCATTTAATAACCTTTAAAAATTCATCAATATCGTTAAAATTAGTTAAAGAATAAGTTTCCTTAGAGCTTATTTTTTTGTTTAAGCCTTTAAGAACACTTGCTCCAAATTCTATAAAGCAATCGATTTCATTTTCATAATTTTTAATACTTTGTTTATAAAGGACTGGAGAGATTAATTGAGATTTGAGTAATTTCAATGCTTGCTCTTTATCGGTATAAATTTTTGCATTTGCGTTTGAAATTACAGCTTTAAAATTTGGCTTGAGTGTTTTTTCAAGCTCAACACAAAGTTTTGATGAAGCATTTTCTAGTAAAGGACAATGACTTGCAACACTCATATTTAAAAGCATTGCTCTTTTTGCTCCGGCATTTTTAAATTCATTTTCATAGCTTATAAGATCAGGTTTTAAACCTGCTACAACGATTTGACCATCGCAATTATAATTTGCTGCAAATATTTTTTTATTTTCTTTTTGTGCTTTTTCGCAAATACTTTCTACGATTTGATCATCTAACCCTAAAACAACCATCATTCCTGCTTCAACTTTAGAGCAATCTTCTTGCATGAAAAATCCTCTTTTATTAGTCAAAGTAAGAGTTTGCAAAAATTCTAAAGCTCCATTTACAGCTAAAGCTGAAAATTCCCCTAAAGAATGACCTAGGGAAAATACAGCTTGCAAATCCGGCTTTTGTTCGATTAAGGCTACATAAGCCATCAAAGAATTTAATACAATAGCAGGTTGGGTGAATTCGCTTTTATTTAATTGATCATTTTCTTCAAAAAGCAAATGTTTAAAATCAATCTTACAAAAATCACTTGCGCTTTCAAGGAGTTCTTTTGCATTTTTAGAATTCTCATAAAAGCTTTTTCCCATTCCAATAGTTTGAGAACCTTGTCCTGGAAATATAAAGGCAATATTCATTAGTGACAACCGCAACCTCCGCCACCACCGCAGCAACCGCCACCTCCGTGATGATGATCATGATCATGATGTCCTCCACCACATCCACAACTATGGCTTCCTGCAATAATGCCTGTTAAAATTTCATCTTCGCTAGCTGGTCTAACATCCACGATATTAAGTGAAAAGAGCAAATCTCTTCCAGCGTAAGGGTGATTATAATCAACTACCACATCGTTTTCATTGATTTCTTTAACACTTACACGAACGGTTTCACCGTTTTCACCTTCTCCGAAAAGTTCCATGCCTATTTTTAAATCAATTCCGGCAAATTGTTCTTTAGGGAGTGTTTGAATAGCATTTACATCGTATTCGCCTAAACCTTTTTCTTTTTTTACAAGAATATCGGTATTACTTGGGCAATCAAGCTTCATAATTTCTTCTTCTAAACTTTCTAAAATTTGTCCTTTGCCAACTATAAAAGAAATAGGTTGAGCATATAGATTGGACTCTAAAACTTCATTTGTATTTGCATCTTTGAGTTCATAAAACATTGAAACAACATTATTTTTTTCTATTGACATTTTTTTCCTTTTTTATTTTCTATTTGGTGAAGCTTTTGCTTCAGGTGAATTTGGATAATTTTTCTTTAGAGCTTTATAAAAACCATTAGCTGTTTTTGTATTTCCTACTTTATCTAGTGAAATTGCTGTATGGTATAAAAGCTTTGGAAAATAATCTCCTTTCGAACCTATAGCAGAACTTTTTTTATAAAATACAATGGCATTATTGTAATTTTTTTGTTTATATTCTATCTCTCCTAGCCAAAAATTTGCCCTTGCTGGTTTATATTGTTTTTTTATAAGATAGTTTAATTTTGTCTTAGAATCTTCATATGAATTTTTTTGAAGATCTTTTATAGCTAGATTTAAAATTTCATCACCTTTTTTCTTTTTCCAAGAATCATCTATATTTTTAATTTCTTTATGTTCGACTTGTGTGTTGTTTGTAGAATTATTTTCTTTCTCTGAAATTTCGTTATCACTTTTTATTCTAGGATTAGATATTGAGTTACTTAAATTTAAGTCTTTAAGATCATCTTTGGAAACATAGCTTGCATTGATAGAATCCACCAAAGAGCTAAGTTCTGTTAAAATTTTTTTAAATTGCTTGTTATTGGCTTCTTGAATTTTTCTACTCTCTTCAACATATTTTTTTAAATTTTGAATTTCTGCAGTTAAATTACTTTCTAAAATATCGTTATTTGTTTCTAATTGAGTTAATCTAGAATTGGATTTAGCGTATTGAGAATTTATGCCTTCTAAAGTGCTTTGTAAGCCCTCAACTCTTTCTTCTATTTCATTAACTTTTGCATTTGTTTGAGCATTATTATTGTTTAGAGTATCTAATTTATTTTTTAATAATATTTCATTAGAGCTTAAACCATAAGGGGAGTTGCTTGTTAAATCTCCTGCACCAAAAGCAGAATTTTCAGCATAAAGCAAAGTAGCTCCCATAAAAAGAGCTACTAAAAATATTTTTCTCATCAATTATCTTGATAGTTTAAATTCTGCACGACGATTTTGTGCATCGCAAGATTTAGTTTTTTCGGTACATACCGGATTAGTTTCTCCATAGCTTTTTACAGAAATTCTGTCAGCGTTTACTCCTTGAGCAATTAAAGCTTCTTTTACAGCTTTTGCTCTTTTTAAACCTAAAGCTTGATTATATTCATCAGTTCCCCATTCATCACAATTACCTTCAACTGTAATATTAACACCGCTTACTTCAGTGTTAAAGATGTTAGCATTTGTATTTATAACTGTTTGCATATCTGGGCGAATATTAAATTTATCGAAATTAAAATATACTTTATTTAAAGTCTCATTAAGATGAGAAATTCTTGAGTCAATATCCCAATTATCTCTACCGCCTGAACCACCATTAGAATCTACGCTAGTATCACCACTTACACTAGAGCTTTTAGTGCTACATCCACTAATGATTACTGCAAATGCTGCAATCGAACTAAAAAGAATTTTTTTCATTTACGACCTTTCAAAGTTGATAAATTTCCTAGATATTATATCTAAATTTTTCATTAATTGCAACTTTTTACCAATCAATAGATTGAATTTTTCCAATTTTTAATGGAAAATAAAAAGTTTTATTTGCATTAACCCTGATAACACCCAATGCACTTTGTGCTCCAAGATATTTTATGAACACTATACTTCCGCCATCACTAGAAAATCTAGGGAATAAATTTTTTCCATTTGCTGTAAGTTGCCTTATATCATTACTATTTAGTGACATTAGATAAATATTAAAAACTCCGTATTGATTAGGTTCTCTACTTGAATAAACTAAAAAATCTTTATAAGTTGAAACAGCTGAATTATTTTTACCATGGAAAACAACTTGTTCAGCACCGCTTGTATCATTTAGCTTTTGCAAGAAAATATTTGGATAGCCTAAGCGATCGCTTACAAAAACTATTTTACTATCATCGTTGCCTATAAAATTACCATTTACATCAATACCTGAATAATTTGTAATTTGTGTTAAATTTTTAGTACGTAAGTTATATAAATAAACGTCCGGTTGATCCTTTGGAGCCATAGTAACCAATAGTTTATTTCCATCAGAACTTACATCACTAGCTACAACCATACCCCCACTTGATAAAATTTTATCAGCTCTATTTGAATTTAGATTATAGCGGTAAAGTATCGGCATATTATTATCATATGCTGTATAATAGAATATAGTTTGCTCTTTGTTTCCCCATTTTGGAAATAAATTTAAACCACCATCAATTATAACTTTTTGATAAGTTAAAGTGTAATCAGCTATTATAATTTGACTTTTTCTTGAACTTGAATTTCTAGAAATTAAAATTTTATGATCCATCCATTCAATAGGAGGCAAACCTAATACATTAACAGAAGATTTTACACTCTTATGGGCTAAAAAAGGATATTGTTCTATACCATTGTTTAGGGTATAAGTTTGATTTGATTTTTCAATTCCACCAGCTTTAATCTTGACATTTAAACTTAAATTATCACCATTTTTGCTTAAAGCGTATTCAAAAATATAATTACTTTTTTCAGCTCCATTACTTACAACTTCAAAATTTGAACTTACCTTTAAATCATTTACAATTATATTATAAAAACTGCGTTTTAAGGCAGAATTATCTAAATTGGAGTTATCTTTAACGATAATTTTTGGTAATTCTACGCCAGAATTTACAACGGTAATGGTTGGATCTTCAGCCCAAAGAATGCCTAAAAAAAGCAAGAAAATAGTAAAAATTTTTTTCATTTTTTCTCCTAAATTATTATTGAGTTTTGGTTTTAATTTCATCCTTTAAATTCATAGTAATACTTATACTTTTATTTTGTGGCGGATAGGTAATAAATTTTCCTTTTTGATTTTCTAAAAATTCTGCCACTTTAGCATCATATAAAGAATCACCACTTTTTTCCACTGAAGTATAACCAAATTTTCCATTTTCATCAATAAAAATTTTAACTTTTACGACAATCTCTTTATTATTTGGATAATATTGTTTCCATCTTTGAGTAATAATGCGAACTACTTTGCCTAAAAATTCGTCATAAATTCCTGTTTTTTGAGCATTTGTATTTTCGCCTTGGGTGAGATTTTCTTCTTGGATTAAACTATCATTTAATTGTTTAACAAGTTCTGATACTTGAGGCTTTGGAGCAATTGAAGTTCCTGATTTTGCACTCGATTGAATTTTAGTAGTTTTTTCATCTTGTATTTCTTTAATGTTTCCAAAAAGCTCATTAAAATTACTCGATTTTTGTTCAACATCTTCAGTTTTTACACTTTGATTTGTGGTTTGTGCAAAAAGTTTTTCAATATCGATTTGATCGTTTGGCTTTTGGGTTTCTTTAGCAGTATTTTGTTGCGTTACAACTTGTTTTGATGGTTCAGCAAGTTCAATATCAATAAAACTATCTTTAATATCTGTATATTGTATAGCAGGTTCAGTTGGGATGATAAGTCTAAAAAAAATAAAACCCACTACAATAAGATAAACACCAAGAGCTAATAAAAAAGAATTTAAATTGCTTAAGCCGTAATTTTTCATAATTTTATTCTGTCTGTAGGGCAACTTTGCTAAAACCTAAATTTTTGATATTTCTTAATACATAAATAACATCATCGTATTTTAAGCTTTTATCTGCTCTTATAAAAACAGGTTCTTCAGTATTAAATTGAGATTTTTTTTGTGCAAGATTATCTGCAAAACTTACAAAATCATATTTTTCTTGATTTAAGAAAATTTCTTTTTTGGAATTAATGCTTACAATTAAACTTTTGACTGTTGGAGCACTAGTAGATTTTTGACTTCCTTGTGGAAGGTTTATTTTTTCTTCGTAAGTTATACTTGGAGCTGTTACCATCAAAATAGCAAGTAAAACAAGCATAATATCTACTAAAGGTGTAATATTAAGTTCTGGTTTTTGTTCATCAAAATGCATAAATAAACCTTTAATTATTAGAACTTATAACTTTAATTTCGCTATCAATAATACTTAATAGATTAAAAGCTTTTGCTTTAATAATAAGATGAAAAGTATAAGCAGGTATGGCAACTAAAATTCCACAACCAGTCGCGACTAAAGCCTCACTTATTTTTGGGGCAATAATACTCAAAGAATTTTGCGATCCAAGACCTCCAAAAGTTTCAAGTATGGAAATAACTGTTCCAAAAAGACCTATAAAAGGAGAGGTTGAAGCAACAATACTAAGCCAAGTTAAACCACCAGATGCACGTCGATTAGCTAGATTTTTATAAATTTCTAAGTGATTAAGACTTGTATCAGTACACTTTCTTAAAATAGAATCCGTTCTGCTTAAATCTTTTTCTCCTAAAAGTAAAGCTTCTAAACTTTCCTTCTCCTTGTTTCTCCAAACAGTCAAATAAGTCATTTTTGAAAAAAATATAGAAAAAGAAAGTATAAAATACAGAGAAAGCCAAGCTAAAACTACATAAGTAATGATACTTGAATCTCCAAAAAAATGAAATATCGCTTCAAAATTCATTCATTAACCTTTGTATATATTGTCTATTTTTGAAAAGGTGGCAGCTAAGGCCACGCTATCTGAACTCATAGATTTGATTAATTCTTTAGCGTTTGAAAGATTTCTTTTTATTTCGCTTTCATCTGATCCTGAAATCCAAATTGCACCTTTTGCCAAAATGCTAATTTTATTTTCATCAACTTTTGCATGACCTGCATCAATTGCAATTAATTCGTGATTTAAATCATCTTTTTCAATATCAATTAAGCCAGATTTTAATGAAGAAACTAATGTTGCATGTCCTTTTAATATCCCAAATTCTCCTTCACTTCCTGGCAAAGTAACTGATTTTATATCACCTTCATAAATTACACCCATAGGTGTAATAATTTCAATTTTAAATAAATCACTCATTATCAGCCTTTGCGATTGCTTCATCAATATTTCCAACCATATAAAAAGCATTTTCTGGTAAATGATCATATTTTCCTTCCAAAATTCCTTCAAAGCCTGTTATAGTTTCTTCAAGAGAAATGTATTTTCCTGGACTACCTGTAAATACTTCAGCAACAAAAAATGGTTGAGATAAAAATTTCTCTATTTTTCTTGCTCTTTCAACTGTAAGTTTATCTTCTTCGCTAAGTTCATCCATTCCTAAAATTGCAATAATATCTTGTAAATCTTTATATTTTTGAAGAACAGATTGTACTCCACGTGCTACTTCATAGTGCTTTTTTCCAATAATATTTGGATCAAGCATTCTTGAAGTAGAATCAAGCGGATCAACTGCTGGATAAATACCTTTTTCAGCAATGGCTCTATTTAAAACTGTTGTTGCATCTAAATGTGCAAAAACAGTTGCAGGAGCTGGATCAGTTAAGTCATCAGCTGGAACATATACGGCTTGTACTGAAGTAATTGATCCTTTTTTTGTAGAAGTAATTCTTTCTTGGAATTTACCCATTTCGCTTGCTAAAGTCGGCTGATAACCAACAGCTGAAGGGATTCTTCCTAAAAGTGCTGACATTTCAGAACCTGATTGAGAAAATCTAAAAATATTATCGATAAACATTAACACATCAAGTCCCATTTCATCTCTGAAATATTCTGCTATTGTAAGACCTGTTAAAGCGATACGATTTCTTGCTCCTGGTGGTTCATTCATCTGTCCATAACATAAAGCAACCTTATCTAAAACATTACTTTCTTTCATCTCATTGTAAAGGTCATTTCCTTCGCGAGTTCTTTCACCAACACCTGCAAAAACTGAATATCCACTGTGTTTAAAGGCAACATTATGAATAAGCTCCATAATAATAACTGTTTTACCTACACCAGCACCACCAAAAAGTCCAACCTTACCACCTTTTGAGTAAGGTGCTAATAAATCAACGACTTTAATGCCTGTTTCAAAAATTTCACTTTTAGTGCTTTGATCTTCAAAGGCCGGTGGATCTCTGTGGATTGCCCATTTTTTATCAAAGGTAATTTCTTCGCCTTCGTCTATTAGATCACCCGTAACATTGAAAATTCTTCCTAAAACTTTTTCACCAACAGGCACACTAATAGGAGTTTCTAAAGCTTGAGCTTCCATTCCTCTAACTAAACCATCTGTCATATCCATAGCAATGGTTCTAACTCTGTTATCTCCTAAATGTGCAGCTACTTCTAAAACGAGTTTATGTTTTTTTCCTTCGCTTTCAAAATTAACGATAATGGCTTCATTGATTTGAGGTAAATAGTTATCAAAATCTACATCAACAACCGGACCTAATATCTGTGAAATAAATCCTTGCATTATTAATACTCTCCTTAAAAATTTACTATTTCATTGATTCAACACCACTGATAATTTCTATGAGTTCAGTGGTAATGGATTCTTGTCTTGCCTTATTGTAAGCAAGATTAAGCTGTTTTACTCTAGCTTTTGCATTATTGGTTGCATTATCCATCGCTTGCATTCTTGCACTATGCTCTGCCGCTAAAGAATCAATTAATGCATAATACATATTATATTCAAAATAAGTTTTCATCAAATCTTCCAAAAGACTTGTATCATCAGGTTCAAGCTCTAAAAGAGAGTTTGAAGCGAGTTCGGGTTCTTTTGGATCCACTGGGATAAGATGAGAAATTTTTAATTCTTGAGTGATCATATTTTTATATCCATTATGAATTAAAATAACTTCATCAGTGATTCCTTTTAAATAATCATCTACAGCAGAATGGATGATTGAACAAGCTTTTTCATAATCTGGACTAGAACTAAGTCCAATATATTTTTCTAAAATTTCTATTTTTTGAAAATTTAAATATTCTATTCCAGTTTTACCAATCGCCCTTAAACGCACATTGATATTTTTTGTTTTACAATCTTTTAAAAAATCGCTTACGGCTTTTAAAGTTTTAATATTAAAACCACCGCAAAGTCCTTTATCCGCAGTAATAAAAATGAGATCAATATTTTTAATTTGATTTTTTTTATGGAATAAGGTAAATCTAGAATCATTTTCATCGTGAATAATTTTATTGATTTGAAATGAAATTTCACCTAGCATTTCATCAATTTTTTGAGCATATATTCTCGATCTTTTAGCTGCTTCTTCTGCTTTTTTTAATTTAGCAGTAGAAACAAGCTTCATAGCATTGGTTGTTTTTTGAGTGTTATGAACACTCTTTATTTTTCGTTTAATTTCTTTTAAATTGGACATAAAAGAACCTTATAGGTGATTTGTCTTAAACTCATTAATAGCTTTAATTAGCTTTTCTTCTAATTCTACATCTAAAGCTTTTTTAGAACGAATTTGTTCAAAAATATCTGGATATTTTGTTTCTATAAATGTATAAATTCCGTCTTCAAAATCTTTGACTTTTGAAACAGCTATATCATCTAAATAACCTTTAGTTCCAGCAAATATAGAAACAACTTGTTTTTCTACGCTAATTGGAGCATATGGTGGTTGTTTTAAAAGCTCTACCATTCTTTGACCACGTTCAAGCTGCTTTCTGCTTGCTTCATCAAGATCGCTTGCAAATTGTGCAAAAGCTTGAAGTTCTCTATATTGTGCTAGATCTAATCTTAAATTCCCAGAAACCTGTTTAGTTGCTTTAATTTGTGCAGCACCACCAACCCTAGAAACAGATAATCCAACATTGATCGCAGGACGAATTCCAGAGTTAAATAAATCTGTTTCTAAGAAAATTTGTCCATCTGTAATTGAAATCACATTAGTTGGAATATATGCTGAAACATCTCCTGCTTGAGTTTCTATAATAGGTAAAGCTGTCAGAGAGCCTGCACCCAATTCATCATTTAATTTACTTGCTCTTTCTAAAAGTCTTGAGTGAAGATAAAATACATCACCCGGATAAGCTTCACGACCTGGAGGACGACGTAAAATGAGTGACATTTCACGATAAGCTACAGCATGTTTACTCAAATCATCATATACGATTAAAGCGTGTTTTGCATTGTCTCTAAAAAACTCTCCCATAGTTACACCAGAATAAGGTGCGAGATATTGTAGAGCTGCAGGATCGCTTGCTCCCGCATTTACCACTATAGTATAACTCATTGCTCCGTGTTCTTCAAGTTTTTTAACTACTTGTGCTACCGTGCTTTGTTTTTGTCCAATAGCAACATAAATACAAATTACATTTTGTCCTTTTTGAGCAATAATAGTATCTATTGCCACGGTGGTTTTGCCTGTTTGTCTGTCTCCAATGATGAGCTCTCTTTGACCACGACCAATTGGAACAAGTGCGTCTATTGCCTTAATTCCTGTTTGTAAAGGCTCGTGAACGCTTTTTCTAGCCATTATACCTTTAGCTTTTTCTTCTACATAGCGAAATTCATTGCTATCAATAGGACCTTTAGCGTCAATTGGTTCTCCTAGAGCATTAACAACTCTTCCAACTAAAGCATTGCCTACTGGGACTTTAAGAAGTTTTTTTAAGCGTTTTACTGAAGAGCCTTCTTTTAAATTTTCTCCTTTTCCAAGTATGATAATACCCACGCTACTTTCTTCAAGATTAAGAGCCATGCCTTTATCACCATTTTCAAATTCAACCATTTCTCCAGCCATAATATTTTTTAAACCATAGGCTTTAGCAACACCATCAGCTATGGAGATGATTTTCCCAGTCTCTTCAATTTCGATATCTAAATTAAAATTTTCAATTTTTTCTTTTATAATAGAACTGATTTCATCAGCTTTAAAATTCATAATACGTTCTCCTTAAATATTTTTAAGTATATATTCACTTATTTTGTTTTGAAGGCTTTTCATAGAAAAAGAAATTTCACAACCCAACTCTTCTAAATAAATTTTAATACCATTATTTGAATTTATTTTATTTTCTAGTTTGATTTTGGTATTTAATTTTGTTCCGATTTTATTTTCTAGTTCTTTAAGATTGTTTTCACTCAAAACTTCTCTAGAATAGACAATGCCTGAAAAAACATTATTTTTGAGTGCTTTTTGTTTTTCAAGTTCTTTGAAAATTTGAGGAATATAAGAAAGTCTTGAATTTTTTATCAACAATTTTAAAAAATTTGTAAAATTAGGATTTATTTTTTCTAAAAAAGAATTTAGCAAATCTAATTTTTTATCTTTATGAATTTGACTAGAATTAATTATATCTTTAAATTTAGGCGAAGAAAATGCTGAATTTAAAATAAATAAATTTTTGCAAAATTCCTCCTCGTCTATTCTCGAAACAATAGCTTTTGCATATTTTTTAGCTATTAAATTATCCATTAAGATGCCTTTTTCATTATAATATCCACAATTTCATTTTGTTTTAGTAGCATACTTGAATCTTCAAATATTTCTTTTAAAACAGAAGAAACAACTTCTTTTTCCATTTTTCTTAATTCGTATTTTTTTTGATCTTCAAAATATTGTTCAAGTGAAGCAATTTCATTTTGAGTTTCTTCTTGAATTTTCTGTACAAGTATTTCTATTTCTTTTTTTGTTGTAGCTAGAGTTGCGGCAGAATTTGCTTTTGCTTCTTCAAGTTTTTTTATTGTATCGATTTTTTTTGCTTTACTTTCTAAAAGTTTTTTTTGGATATCGTCCAACTTGGAAGAAATTTTCAATATACGATTTTTATAGAAATTTTTAAAAAAATCAGCTGTAAAATAATACAATATAGCAACGAAAATAAGAAAATTAATCGTTCTTGGAATGATATCATATTCGCTATCACCCGCAGCTATAGCATATAAAGGACACAATAAAATAGCATAATATAATTTTTTCATTTATTTTATCCCTATTTGTTTAATATTGTTTGATAAAGCCTGCTTAAATTCAGGTAAATGCTTATATAAATTATCTTGGAATTCTTTTTTTTGATTTTCTAGTTCTAAATAAAAACTACTCATTCTTCGTTCTAATTCTTCCTTTTTTGCTTTAATAATTTGCTCTGCTTCTTCTCTAGCTGCATAAATTGCTTGTTGTTTCATTTTTGAAGCTTCTTCTCTAGTGTTTGCATAAATTGCTTCAACTTCATCGTTTGCATTTAGCATTTCTTGAGAGTTTTCTTTAACCTTATTTTCATCATTTTTAATAGAATCATTTCTTTCATCCATAAATTTTAAAAGAGGTTTATATAACATAGAATTTAAAATGACTATCATAGCTAAAAAAATAGCCATAGTAGCAAACATTATAGATAAATGCATATCTTCAAACATAGGTTTTTCCTTTAATATACTAGAACAAATCTAGGATATTATCATTTTAGCACAAGAAAATAAGATTTTTATTAAATTAACTAAAAAATTTAATTAATTTTTTAATTTTAGCAATATTTTCTAAATGAATAGTGAGATTATTTTTTTTGTTTGTGCAGGTAAAGCCAATTTTATTTAATATTTGTTTTAAATTTTGCATAGAATTATCAAATTCTATATCTTCATTTTCTTGTATTTTTTCTTTATTTTTTATTTTTTGAACAATTTTTTCTGTATCTCTTACGTTTAATTTTTGACCTATAATGCTATCTACTAGCATTTTTTCATCTTTTTTATTTAAACCAACTAAAACTTTAGCGTGTCCTTGAGAAATTTTTCCTTGAATTATAAGCTCTTGAGTTTTTTCATCTAAATTTAAAAGCCTTAGAGTATTTGTGATTTGAGTTCGACTTTTATAAATGAGTTCTGCTAAATTTTCTTGAGTGATATTATGCACTTCGATTAAATCTTTGTAAGAATGTGCAAGTTCTATAGGATTTAAATTTTCTCTTTGGATATTTTCTATAAGAGCAAGCTCTCTGAGTTTTGTTTCGTCGCTATCTGAAACAAAAGCTAGTATATTTTTTTCGCCTAAAATTTGAGTAGCACGTAATCTTCTTTCACCAGCAACTAAAATAAAGGTATCATTTTTTTTAAGAACAATTATAGGTTGAATAAGTCCGTATTCTTTGATAGAATTTGCAAGTTCGTTTAAGGCTGCTTGATCGAAAACTTTTCTTGGTTGAAAAGGATTTGGAATGATTTTTTCAATTTCAATAAGACTTACTTGATTTTTATCAAGTCCTAATTCTTTAGAATAAATTTCGCTCACATCTCCTATGAGTGTGCTTAATCCTTTATTTTTATTTAAACCCATGTTTTATCCTAAAATTGAGTAAGCTAAATTTTGATAAGCCAAAGATCCGGGCGATTTAATATCATAAAGTATAATTGGTTTACCAAAGCTAGGACTTTCTGCTAATTTAACATTGCGTGGAATTACTATAAAATCATCTTCATTGTCGTTTATAGTAAAAAGTTGTTTTTTGAAATTTTGTTTTAGATCTTCTACAACATCTTTGGAAAGATTGTTTTGAGAGCTATACATAGTTGGCAAGAATCCACGCACCTTAAGTTTTGGATTGAGAGTTTTTTTGATGATTTTAATAGTATTTAAAACCATTGCAACACCTTCAAGTGCATAAAATTCACATTGTATAGGGATAATTACACTATCACTTGCCGCAAAAGCATTGATAGTAATACTTCCAAGAGCAGGTGGAGAATCGATGATGATAAAATCATATTCTTCTAAAACCTCTTGAATTTGATTTTTTAATATAGTTTTTTTTTCGTTGTTTTCGCCCTTAGCAAGTTCTTGCTCTATACCTACAAGTCCAATATTTGATGGTGCTAAATTAAGTTGTGGTAATTCTGTTTTTAAAATAATATCAGAAAGCTTTTTTTTGCCTATAAAAACATGATAAATATTATATTCATAATTATTACGATTAAAGCCAAGTCCTGTTGTAGCATTTGCTTGAGGATCAACATCAATTAAAAGAACTTTTTTTTCTGCTACCGCTAAAGAAGCTGCTAAATTTACAGCTGTTGTTGTTTTTCCAACTCCACCTTTTTGATTTGCTATTGTAATAATCTCGCTCATCTTAAACTATACACCCTTTTATTATTTAATAAAATTGATCCATCTTGATATAAACAAGTATCTTTAAGTGAAAAAATTTTGCCTTCGTAATGGACGCTAAAATGTCTTGATTTTTCAAATTCTAACATATACTTGCTAAAAATATTCTTCCATAAAATTTTTTTTTCTAGCTTTTTTACAAACTCTTTAACTAAATTTTCAATGGAAATTTTAATATCGCATAAAGCTCTATTTTTTGGAGCAAAAGTGATATTTAATCCTACTCCTCCGATGATAAAATCAGAAATTTTTGTACTCATAACTCCACCAGCTTTTTTATCATCCAAATACAAATCATTTGGCCATTTGAGCCATATTTTAGAACCTTGAATTTCTAAAATTTCTTTGATCAAATAGGCAAAATAAATACTAACCGAAGCCAAGGGCAAATCTTTTGGTAAATCTTTTTCTTTTAAACAAAAGGACAAATGTAAATTTCCTTTTGAACTTTGCCATGAATTTTCTCTACTTCCTATCCCTTGAGTTTGTTCTAAAGCATATAAAGCGGTATTTTTTATTATTTTTTTATTGCGAATTTGCTCACATAAAAAAAGGTGAGTTGAATTTATACTTTCAATGCAAATAATCTCCAACTTTCAACCTCTTTCCATTTAAATAAGTACGCCCATCAAGGACTTTTTTTCCACTTTCTTGCAATTTTTTTATACGCAAAATACCTTGTTTGCAAGATAGTAAAAAACTTTCTTTTTCTAATTCTAAAATTTCTCCTTCTTGATTAAATATTTCATTTTCATCTACAAGCTCTAATTCTAAAAATTTCAAACCATTAGCTAAAAAAACATTTGGCCAAGGAGTAAATGCGAGATATTTTTGATAAATTTCTCTTGCACTGCTTAATGTAATCATCCCATCTTCTTTTTTTATTTTTGTGCATAAAGTTGCTAGATTTTCATCTTGTTTTTTAGGGATTAAATTTTCAAAATTTAAAAGAGTGGAAATGATAAGCTTTGCAGCTAAATTAGCCAATATTTCAAAAACTTCGCTTGAATTTTTATCTTTGATATCACATTCTACACTTTCAAGTATAGCACCTGTATCGAGCCCTTCTTCCATAAGCATAGTACAAACCCCACTTTTTTTATCACCATTTAAAATCGCACTTTGAATAGGACTGGCACCACGATATTTTGGCAATAAAGAAGCGTGTAAATTGATACAAGGGGCTATATCTAAAATAGCTTTAGGTAAAATTTTTCCATAAGCAGCCACTACGATAAAATCAGGTTTAAATTCGCTAATTTGTTTAATGGTTGCTTCATCTTTTAATGATTTAGGTGTGAAAATTGGAATACAAGAAGAATGATTGCTTAAAAAAGCTTTTGTATGACTTGGAGTTAAAATTTGTTTTCTGCCTACTGTTTTATCGGGTTGAGTAAAAAGTGCTACGATATTAAAATTCTCATTTTCTAAAAGAGCTTTTAAAATGCAAGTTGCATAAGCTGGTGTTCCCATAAAAATAATTTTTTTCATTGTCTATAAACTTTAAAATAAAAATTTTTGAAATAATATCGAATTTGAAATTAAAAAATGGTTTAAAATTTAAGATAATTTAAATTTAGCCCCGAACATAAAAGAATATTGTTTTATAAAAATTTAAGTTATAAAAGTTTTTGATAACAATTCTAAAAATGCTATAATAAAAATATTTTTTGGAGTTAAGAAGATGTCTTTTATTATCGAAATGCTTAAAAATAATAAATTAAAATTTTTATCTTTTTTATTTTTTTCTTTTATAACAAGCATTGTAGGTGTTTTTACTCTAATTTTTATCAATGATTACTTACTTAAAAATGCACAAAATATACCTATTTTTTATTTTTTAATTTTACTTTTAGTTTTTTTTACAAGTTCGACTATGGTTGAGCTTGGGTTGAGTATTTTTGGACAAAATTTTATTTTTAAAATGCAAAAGCGTATCGTAAAACAAATTTTAGATACTCCTTTACTCCGAGTAGCCAAAGTGGGTAAAGCAAGAATTTTGGCATCTTTAGGTTCTGATGTTAGAAATATATCTTTTGGGCTTTTGCGTTTGCCTGAATTTTTACAATCAAGTATTTTGATTTTTTGCACGAGTATTTATCTGTGTTATCTTTCTTTTGAAATTTTTATTTTTTGTGCGGTTTGGATCGCGGTTATTTTTGTAACAAATCATTTTTTAATGATGAAAGTTTATTATTATTTTCGCAAGGCTAGAGAAAACGATGATGCTTTACAAAACAATTACCAAAATATACTCGATGGCCATAAAGAACTTTTAATCAACCAAGAAAGAGCTAAGTTTTATTATGAACTTGAATTTGAAAATAATGCAAAAGCGAAAAAGAAAAATAGTACTTTAGGAAATCTTTTTAATAATCTTTCCAACAATTGGACAAATGTAACGCTTTTAGCTTTAGTGGGTATGGAGTTTTTTTTAGCTTTAAAATATAATCTAGCAAGTGTAAATGAGGCAACCACTATAGCTCTTTCTATTTTATTTTTAAGAACACCTTTGGTATCTATGATTTCTTCTTTTCCTACCTTGCTTTTAGCAAAAATTGCTTTAGATAAAATCGAAAAATTAGAATTAGATGAATACAAGGAAAACTTTGAAAAAATAGATTATATTGAGAATTGGAAGCAAATTTCTTTTAAAAATGTCTCTTTTTCTTATGAAGAAAATTTCAGTTTAAATCCTGTAAATATTGATATAAAAAAAGGCGAACTTATATTTTTAATCGGTAAAAATGGAAGCGGAAAATCAACTTTTTGTATGCTTTTAACAGGGCTTTTTAAACCAAGTAGTGGTGAAATTTATGTGGATAATATGCCAATTGATGAAGAAAATTTAAAACGATATAAAACTCTTATTTCAGCTGTTTTTAGTGATTTTCATCTTTTTAGCAAAACTTTAAGTAAAAATGGCTTTGCAAGTGAAGAAAGAATCGCTTTTTGGCTTAATTTTTTAGAATTAAATAATAAAACAAATGTTAGTGATAATGAACTAACTTTTACCAAACTTTCCACAGGACAAAAAAAGCGTTTAGCTATGCTTATAGCTTTGCTTGAAGAAAGAGATGTTTTAGTTCTTGATGAATGGGCTGCTGATCAAGATCCGGTATTTAGAAAATTTTTCTATAAAAAGCTTTTACCTTTATTAAAAGAGCAGGGTAAAACTATTTTTGCAATTACTCATGATGATGCTTATTTTGATAGTGCCGATAGAATTTTGCTTGCGCAAGATGGAAATATAAGCGAATTAAAGGGTGAAAATATCAAAGAATTAGCAAAAAATTTAGTAGAAAAATTTGATTAATGGATTTTAAATTCTTGAAAAAAATCTCTCATAAGCATGGCTAAGCCTTTGTAAAAATTACTTTTTGATCCATTTAGAAAATCATCATTCCATAAGTCAAACCAAGTAAAAAATTCTTTTTCCAAAAATTCTTTCAAGATCTTCTCATTTTCATTTTTTAGCAATTCTTTGATAAACAAAAGCTCATTAATCAGACTATCTTGAGGTTCATTTTCTAAAAAATTTAAAAAATTGTATTTTAAAAAGATATTTTTTACTTTTTCAGAATTGCTTGAATAAATTTCTTTATCTTTATCAAGGTAAAAAGAGGCATAAGGTGGAGCTTTGACAAAATCAATATCGCTTAAAAAAAGACAAGTAAAATCATATCCTATTGTTTTTTCATCTTCTTTAGAATGACTTAATAGCTCTAAAGCTTCTTTTTGCAAAAGATTTTCATTTTTTAAAAACCACTTTTGCCAGAGTTGTTCTTCTTGAATTTTCTCTAGCAAATCTTGTTTAGGTGGATTTTTTAAAAAAGTAATGAAAATATCTATAGCTAGATGTTTCATTAAGAGTGCCCTAGCATAATTTGCGTACTTATTAAACCATAAAATAGCATTCTAGTAACAAACACTCCTATAAAGGCACACAATAGAGCAAAATAGGTAAAAAATTTACTTTGGAATTTCTCATAAAGATAGTTATTTAAATACCAACAAGTGATACTTAGTCCCAAAAATGCAAAAGATGATCCTATAAACCAAATATAAGTTCCCCCTAAAAGTTCAAAAGGATTTACAAGTCCCATAATCCAAGTTTGTCCCACGTGCAAGGTTTGCAAAACAATAGCTGTACTTAAAAGTCCTATGCCAATAAGTCCTGCAAAAAAAGACATTTTTCTTTCATGTTCGCTTTCTTCAAAAAAACAATAATAAAGAATAGAACCTAAAAAAATCGCACTAGCAAAAAAATAAAGTAAAGTGATTTTAAAATCCCAAGTTGGCACGCTTTGTTGCATAGAACCATAGGCTCCACTCATAAAGAAAATTCCTAAAATTCCACATAGCAATGCTATAAAAAAGATCCATTGTTTATTTTTATAGTAGAGCAAAAATCCAAAAACACAAACTAAAGAAACAAATAAAATCTCATTATTCATCCAGCCTACATACCATTGATTATTGGCGTAAAAAAATCCAAGACGATTGAGCACATTGAAAATATGTGTTATGTCATTTAGGTGAAAAAAAGAAGGTATAAAAGCTACAATCATAGCTATACCTAAAAAAAGCCCAAAAGATTTTAAATGGTTAAGATTTTTATAGCCATTTAAGAAAGCAGGAGTATAAACAAAACTAAGACCGATAAAGGCTTGAGCTAGTATAGTAAAAAGCACCAAAGGCATTTCGCTAAAGATATGATTAAAGGATGTCATTTTTTACTCCTTGATAATTTTGTGGCAAATGAAAAATTGCACTTTTATTTCCTGAAGGCAAACTATGTTTTTCAGGCACTATACATAAATTTGGATGCGTGATACTTGCATCAGGCAAAGGAGTGATTGAAGCTAAATTTCCATGTTTTTCTCTTAATTTAGCGATATCTCCAGCCTTTAAGGCTCTAAAAGGACAAGAATCCACACAAATCGGATTTTTTCCTTCTTTGAGTCTATCATAACAACCATCACACTTACTCATGTGCCCACTTTCGTGATTAAATTGTGGAGCACCATAAGGACAAGCCATAGCACAGGCTTTGCATCCTATGCACATACTATCTTCAACCATAACAATGCCCCATTTTACCTTCATGGTTGCACCGGTTGGACAAGCTTTAAGGCAGGCTGGATCAGAGCAGTGATTGCAAGATATAGAAGTATAATAAGCAAAAACGTTTTGTTCTACACTCCCATCTTCTTCTTTACAAGTCCAATTACCCCCTTCTGTTTCAAAAACACGACGAAAATTTACTCCTACAGGCATATTTTTATAATCTTTACAAGATAAAGAACAGGTTCTACAACCTACACATTTGCTTTGATCAAGCATAAAACCAAATTGTGAGTTTTCTTCTAAATTCATTTTGCACTCCTTAAACTTTTGCAATTTCTACTAAAATAGAATGTTGTCCATTGCCTTTTGAAATAGCAGTTGGCACTATACTCGCTAAAGAATTAACGCAAGTTCCTACATCGATACCATTTTCATATTTAGCCCAAGCTCCTTGAGGAGTGACTGCACAACCTGGTATGATTTTTGGCGTTACTTTTGCCATTCCTTGGATAATACCTAAGTCATTTCTAACTTGGATCATATCTCCTGTTTTAATACCCCTTGTTTGTGCATCGATAGGATTGATCCAAATTTCTTGAGGGTTTGTTTCTCTAATTTGTGGAATTTCCCAAAAACTAGAATGAGTTCTTCCTTTGTAATGATATCCATAAAATTGTAAAGGATATTTTTCTTTTAAAGGATCAAGTATGCCTTCTCTTTGACTTTCAAACACAGGAATAGGAACGATTTGTTGCCCCTCTCTTAATTTCCAAGTTTTTTGCATTTTTGCAAGTTCATTACTATAAATTTCGATTTTACCGCTTGGGGTTTTTAAAGGATGATTGATAGGATCTTTTATAAAATCTTCAAGTGCGACAACAGGTTTAACCGGATCAAATTTTACAAGTCCCTTAGAAGTCATTTCTTCAAAACTTGGCAAGAGTGGATTTTTTTTCATACTTTCTTCATAAAGGTATTTTAACCAGTCTTTTTGGGTTTTTCCTTCGCTAAATTCTTTTTCTATGCCTAATCTTTTAGCAAGTTCAATACACATTTCATAAATAGGCTTTGCCTCGCCTACAGGCTCTATAGCTTTTTGACAATAAATAATATAAGGCCTATTGCTATAATATCCCGCACTAGGTCTAATAAAATCTTCTTGTTCTAGCATAGTCGCATCAGGTAAAATATAATCAGCATAATTATTAGATGGCGTTCTTGTAACATTAATATCAACGATACATTCACACAAACTTTCATCACTTAAAATGCGATCGACTTCCTTAATGGTACTGTGCTGATTGGTTAAGCAATTTCCTGCTGTATTGAAGATAAATTTAATATTTTGTTTGAGTTGTTTTGTTCCACGCACTCCATCGCTAAGATCTGTCATTTCTTTACCACGATAAATAGCATCCGTATATAAGAAACAAGGAATAGAGTCTTTAAATAGGATTCTTATAAGGCATTCCCATAATATCATAAGTTTTACTTGATCCAGTTCGACAGCCTGTATTACCTCCTTCTATACCTATACTTCCTATCATGCAAGCTAAAGTTGCAATGGCTCTTGCGTTTTGTTCTCCATTGGAATGTCTTTGCACTCCCCAACCTTGTTCTATAAAGCAAGGCTTAGTTAAGGCGATTTCTCTTGCAAGTTGAGTGATGCGACGAGATGGAATTTTTGTGATTTTACTCGCCCACTCGGGAGTTTTTTCCACCCCATCATAAGTTCCTAAAACATAACTTTCATAACTTGAATTTTTAGGTGCATCGCTTGGTAGGGTATTTTCACTAAAACCTATAGTATAGGTATCAAGAAATTTTCTATCCAGTAAATTTTCTTTAATCATCACATAGGCTAAAGCTGCGATTAAAGCCGCGTCCGTTCCAGGAACTATAGGGATCCATTCATCGCAATGTCCTATACAAGAATCATTATATCTTGGATCAATATGGATAATCTTACAGCCACTTTCTTCCAAAGCTTTATGATAAGCATAGCCTATACCACCTCCACCCATTCTTGTTTCTACATGATTGGCACCAAAAAAGATGGCAAGTTTTGCAGAACGTAGAGTCGCGATATCGCTTGCTGGAGATCCTCCATAGAAAAAATTCATTGCATTTGAAATTTGTGCCGTTGAGTAAGTGTTATGGTAGTTTAAATATCCTCCATATAAACTTAAGAGTCTAGCCCAAGGACCTGAAGTGCAGCGATTAATAATAGTTCCAGTAGTTCCAGTTGCATAAGTGATAAAAAATGCTTCATTTCCGTATTTTTCTTTCACTTCTTTCATTTTTGAAGCGATTTCATCAAAAGCTTGTTCCCAAGAAATAGGCATAAATTTACCTTCTCCTCTTTTGCCCACTCTTTTTAAAGGTCTTTTGAGACGATTGGCATTATAAACCTTATATCTTGAACTTCTTCCTCTAACACAAGCTCTAGCTTGACGTGTATCAAAGTCATCTTCTCCTTCATTATCTGTACTAACGTATTTTACAACCCCATCTTGAGTATGAACCTTAATAGGACATTTTGTTCCACAATTTACATTGCACCCAGCCCACTTTGTTACCATAGGCGAGGTTTTGAGTATATTTGAACTTAGTTGCATAGGAGTTAAAGCCAAACCACCAAATAAAGAACTCCATTTTAAAAAATCCCTACGATTTTGCTGCATACGTGCTCCTTGTTACTAAATATTTAATCATTATATTCCAACTAAAATAAAAATTCAAGTAAAATTAAGACTAAAAATATCTTAAATAGGGACTTTGATTAGATATTTTCATTAGTATTTAAAATTTTAATTTTTAATTTAAAATGAGTAAATGATAAATAAATTTTTTAGACTAAAACACTATTATCCCCCATAGGGGCTTGTGGCTTATTTTTTTTTATTTTATAATTTTTTAATTACTAAAATAAATAAGGAAAAAAATGTTTAGATTTTGGGTTTTTATATTAGTTTTATGGGTTAATTTACAAGCTCAAATTCCAAAAGATACTTTAATAATAGCATCTGAAAATGAAATTTCAAGAATAAATCCAGCTTATAGTGAAGATCACGATTTGCTAATCAATCTTATTTTTTCAGGCCTAACTCGTTTTGATGAAAATATGAATCTAAAGCCAGACTTAGCAAAATCTTGGCAAATCAGTAAAGATGGATTGGTTTATAATATTTTTTTAAGAGAAGATGTTTTGTGGCACGATGGTATAAAATTTAATGCTCAAGATGTAAAATTTAGCATAGAAGCTTTTAAAAATCCTAAAAATAATTCTCCATTATATGTAAATTTTGAAAATATAAAACAAATAGATATTGTAAATCCTTATCATATAAAAATCACTCTTTTTAAGCCTTATCCTGCTTTATTGGACGCTTTAAGCATAGGAATGTTACCCAAACATTTGCTTGAAAATAAAGATCTAAATACGGATTCTTTTAACCAGCACCCTATAGGCACAGGGGCATATAAATTGCTCGAGTGGAAAAAAGGAGAATATGCAAAATTAAAAGCCAATGAAAATTTTTATCTTGCAAAGGTAAAAACTCCAAAATTAATCATAAAGCATATTTTTGATCCTTTAATTGCTAGTGTAGAATTAAAAAATGGCACAATAGATGCTGCTTTAATCGATAGTTCTTTATTGAAAACTTTTAAAAATAATCCAAAATTTAAAATTTTACGCGAAAAATCAGCTGATTATAGGGCCTTGATGTTTAATTTAAATAATGAATTTTTAAAAGATATAAAAGTTAGAAAGGCTTTAAATTATGCCATAGATAAAGAAAGTATAGTTAAAAATCTTTTGCATAATTACGGCTTTGTTGCCTCACATCCTTTGCAAAATTCTTGGGCAAATCCTAATGCTTTCAATTCTTTTGATTATAATGTATCAAAGGCCGAAAAATTACTTTTTAGTGCAGGTTTTGTTAAAAATAAAGAAGGGATTTTTGAAAAAAATGGAAAAGAATTAAAATTTCAAATTTATGCGATGAGTAACGATCCTTTAAGAGTGAGTTTGGCTGGAATTTTGCAAAGCGAATTTAAAAAAATTGGGGTTTTAACTCAAGTTGTAGCTAAACCAGCGGGTAGTTTTGATTATTCTAAGGTTGATAGTTTTGTTATCGGTTGGGGAAGTCCTTTTGATCCTGATTTTCATACTTTTAGAGTATTTGAAAGTTCTCAAGATAGTGATTTGAATGGACAAGGTTGGAATTTTGGTCATTATCGCGATAAAAAGGTTGATCTTGCCTTGCAAAAAGCAAGAAATACTTTAAATGTCAATGAACGTAAAAAATACTATAAAGAATTTATCGATGCTTTATATGAAAATCCACCTTTTATTTTTATAGCTTATCTTGATTTTGCCTTAGTTTATAATGAAAAAATTGAAGGAATTGAGCCTAGAGTTTTAGGTCATCACGGAGTCGGTTTTACTACAAATATTTATAAGTGGGTTAAAAACTAGTGTTTCTACGCTTTATTTTAAGTATTTTTGTTGCTTTTTTGAGTACTTTTTTGTGTTTTGTTATGCTTTATTTTAGCAAGGGAAATATCGCTTATGCAAGTGGTGTTAATTCACAAAGTAAAGAATTTATCCAAAGAATAGAGCGAAATTTAGGGCTTGATAAGCCTTTGCTAACTCAATATAAAATTTGGCTTTTTAAAGCTTTAAAAGGGGATTTTGGAGTTTCTTTATTGAGCGGAGAAAGTGTGGTAAAAATGATCAAAGAAAGACTTTTTAATACTTTAATTTTAAGTTTAAGCGCTTTAAGTATTTTATTTGTTTTGAGTATTATTTTAGCTTTTGTGGAATATCATTTTAAAAATAGTTTTATAGAAAAAATGATCGCTTTCATAACATTTAATTTTTTTGCCTTGCCTCCATTAGTTTTAGCGTTGCTTTTTATATTGGTTTTTGGAATTTTTTGGAATTTTTCATCTTGGATTGATTTTAGTGATGATAATTTTTTAAATCAATTAAAGCATTTAATTTTACCTATATTGGTTCTTGTTTTATCACATTTAGCTATATATTTAAGGATAGTAAAAAATTTTATTCACGAGAGTTTTTCTCAAATTTTTATTCAAAATCTTTATGCTAGAGCCTTAAGGCAAAGAGAAATTGATTGTTTAGTTTTAAGATACTCCTTAGGTTCTATTATAGCTTATTTTGGAAGTACAGCGTTGAGCTTTATAATGGGAGCTTATATTGTTGAAAGCGTTTTTAATTATAGTGGTCTTGGAAGTTTATTGCTTGAGAGCATTATTTTTAAAGATTTTCCAGTAGTTTTAGCTTTGTTATTTTTGAGTGTTTTATCTGCAGCATTTTTCACATTTTTAAGCGATATGATTGCTAGGGCTTTAAATCCAAAGTTAAGAAAGTTTTCTTTTGCGTAAAATTATTATTTATCTTATTCCATTGGTGTGTTTATTTGTGTGTGCTATATTTGCTCCGTTTTTAGCCCCATTTGATATTTTATCAACCCATTTACAAGATCTATATCAAGCTCCTAATCTAGTTTATATTTTAGGTACAGATTTCTTAGGAAGAGATTTGTTTTCGCGTTTGCTTTTTGCTCTAAGAAATTCTTTATTTATAGGAATTTGTAGTGCTTTTTTATCCATTTGTTTTGCTATTTTTTATCTTTTATGGGCCCGTTTATTTTTTTATACTTTTTGGATGCGTATTTTGGAACTTTTTTTAGCATTTCCGGCTTTTTTATTGATGATGTTTTTTCAAAGTTTTGTCCATATGAATTTATTTTTAATGATTTTTTTAATCGCTTTAATGCATTGGTGTTTCATTGCTAAAGTGGTTGAGAGTGAATTAAAAAGATTAGAAACTTTAGAATTTTATAAAGCAAGCATCGTCTTAGGTGGAACTCCATTGAAGATTTTTTTTAAGGAACTTTTACCCGCTTTAAAATCATTATTTTTTATACTTTTTATATTTAATATCATACACGCAATTGCTACAGAAGCAACTTTAAGTTTTTTTGGATTTGGAATAGGGTTTGAATTTCCAACTTTAGGAATTTTATTAAGTGAATTTTCAAAAGCTGCTTTTGTGGGAGCTTGGTGGGTAATATTTTTTCCACTTTTAACTCTTATATTACTTTTTTTACCGCTTTTATGGTTGGGTAATTTTTTACAAGATAAATGGGGAGTGAAATCTTGAAAGTTCGAAATTTAAGCATAAGTTTTAAAAATAAAGTTTTGCTTGAAAATATCAATTTTACTTTAGAAAAAGGAAAAACTTTAGCCATTACAGGAGAAAGTGGAGTAGGAAAAAGTTTATTGAGTAAAGCTTTAGTAAGACTTTTGGATTCTGATTTTAATATTAATGCTGATGAATTTAGTTTTAATGGGATTGAAATTCTAAAGTTAAGCAATGACAAACTTCGAGAATTGCGTTCTAAAATAGCACTTGTTTTGCAAGATAGTGAATCGAGTCTTTATCCTTGTTTGGATATAGGAAAACTATGTTCTTTGATCCTAAAAACTCATACAAATTTAAATCAAAAAGAATATAAAAAGTATGTTTTTTCTTATTTTGAAAAATTAGGATTTGACAATTTAGATTTACTATGGCATTCTTACCCTTATGAGTTAAGCGTAGGGATGGCTAGACGCGCAAGTTTAGCTTTAGCTTTATTGCATAAGCCACAAATTTTAATTTGTGATGAGGTTACAGCTTCTTTAGATGCTAAAAATACTCAAAAAATAATTGAAATTTTAAAAGAGCTAAAAAAAGACATAGGTTTAATTTGTATCACTCACGATTTATATTTCATTCGTTCTTTAGCTGATGAAGTTCTTGTGTTAGAAAAAGAGCGTGCGAATTTTTATACTTTAAATGCGTTTTTAGGAATTTATAATGCTTAAAGTGCGTAGTTTGACTAAATTTTATGAGATAAAAAAGCATTGGTATTTAAAAAAAGAAAAATATTTAGTCTTTGAAAATATTAATTTTTCTTTAGAACAGGGTGAAAATTTAATGATTTTAGGTCAAAGCGGATCTGGAAAAAGCACCTTAGCAAAAATACTTTGTTTTTTAGAATATCCTAGCGAAGGAGAAATTTTATACCAAAATCATAATTTACATAAAATAAAAAAAGATAAACAAAGACTTTTAAGAAAAGAAATTCAGTATTGTTTTCAGGATCAAAAAATGGCCTTAAATCCTTATAAAAAAATCAAGGATTTAATACAAGATGGTTTAGAAAATTTTAATTTAAAAAAGAATGATGAAATGATTTTTGATTTTTTTGATCGTTTTGGTTTAAAGCGACAAATTTTAGAATCCAAGCCTTATGAATTAAGTGGAGGAGAGGCTTCTCGTATAGGACTTATACGTGCTTTGATTTTAAAGCCAAAATTACTGATTTTAGATGAAATAACTTCGATGCTTGATGTAAAAAATTCAAAAGAAATTTTAGATTTTTTAAAATTTTATCAACAAGAAAATCATCTTTCTTATATTTTTATCACTCATCAAAAAGAATTATTTAGTCAATTTAAATATAAAAAAATCCAACTTTAAATAAATTTAACAATATATTTTTTTATTTTTTAAGTTTTAATATAAAAATTTTAGAGTAAAATATTTATTTGGTTTAGGACAGCAAATTTTATTATTTAAAGCAAATTCAAAAATGTTAAAAAAGGAGAGCAGATGTCTCATATGGATGTAGCACACCCTTATTTTGGTATATTTTTAATGATAGTGCTTGCTAGTGTTATCTTTTTCGGATTGGTTTTTTTAGCCTCAACAATTGGTAATAATTTTGCCTCAAAAAGTCGAAAAAAATTAGGACTTGGAATTTATGAATGCGGTCCTATACCTGTTAAGCAAGCAAATAAAATCAATTCTCAATTTTTTATCATTGCTTTGATATTTATTCTTTTAGATATTGAAGTTGTTTTTTTATTTCCTTGGGCTTTAATTTTTAAAGACTTAGGTTTGTTCGGCCTTTTAGAAGTTATTATTTTTATTTTACTTTTAGGAGTTGGTTTTTTATATGCATATAAAAAAGGAGCATTTACATGGCAGAGCATCAAATAAATTATACTAGCGGTTTGCCAGTTGTTTTAACTAGTGTTGATAAGCTAGTTCAGTGGGGTAGAAGTAATTCTTTATGGGCTTTAACTTATGGTTTGGCTTGTTGTGCTATAGAAATGATGGCTGCTGGAGGATCAAGATATGATTTTGACCGCTTTGGAACCATTTTTAGAGCTTCTCCGCGTCATAGTGAAGTAATGATTATCGCGGGAACTTTATGCAAAAAACATGCTGAATTTACAAGAAGGCTTTATGATATGATGCCTGAACCTAAATGGGTTATTTCTATGGGAAGTTGCGCTAATACAGGAGGTATGTTTAATACTTATTCTACAGTACAAGGAGTGGATCGTATCATACCTGTAGATATTTATGTTCCAGGCTGTGCTCCACGCCCTGAAAGTTTTCAATTTGCTTTAATGATTTTACAAAAAAGAATTCGTAAAGAAAAAGCAAGTCGTAAAATTGCGCCAAAAAGGTTGGTATAAAATGAGAAAATATACTAATAAAAAAGATGTTCAGTTAAAAAATTATTATACAGATAGGTTTTATCACGCTCCACATACAAAAAAAATGGACATTAATGAGAGTGTTTTCAAGCAAGATTATGAAACTTTAAAAACTCAAGTTAAAATTTTAGATTCTTTTGTTGAGCTCGATTTTTGGGTAATTCAAATCAATAAAGAAGACAATGTTGAAACTCTTCAAATTCTTAAAAATTTAGGCTATATATCTTTTACTGAAGCAAGTGCAATTGATTTTGTTGCTTCTAAAAATGGTTTTGAAGTTTTCTATCAACTTCTTAATATGGACAAAAGATTAAGGGTAAGAGTGAAAACTTTTGTAGGAGTAAAGGAGAGACTTCAAAGTGTTACTAGCGTTTTTAAAGGAGCAAATTGGAGTGAAAGAGAAATTTATGATATGTTTGGGGTTTTCATTGTAAATCATCCAAATTTAAAACGTATTTTAATGCCTGATGATTGGTATGGACATCCGCTTTTAAAAACTTATCCTTTAAAAGGTGATGAGTTTGCACAATGGTATGAAATTGATAGAATTTTTGGAAAAGAATATCGTGAAGTTGTTGGATCTGAGCAAAGAGATCCTGGCTTTGTAGATGATAAAGATACTCTTAATTTTTCAAGAATTTATCACGAAACTTCTAAAGGTTCAGATCCAAAAGAAGTGTCTTTTAAACAAGAGTATCAAGAAGAAGAAGGTGTTGCTTTTGTAAAAAAAGTTAAACGTGATCAAGCAAAAATTTTAGAAAAAAGGCGTTAAAATGCAAATTCCTAGCAAGTTAAAACCTTATTATGAAAATATAGCTTTTGAACAAGAAGATTCAAAAATGATTATCAATATGGGACCGCAACATCCTTCAGCACACGGAAATTTACGTCTTGTTTTGGAACTTGATGGTGAACAAGTGGTTAAAGCTCGTCCGACTATAGGTTATATGCACCGCGGTATGGAAAAAATGGCTGAAAATATGATTTATCAAGAATTTATTCCAACAACCGATAGAATGGACTATGTTGCAGCTTCTTCAAATAATTATGCTTATTGTGCTGCGGTTGAAAAATTATGTGGTTTGGAAATTCCACGCAGAGCCCAAGTCATTCGTATGATACTTTTAGAGCTTAATCGTATAGGATCACACTTACTCTGGCTCGCAACACACGCACTTGATATCGGAGCTATGACTGTATTTTTATATTGTTTTAGAGAAAGAGAATATGTTTTAGATTTGATTGAAAAATATTGCGGAGCAAGACTCACGCATTCTTCAATGAGAATTGGTGGAGTAATGCTTGATTTGCCCGAAGGTTATTTACAAGAGCTTCTAGCTTTTTGTGATAAATTTCCTAAAAATATTGCCGATTATGAAGCCTTGTTAGACGATAATAGAATTTGGCGTTTGAGAACTGAAAATGTAGGAGTGGTAACTAAAGAACAAGCTTTAAATTGGGGCTGTAGTGGAGTGCTTTTAAGAGGAAGCGGAATTTGCTATGATATACGTAAAGAAGAACCTTATTTGCTTTATGATGAGGTAGATTTTGGTGTCCCTTATGCAACTCAAGGGGATTCTTATGCAAGATATAAGGTTTATATGCAAGAATTTAGAGAAAGTCTTAAAATTTTAAGACAATGCGCAGCTCTTTATAAGGATACACCGCCTGAAATTTTATCCAATCATCCAGAATATGTAAGTGCTTCAAAAGAACAAATTTTGACACAAAATTATTCATTGATGCAGCATTTTGTTTTAGTAACTCAAGGCTTAAAGCCTCCAAAAGGTGAAGTTTATGTACCTACTGAAAGTCCAAAAGGCGAGTTAGGATTTTTTATCCATAGTGATGGAACAGGAAGACCATATCGTTTGAAAGCTAGGACTCCTAGTTATTGGCATTGTTCTTTTTTCGAAGAGATGTTAGTAGGGACTTATTTAGCTGATGTTGTGGCAATTATGGGTAATGTAAATATAGTTTTAGGTGAGATTGATCGATGAGAAGAGTAGATTTAAGAAAGAGCAAGGAACTCTTTGAGGATTTAGCACAGGTAATTAAAGAAGCAAAAGCTGGTGAAGTATTGGTGATTCTTTTTGAAATCGGAGATTTTTCCGCTGTAGAGAAAAGCTTTTCTTTTGTAAAAGAGGAGAATAGATGTGAGCTTTTGAATTCTTTAAAATTTAATCAAGTTGATTGGACTATCGTAATTAAAAAGGAAAGTGTATGATTTATGAAAAAGCACTTTGTTTTTTAGATATGCCAAGCATTAAAAATAAAGATTTATGCAGCAAAATTCAAGGTGAAAATGTCAATATTTCTTGTCTTGAAGACAAATGTTTAAAGGCTAAGTTTTATAAATGCGAAATTGCAAGCTTAAGTTTTGTTTTGGCTTTACTTTGTAAAATGAGCGATGAAAAGATTTTTAAAGATTTAGATGAAGGATACTTGAGTGCAGAATCTTGTTTTGGAGAAGAAGAAGCAGGTGATATACTTGAATTTTTAAAAAAAGCTCAATATTTGATTATTGATGAAAATATTAGTTTTTATAAAGATAGCGAAAATATCAAGTATTTTTTAAATTTTTTAAGCGAAAAATTTAAACTCAAAATTTTAGACAGCAATGAGCAAGAGTGTGATTTTAAAAATACGAAGTTAAATCCTTTAAAAGAGCTTGATAATTATGATGGTTTAGTGCTTTTCAAAGCTAACTTAGAAGATAAAAATTTACATTGCTCAAAGCAATTTTTGCAAATTTCAAAATGCAAAGATCAAAGTGAAGTAGAAATTTTAGCTAAAGATTTCAATCTTAAAACTACACTTTGTTTAGATGAAAATTTGCAAGGTACTATAGGTTTTTTAAATTATGAAAATTATGGTTTTGACTTTACCCAAATTCGCATAAAGGAAGCAAAATGACAATTAAAATAAATGGTATTGATTGCGCCTTTGAGGAAGGCGAATATATCTTAAATATAGCAAGAAGAAATGATATTTTTATTCCTGCAATTTGCTATTTAACAGGTTGTAGTCCAACTTTAGCCTGTCGTATGTGTATGGTAGAAGCTGATGGTAAAAAAGTTTATTCTTGCAATACAAAAGCAAAAGATGGTATGGTTGTAGAGAGTGATTTGCAAAATTTGTGGGATGAAAGAAATGAGATAATGCAAACTTATTGCATCAATCACCCTTTAGAGTGTGGAGTATGTGATAAATCGGGTGAATGTGAATTGCAAAATTTCACACATAAATCTCGAGTAAATATACAAAAACATTGGATAAAAGATACTCATAAACCACATAAACATTGGGGAATGATCAATTATGATCCTGCACTTTGTATTGTTTGTGAGCGTTGTGTTACAGTTTGTAAAGATAAGATCGGTGAAAGTGCTTTAAAAACGGTTCCACGTGGAGGAGATGCAGTAGATGCCAGTTTTAAAGAAACAATGGGTAAAGATGCTTATGCAATTTGGACAAAATTTCAAAAAAGCTTAATTGGCCCATCAAATGGAGAGATTTTAAATTGTTCATTTTGTGGAGAATGTACTAGTGTTTGTCCAACTGGGGCCTTGATTGGATCTAAGTTTCAATATACTTCTAATATTTGGGAACTTAAAAGAATTCCTGCCTCAAATCCTCATTCTAGCGATTGCGAACTTATGTATTATGATATCAAGCAAAGTGGAATTAGCGATCAAAAGCCTAAAATTTATCGCGTAAGCAATGATTTTGCCTTTGCAACTTTAAATAAAGCAGCGAGATTTGGTTTTGATACACAAAATGAAGCTAGTAAAGATGAAAAAGCTTTTAATGAGCTTGTAGCACTTTTTGATAAAAATGAAATTAAAAATATTAAATTTAATAGTTTTATAACCAATGAAGAAGCATTAATTTTACAAAATCTTAAAAAGAAATTTGAACTTAACTTGATAAATGAAGAAGCTTTGAAATTTAAAGAGTTTTTAAATGAATTTGTAGAAAATTCGGGCGAATTTTATAATGCTACAAGTGATGATATAATAAAAAGTGATTTTTTAGTTGTTTCAGGGACACTTTTAAGATACGATGCACCAACTTTAAGCTATAAGGTAAATAATGCTTTAGTTATGAATAAGGGCGCTGGAATTTATTTTCATCCTATAGGAGATTTTGGTGTTGAGAAATATTCTAAAAATTTTGTTTCTTGTGTACATAAAAGTGGAGATGAAGAGCAGATTTTATATTTTTTACTTCAAAAATTTACGACAGATGAAAGCATAAAAGCTAACTTGTCTGAATTTTTTGTCAAAGAAAATAAAGAAATTGAAGAGACTATTAATGAAGAAGTAATAGAAAAAGTAAAAGAAAAAGATGAACAAGGTAATGAGATTGAAAAAGAAGTAAAAAAACTTGTTCCAAAAAAAGTGAAAAAAAGTATAGAAGTTCAGCGTTCAGTTTTTGCTAAAAATTTAGGTTTAGATGAAGATAAACTTGAAGATTTATTACTCAAAAAAACTAAATTTACTCTTGTAGCGGGTAGCGATTTTTACTTCCATCGCGATGCTAAAAAACTTGCTAAGTTATTAGCGTTGGTGCAAACAAGCACTCCTTTTAAAGTTTTTCTAAATCCTACGCATACAAATACTTTAGGGGTTGCGATGATTTGTGACTTAAGTGCTGATAAAGCCGAGGGTAAAACCTTAGGATATAATGAAAGAGGAGATTTTACATTTTCCTATGAAGAACATGCTGATCTAGCGAGTTCTAGTTTAAATCAACAAGAAGGAACATTTTTAAATTATAATAAAAGAGTAGTTCCAACAAACGCTGCTTTAGAATTTGGCGGATATTATTTAAATGATTTGGCTAATGCTTTAGGGTTTGATCAAGAATATACTATTGATTATACAAAAAGATTGCCTATAGATAAAGGATTTTCTCCGATTGAGTTTGATAATTTGGAAAATTATTATACCAATGGTGGAGAATGTAAAAGAGGTTATGAACTCAATTTAGATTGTTTCAAGAAAAGCGCTAAAAAAGAATTTATAGCTCCAAATTCTAATACTTTAGAGTTAAAAGAAAATGAAATTTTACTTTATAGTGCAAACCCTAGCTATCAATTTGGTAGATTTTCTAATCGTGCAAGTGCTATTAATGAAGTTATATTTCTTGGAATAAGTGAAAATTTAGCCAAAGAAAAAGGTTTAGAAGATAACAATCTTGTTAAAATTAGCATAAAAGATAAAGAATTAAGTTTGAGTGTGCGTATAGATAAGGATTTAAAAAATGGAGCTTATCTGCCATATTTTGATGAAAAACTTGATACTTTGAGTTTTTTTGATGAAAGATTTGTTTTTGCAAAAATACAAAAAATAGGAGCAAACAATGAGTGATTTCGCTTTTTTTGCCTTAGAAGTTTTAATAAAATGTATTATAGTGATCGCATTTTTTGCGACTTTAGCGGGACTTGCAACCTATGCTGAGAGAAAGGTTTTAGCGTGTTTTCAGTGTCGTATAGGTCCTGATATGGTCGGACCTTTCGGACTTATTCAGCTTGTTGCGGATATGATTAAGCTTTTTACAAAAGAGGATATTATTCCTTCTAATTCGCAAAAAATTATATTTGCAATCGCGCCTCTTCTTGCAGCAATTTGTGCTTTTGTGTCTTTAGCAGCTATTCCAATGTTACCCGAATTTACACTTTTTGGACATACTATACAGCCTTTAATTTCTGATATCAATGTAGCTTTGCTTTTTGTTATAGGAACTTCTGGACTTTGTTTTTATGCAGTATTTTTAGGAGGACTTTCAAGCAATAATAAATGGTCTATTTTAGGTGCAGCAAGGGGTCTTGTGGCAATTTTATCTTATGAGAGTGTTGGCGCATTAGCTTTAATGGCTATTGTGATGCTTACAGGTTCTTTTTCTTTAATAGATATAAATAATTATCAAAGCGATGGGCTTTTTTCTTGGCTGATTTTCAAACAACCTTTGGCTTTTATACTTTTTATTATAGCTCTTTTTATTGAAACAAATAGGACTCCACTTTGTTTGGCTGAAAATGATGCCGAGATTGTTGCTGGTTATGGGACGGAATATTCTGGACTTCGCTGGGGAATGTTTTTTATAGGTGAATATGCTAGTATGATAGCAGGAGCAATTTTAATTTCTCTATTGTTTTTAGGTGGCTTTAATAGTTTTTGGATAATACCTGGATGGATTATGATGATATTAAAATCAGTTTTTATTTTCTTTTGGTATTTTTGGGCTAGAGCTGCTTTTCCTCAATTGCGTCCTGATCAGGTAATGAGAATGTGTTATTTGATTTTAATTCCTTTGGCGGTTTTAAATCTTTTAATTACTGCTTTATTTGTGCTTTTATAGGAGTTTAAATGAAAAATTATTATTTGGTTGATGGAAACAGAAAAACGCCTATTACTACTTGGCAAAAGATTTTACAAGCTTTAAAAAGGAGTATAAAGCTTGAACTTTTTGTAGGTTTAGGTGTGGTGATGCGTGAAATGCTTAGACGAAATAATTGTGTGACTATAAAATATCCTTTAGAAAAACTTCAGCTTGATAATCGTTATCGCGCGGTACATAGACTTATGCGTTTTATAGAAAGTGAAAATGAGCGTTGTATAGGTTGTGGACTTTGTGAAAAAATTTGTATCAGTAATTGTATAAGAATGGAAACTTCTTTAGATAAAGATGGACGTAAAAAGGTTGGTAATTATAGTATCAATTTAGGGCGTTGTATTTATTGTGGATTTTGTGCTGAAGTTTGCCCAGAACTTGCTATAGTTCATGGCTTAGAATATGAAAATGCAGCTGAACAAAGATCTTATTTTGGTTATAAGCAAGATTTTTTAACTCCTATTGATAAACTTAAAAATCAAGTAGAATTTGAAGGAGCAGGAAGTCTTAGAAAAGACGCTGATTTATTGGTTAAAAAAACACCTAATTACTATGACGTATTGCAGAATAAAAGCTTAGAAGCACAAGATCAAAATTCACAAGGAGAAGTAAAATGATAGAGACTTTGGCCTTTGTATTTTTTAGTGTGGTGGTTTTAGGATTTTTTTTAATAGCGGTTTTAAGTAAAACTATGCTTTATTCTCTCTCTGCTTTAGCTGGAGGAATGGTATTTTTATCAGGCTTTTACTTCTTATTGGATGCAGAATTTTTAGGTGCTATACAAATCATTGTTTATGGTGGAGCTGTACTTGGAATTTATAGTTTTGCTATGATGTTTTTTGATGCGTCTAAAGAGTTTAAAGAAAAGATTAAAGCAAAAAAAAGTTTTTTTGCTTTAATTATTTTAAGTGCAGTTTTTCTTTTATTTATGCTTTTAGGATTTAAATATGAGAATGTAACTACAAATTTGCCTTTAGGTGATCCAGCTCTATATGATTACAATAAACAACTTGCCTTGCAAGTTTTTTCAAAATATCTTTTAGGTTTCGAATTTGTAGCTATATTGCTTTTGATTGCTCTTGTTTGTGCTATAGTGCTTACTCACAAAGACCTTTTAAAGGAAAAACAATGATAGAAAAATATTTTTTTATAGCTATTTTAATGTTTATTATAGGACTTGTTGGAATTTTAAAAAGACAAAATCTTATTATGTTGTTTATTTCGAGTGAGATTTTGCTCAATGCTGCAAATTTGGCTTTAATAGCGGCTTCAAAAATGCATCAGGATTTAAATGGTCAGATTTTTGCACTTTTTGTTATAGGTGTTGCAGCTTGCGAAGTTGCTGTTGGGGTTGCTTTATGTGTACTTTGGTATAGAAAAAAAGGAACCTTAGAATTAAAAAGTTTAAAAGAGGAGGCTTAATATGCAAAATTTAGCTTTAATTTCACTTTTAAGTCCTTTTATATCTTTTTTATTTGCAAGTTGTTTTTCTTTAAGTCAAAGAAAGGTTTTTGTAGGTTATATATGTGCTATATTTATAGCTATCGGGACTTTTTGTTCTTTATATTTACTTTTCAATAATTTTACCACCAGTTTGACTTTTTTTGAATGGTTTGCAGGTGTAAATTTTGGTTTTAACATAGATGTTATTTCTCTTACAATGATGAGTGTTGTGGGTGTTGTAGCTACTTGTGTGCATTTTTATAGTATCTTTTATATGGCTCATGACGAAGGTTTTAACAAATTTTTCGCTTACTTGGGGCTTTTTGTATTTTCTATGCTTTTTTTAATTACGAGTGATAATTTTTTAGGTCTTTTTGTAGGCTGGGAAGGCGTTGGACTTTGTTCTTGGCTCTTAATAGGTTTTTGGTATAAAAACAATACTTATTCTTTTGCGGCTAATGAAGCTTTTATTATGAATAGGGTTGCTGATTTAGGTATGCTCTTAGGTATTTTTTGGCTTTATATTCAAGCTGGAACCTTAAAATATAACGAAGTTTTTTCAATGGCTCAAAATTTAGATCATAATGCTTTAATTTTAATAGCAAGCTGTTTATTTATAGGTGCAATGGGAAAATCTGCACAATTTCCTTTTCATACTTGGCTTGCCGATGCGATGGCAGGACCTACTCCTGTTTCGGCCTTAATCCATGCTGCGACTATGGTTACAGCTGGAGTTTATTTGGTTATTAGAGCAGGAGAAATTTACTCTTTAGTCCCTGAAGTTTCCTATTTTATAGCCGCTCTTGGAGCTTTTGTTGCTATATTTGCCGCCTCTATGGCCTTAGTAGCAAGAGATTTAAAAAGAATTATTGCTTATTCTACTTTATCCCAACTAGGTTATATGTTTGTAGCAGCAGGACTTGGAGCTTATGGTATAGCATTGTTTCATTTAGCAACGCATGCTTTTTTTAAATCTTTATTGTTTTTAGGTGCTGGAAATGTAATGCATGCTATGAATGATAGCCTAGATATTAAAAAAATGGGTGGACTTTTTAAACCTTTGAAAGTAACTGCCATTTTTATGACTATAGGTTCTTTAGCTTTAGTGGGAATTTATCCTTTTGCAGGGTTTTTCTCAAAAGATTTAATTTTAGGTTATTCTTTTATCACTCATCATCATGGAATATTTTTAGTGCTTTTGGTTGCGGCGTTTATGACAGCTTTTTATAGTTTTAGACTTTTAATGCTTGTATTCTTTACAAATCCTAGACACGATGCGCATCCGCATGAGGCGAGCAAAATAGCACTTTTGGCTATGATTCCTTTGATGATTTTAGCAATTATCGCAGGGTTGTTTGAACATAATTTTTTTGAGTATATTAGCTCTAAACTTGTTTTTATAGATGCACAAAATGAAATTGTTATGATTTGTGCAAGTATCGCAGGAGTTTTAGGAATACTTTTGGCAATCCTTGCATATAAATTTTCTTGGTTTAAACCAAGTATAGAAGAAAATAAAATTCATAAACTTTTAAGCAATGATTATTATATACCGAAATTTTATCATAAATTTATAGTGGCTAAATATGAAAGTTTATGTGCAATAATGAAGCATTGTGATATTTTTATTCTAGATGCAATAATTGAAAAGATTTCTTTTTATTGTAATTTAATTTCTAAAAAGATGATTATGCCAAATAGTTTAAATTTAATGCTTAAATTCTTAATTGCTGGTTTTGTGATTTTACTTATTTTAGTAAGGGTGGTGTAAAATGCTAAATTATTTGATTTTTTTTCCTTTAGTTGCTGGTTTTGTGATTCTTATTTTAAATCGAGGCGGTATAAAGGTTTTTAGCGTCATAGCCAGTCTGATTATGTTTTGTTTAAATGCTAAAATTTTTTTAGATTATTTAAATGGGGCTAATTTTGAATATCAGCTTTCTTTTAAAGTGGCTAATTTTTTTAGTTATCATATAGGGGTGGATAGCATTTCTTTAATTTTAATGCTTTTAAGTTCTTTAATGATATTTTTAAGCTTTTTATTTTTGAAAGTTGAACAAAAGGCAATGGCTTCTTGTATATTTTTTTTAGAATTTGCTATTATGGGTTTATTTTCAGCACTAGATGGTTTGCTTTTTTATATTTTTTGGGAATTTTCTCTCCTACCTTTACTTTATATAATGGGTGTTTATGGAAAAGATTATAGAGCTGGAATTAAATTTTTCATTTATGCTTTTGCAGGTTCTATTTTAATGCTTTTAGCCTTAATCTATCAAGCCTATGCAACTTATAAACTTTTAAATATTTTTACTTTTGATTTAGAAATTTGGAAAAATAATGCTTCTGCTATTAGTTTTAATGAGCAGCTTTTACTTTTTGGAGCATTTTTTATTGCTTTTGCAATTAAATCTCCTTTGTTTCCGTTTCATACTTGGGCGCCGAAGGTTTATGCGAATTCACCTATTTTAGTTTCTATGATGCTTGTTGCTTTTAAAATGGCTCCTTTTGGCTTTTTACGTTTTTGTCTCCCGCTTTTTCCAGATGCGAGTGTGTATTTTATGCCTTTAATTGCAGCCTTATGTATAGTAAGTATTATTTATAATGCTTTAGTCGCTTATCGTGCTACTAATTTAAAAGAATTGATTGCTTATAGTTCTATTTCTCATATTGGAGTTATGGTTTTAGGGATTTTTTCTTTAAATGTTTTAGGAATTAGTGGAGCGGTGTTTTATATGTTTGCTCATGGGGTTGTGACAGGAAGTTTATTTTTGATGGCAGAACTTTTAAATAAAAAATATAAAACTCTTGAAATTTCTTATTATCATTCTTTAGCACATAAAGCACCATTGTTTTCTATTTTCTTTACCTTAATTTTGCTTGCTAGTATCTCTTTGCCTCTTACAATATCTTTTGTTGGAGAATTTTTAACACTTTTAGGAGTGGCAAAAGTGAGCTTATTATACGCGCTTTTAGCAGGATTGGTAATTATACTTGGAGCAATTTATATGTTGGCAGTGTTTAGAAAAATGTTTTTTATGGAAAAAGAAACACATATAGAAAATTTTTCTTTACATTCAAGAGAAATAATAACTCTTGTTTTTGTTACAATTTTAATTTTTGGTTTAGGCGTAGCTCCGAAGATTTTTTTAGAGCCTTTAGATAATAATGCAAATTCTCTTATTGAAATGATGAATACAAGAGCTATAAATACTGAAACTATTAACTTTTTAAATCATACAAAAGGAGAAAATGATGTTAGATAATATTGGTAATTTAAACATCTCTTTATCTTATCCTTTTTTATTTTTAATCATTGTTGCAATTGTTCTTTTGCTTTGTTCCGCTTTTTGGAAATTCCATAGAACTTTTTATATAGCTACTTGTTCTTTGTCCTTAGTTGTTAGTGCTTTTTTAATTTTAAATAATGTTGATGAACAAGGATTAGGATTAAAAAAAGCATTTTTAGGCACTTTAAATAATGACATAGTTTCTTTTTATGCTTCTTTAGTCATTTTATGTTTTTCATTTTTATATCTTTTAATGCAAAAAGATGAAGATAAGGGTGAATTTTATAGTTTATTTATGTTTATGGTGTCTAGTTTGTTGCTTATGGTTTCAAGTTCAAATTTGATTTTAATCTTTATAGGGCTTGAGGCATCATCTCTTGCTCTTTATACCCTTATAGCAATGCGTGGAACTAATAATGCTGTTTCTAGTGCGATTAAATATTTTAGTGTTGCTGCAGTAGGATCTGGATTTTTTGTAATGGCATCAGCTTTAATTTATATGAAAACTGGAACTTTGGATTTGGATTCAAAATTAGCACTTCAAAAAGATCCAGTTCTTTTAAGTGCCGGGGTTATGATTTTTGTTTTATGTGCTGTAAAACTTTCCTTAGCTCCTTTTCATTTTTGGCTAAAAGATGTATATTTTGCCGCTTATTCTAATTTAGCTGCTTTTATTTCAGTAGTTCCGAAAATAGCAATGTTTGTTGTTGTTATAAGGCTCTTTGAATTTTTAAATCATTTAGATTTTGAAAATATTATTAGTTTATTAGCAGTATTTTCTATGTTAGCTGCTGCTATTGCGGCATTGAGTCAAAAGGATGCAAAAAAGGTGTTTGCTTATAGTTCTATAGTGCATTCTAGCTTCGTTTTAGCAGCTTGTATACCTTTGCTTAGCGTAGAAGAAAATGTTTTAAATCCTATATTTATTTATTGGATTTTTTTTAGTTTTGCAAACTATGGAGTTTTTTTAATTCTAAGCACATTTAAATCAAGCTCATTTGATGAATTTAATGCTTTGTTGGTGAAAAAACCTTTAATTGCCTTATCGCTTACCTTTTGCGTACTTTCTCTCGCAGGAATTCCGCCATTTGGAGCATTTTGGGGTAAGGTGATTGTATTAAAGACTTTAATCACAGCCAATTATTGGTATTTAGCTCTTTTTATGGCTTTAGCTTCTGTGTTGATGCTTTATTCTTATTTAAAAATAGTCATTCATGCTTTATTTATCAAGACAGAGCCTAAAGTTTGCGCCCAATTAAATTTTATACAGAGTTTTATTTTAGCTCTTTGTACTTTAATAAGTATTTTTGCTTTATTTTTGTTATTTAAAATATAATATAATGATTTTATGAGAATTATATTTTTATTTTTATTAAGTGTTTGCACTCTTTTTTCTTTTGAATTAACTTTAAATACAGGCCGCGAAAATAATCAAGCTTTCGCGGTTTTGCATGTTAAAAATGATTTAGAATTTGCTTGTCAAAAAATTACCATTGAAGATAAAATACATTTTGAATGTGATATTGCTGGTGTTGTAGATAATAAATTAAATGATCAAAGTTTTGCTGCTTTTGATTTAAAGTTTATTAAAAGTCCGCAAAAAATTAAAATGATTATCCTACCTAAGGTAGATGCGAGAATGTTCGATTCATCTCAAAATATATATATAGACAAAGAATTAAGCTTGTCAAATGCACATAAAAGTAAAAATTTCACTTTTATTTTTATGCCCGAACTTATTCAACCGAAAAATTATGACGGGATTAATTTTAATATTGATTTTCCCCATGAAAGTTTGCCTTATATTGGAGCGCTTGATTTAAATTCAAATCCAGTTATTGTTCCACAAAGTGCAGATATTAATACTTATTTACGTATTAAAAATGACTACGATAAAGGCAATTATACTCAAGTAGAAACCGATGCGAGCAATGCTATTAAACGTTATCCAAGTAGTGTTTTTATGAGCGAATTTATACTTTACAAACTTAGAGCTCAAAATCAACTTCATACCCAAGATCCAAGTGTTAGGGATAGAAAAATTTTAGATCAAATGATTTTAGACGCTAAAAATTGGGCTCGTACTTTTACAAGCGATAGAAATTTTTTCGAAGTTTATTATATTATGCTAAGGACTTATATTGCCTTATCGCAACCTTCTAATATAGAATATACAATGTCGATTTTAAATAATGAGCCAAATAATTATTTTTCTCAACTAGCAAAACTTGATTATGCTGATTATCTTTATAGTTTAAGAGAAAGAGAGAAGGCTATAGATATTTATGAAAATACTTATTTTAATACTAAAAATTTAGACTTAGCAGCAAGAGCTGCAATGAGTTTAGCTAAAGACTTTATTTTAAACAATAGAATGAGTATGGCTTTGCAATATATAAATACTATTTTAAAAGCCAATCCAGAGTATTTTGGCAAGGATGTATCTAGATCTTTAGAGCTTGCTAAACTTTTTGATCAACATAAGCAATATGAAATAAGTTCTAATATTTACAAGAATATCTTAAATAAAATAACACCAATTGATAAAAATTATGAAGAAATTTTAAAAAATTTAGCCTTAAGTTTATCTAAAACTCAAAATACAAATGAGACTAAAAAATATTTGGATTTATATCTAAAGAAGTATTTATACGATGGAAAATATATAGATGAAATTAAAAAAACTAATGATGAAGTTTCCTTTTATCTAGAGGATAATAATGCAACTTTTTTACACAAACGTTATGCAATGTTAATGAAAGAATACTCGCAAAAAGATGAAAACATAGTCAATAAAGCTTTAGATAAGGATATCGAGCTTTATTATAAAGAAGGAAATTTCAGTGCAGTTTTAGCTTATAAAAAGCAAATAGAAGATAAAAAACTTTCAAATGCTTCTAAGATATTAGAAAAAGCTGCCATTGATATTTTAAATCAAGATTTAAAATCAGATAATTGTATTAACGCAGTAAATACTTTTATGAAATTTAAATCTTATGAGATAGGACAAAAAATAGAAGGTAAAAAACAAATGTTAAATTGTTTTGTTAGGACTTCTAAATTGGAACAGGCTATTGAATACGCAGATAAAAATTATAATGAAGATCCTATATTTTACGGCTTACAAAAAGCTTCAATGCTTTATGATAATAAACAATATGGACAAGTTTTAAAGATTGCTAAAGATATAGCTAACTCGAGAATATTAAAAAGTGATGAGGAAAATTTCAAAGCTTATTATTTGCAATTTTTATCCTATTTGAAAATAAATGAATATAATAAGGCTATAAAGATTTTAAAAATTTTAGAAAGCTTTCCTATGAATTTTACTATGATTGAAGCTTATGATACTTTAGTATCTTATGCAGATGATCATAAAATGCAAACAACTATTTTAACTTATGCTCCTAAAGCTATTGATTATCAAAATCTAAAAGGAATTAATCTTTATAGCCCAAATCTTGAATTTATTTATCTTGATGCATTGGCTAAAACAAATCAAAATGAAAAGTCTCTAGATATATTAGTTGATTTATTAAAGCTTAAACTTTCCGATGAAGATAGGGCAAGAGCTTTGTATATGCAAAGTTTAACTTATGAAAAAATGAAGAATATTCAAGCACAAAAAGAAAGCTTAGAACAATGTTTAAAGCTTAAGCCTTCAAGTTGGCAAAATTTATGTCGTGATAAAAATCAAATGATAAAATAAATTTATAGTTTTTTCATTTAACTTATTTTTTGGTGCTAGAAAATTATAAAATTTGGTTCTATACTTCTTAAGTAAAATTTCTATAAGAAAATATTTTTGTTAATTAAATATTAACTCTATTGATTATAAAATTGAATGTAGTATTATATTTTATTTAAGGATTAATTGATGAAAAGAATTTTTATTTCTTTGTTTATTTTAGCAACTTTTTTATGGGCTAAGAATATTGCTTATAGTGATGAAGTTATATCGCTTTATCTTAATCAAAACGATACTAAAGTTATTGGAAGATTACTTCCTACAAATGCTTTTGAAATTTTAAAAGATCAAAATGATAAAGTGTATATTAAAATTAATGGTTATCTCAATCCAAAATCTCCTTCTGTGATTTATTTTAATAATTCTCAAAGGATTATTGTAGCCGCATTTTCTAAAAATACTAAATTGAATTTTTCTTACATAAAAAAAGGAAAAAATGGAAAATGGGATCAAGTCAGTCTTAAAATTTGGGCAGATAAAAAAGATTTTGCTAAAGATAATAAAAAAATGTTAAAACGTGCTAAAGAGCTTTTTACTAACAATTGTGGAATTTGTCACACCCTGCATTCAGAGAAAGAATTTAATGCTAATGCTTGGCCATCAGTTTTTAGATCTATGGTTAATAGAACGGGTATTGACAAAAAAGATCAATGGCTGATTATAGAGTACTTGCAAAAAAATGCAAAAGACTTTAAAACAAAATAAAGGAAATATTATGTTAGATAGAAGAAAATTTTTAAAAATTGGTGCAACTTTAAGTACTTTACCTCTTATTCCTTCCTTTGTTATGGGTAAAAATATCGAAGCTTCTAAAGTAAGTCTTGGGCTTGTAAAAAATGGAGAAGTTATCACAGCGGCTCATTGGGGAATTTTAAAACTCACTATTAAAGATGGCAAGGTTGTCAAAAGCGAACCTTGGGAAAAAATAACAAAAATGGATAATCCTTTGCAACATTATACTCCAGATATGATTTATAAATGTCGCGTAAAATATCCTTATGTTCGTAAATCTTATCTTGAAAATCCAGATCACCCAAAACCAGAACTTCGCGGAAAAGAAGAATTTGTTCGCGTAAGTTATGATGAGGCTATAAAACTTATCGCCAAAGAGCTTAAAAAAACAAGAAATACAAAAGGCACAAGTGCGATTTTTGGTGGAAGTTATGGTTGGAAATCTAGCGGAAATATGCAAAATTCTCGCATCTTACTTCAAAGATTTCTAAATGTAACAGGTGGATTTGTAGGAGTTACAGGGGATTATTCTACTGGGGCATCGCAAATTATTATGCCATATGTAGTAGGATCAATTGAAGTTTATGAACAACAAACTTCTTGGGAAAATATTTTAAAACACTCTAAATATGTCGTTATTTGGGGTGCTGATCCGCTTTCTACTTTACGCATTGCTTGGACATCGACTGATCAAAGAGGTTTGGCTTATTTTGAAAAACTAAAAGAAAGTAAAATTAAAGTAATTTGCATTGATCCAGTAAAAACAGAAACGGCTAAATTTTTAAATGCTAAATGGATTACTCCACGTCCAAATACCGATGTAGCTTTAATGATGGGGATGGCAAGCCACTTAATCGCTAAGAAAAAAGTTAATTATGAATTTTTACAAAATTATACCACAGGTTTTGATAAGTTTAAAGCTTATTTAGAAGGTCAAGAAGATGGGATTAAAAAAGATGTTAAATGGGCAAGTCAAATTTGTGGTATAGATGAAAAAACCATTAAAAATTTGGCAGAAATTTTTTATGATAATCCAACGATGATAATGAGTGGATGGGGTATGCAAAGAGCACATCATGGGGAGCAGCCTCATTGGATGCTTGTTACTTTATGTTGTATGCTTGGACAAATTGGAACTAAAGGCGGTGGTTTTGGTTTAAGTTATCATTATAGCAATGGAGGTGTTCCAACTTGCAAAGGTGGTATTATAGGTGGTATAAGTGCTGGAGAATTAGGAATTTGGAAAAATGGCAAATTTAAAGGTTTAGCAAAAGCAAATCAAACAAACAAAGGTGCTGAATGGTTGCAAAATTCTGCAAAATATTCTTTTCCGGTAGCTAGAATTGCTGATGCGCTTTTAAATCCAGGTAAAACTATAGATCATAATGGAAGTAAGATCACTTACCCTGATATTGACTTTATTTATTGGGTTGGTGGAAATCCACTTGTTCATCATCAAGATACCAATACCAATGTAAAGGCTTGGAGAAAACCAAGAACCATAGTTGTTAATGAAATTTATTGGACTCCAACTGCAAAAATGGCGGATATTATTATGCCGACAACTTCATCCTATGAAAGAGATGATATCACCATGACAGGCGATTATTCTAATATGCATATAGCCCCTATGAAACAAGCCGTTGAGCCTATTGCGGAAAGCAAAGATGATTACGTGATTTTTTCTGATATTTGTAAAGTGTATGGAAAAGATGTTTTTAACGCTTATACTCAAAATGGCAAAAAAGCTAAAGATCTCATCAAAGAGTATTATAATAGTGCATTAAAACAAACTAAAAATTTCGGAGAAGCTTTTGCAACACCTATGCCAAGTTTTGAAGAATTTTGGGCAAAAAATGAACCTATTACCTTTGAACCTTCTATAGAAAGTTTAGAATGGACTCGTTTTACAGATTTTATCGAAGATCCTATTTTAAATACTTTAGGAACAGATTCTGGGCTTATAGAAATTTATTCTGAAACGATTAAAAAATACAATTATGATGATTGTAAAGCACATCCAACTTGGTTTGAACCGATAGAATGGCTAGGTAATGCAAATAAAGAAACTCCATTTCATCTTATAACAAGTCATCCGAGAAATCGCTTACATTCTCAACTTTGTCATACGAGTTTAAGAGATACTTATACTGTGAAAGATAGAGAACCTATACTTATAAATTCTAAAGATGCTAAAAAACTCGGTATCAAAAATGGTGACTTAGTTCGTGTATTTAATAAACGTGGTGAAGTTTTAGCAGGAGCTGTTGTAAGTAATGATATTATGCAAGGGGTTGTAAGGCTTTGCGAAGGAGGTTGGTATGATCCAGATGAAAATGGGCTTTGTAAATACGGAAGTGCAAATGTCTTAACTATAGATATGCCGACTTCAAAACTTGCAAACGGGAATATTTCTCATACAAGCCTTGTTGGTATTGAAAAATTCACACAAAATATTCCTAAAGTAACTGCATTTAAGGATCCAAAAACATTGTAAAAATTTATTTTTTTTGTTATAATAAGTATTTTTAAAGTTTAAAAAAAGGAGTAAATTAAAATGCAGCAAGCTAAATCAAAAAGTTCCTTTAAGGTTTCTACAAAATTAACCTTATATATAGGTATTTTTATTCTTTTAGTATTGACGGTAATAACTATAGTTAGTTATCAGCAATCAAAACAAACTGCTTTTGAGTTGTTACAAGATTCTCAATTAAAAAATATGGATGATGTTAAAATTTCTTTCGATGCTTATGCTTCAATGAAAAGAAGAATTATTGATATTTTGGCTAAGAAACTCAATGATAATCCAGATATGAGTATAAAAGATACTTTAGTTATGCTTGAAGTGATCAAGCATTCTACTGAATTTGATGCTGTTTATATAGGCTATGAGGATACCGGAAGATTGATTATGTCAGATGGTACAATACTAGATTCTACAAAAGGATATGATGCGAGAAATGCTCAATGGTATAAGTCAGCTAAAAAAGCAGGAAAATTAATCGTTACAAGACCTTATAAATCAGTAACAGATGGAAAAATAAATTTAGCTTATGCAGCTCCTTTATTTAAAGATGGAAAATTAATTGGTGTGGTTGCTGCGGATTATAATGTGGTAAAATTTTCACACGATGTTTTAGTTCAAGGACATTCCGCGCATTCTTACGCTAGCGTTTATGATGTAGATGGTAATATAGCTTTTAATGAACAAGAATCAAAACTTTTGACTAAGAATACTTTAAGTATTAATATTCAAAAAACTTTAGCAAGTGATCCAAAATTACTTGATTCAAATGTAAGAGAAACTTTATTTTTCGTAAATGATGATCAAGGTAATACTCAAGCAGTTATGTGTAATCCTTCAAGCATTAATCCTATATATAGAATTTGTAGTGTTGTTCAAAAAAAGACTTATGATAGTATAATTGATAAAATCTTTTATAGTCAAATTTTAGTGGGCTCTATAGCTTTAGTCATCGCCCTAATCCTAATCAGAATTCTAATCTCAAGAGGCCTCTCCCCACTCACCACCATCCAAACTGGTCTTAACTCATTCTTTGATTTCATCAATCATAAAACAAAGAATGTCTCTACTATTAATATAAAAACTAAT
>NZ_NXLZ01000008.1 GCF_005406205.1 Campylobacter estrildidarum
TATGACAATAATCCACAAAGAATAAAAAATAATATAGCTATTCCAAGCTCTTATGTTAAGATCTTAAAAGGCAATAATTTTAAAGAATGTTATCAAGTGCCAAATCACGAAGTTGATGATGAAAGTATAAAAAGTTATAAGGTTGATTGTGATCAATTTTAATCGTTTTTAATGACATAAATTGTTTTATTGTAAATTAAAAAAATAAACTTTTTTAAATTATTTAAATTAAAAGGAGTAAAAATGGGATTTGTAGGTTTGGCTTATTTTATTATTAGTTTTATTGGAGCAATTGAAATTGCTAGAGATGCAAAGCAAAGAAATATGAGTGGTTTATGGTGGGGTATTGGCGCTTTTCTTTTAGGAATATTTGTATGGATTTTATATATCGCAGTTAAAGAACCTTACAAAAGAGAACAAAAAATGTCTAAAATGAGAGATTTAGAATTTTTAAGAGGATTAAAAGAAAAAGGTGTTATCAGCGAAGCCGAGTATGAAAAACACAAAACAGAAGTTCTAGAATGGATGTAATGAGGATTAATCCTCATTTAACTCCTTAATCTTATTTATTTGTATCTCACACTGTTTATACTTGTAAAAAAGTAAAGAATAAGCATTTATGATATCAAGTTCATTTTTGACTTGTGGTTTTTCAAGGGGGCTTATGGTTAGTAGCTCGTTTGGAATTTTCACTTTTTGAATTTGTATTTTGCTTATTACTTGTTGCGTTGTCGTCCCACAACCTATCAATGACATCGTTAAAAAGCTTAATAAGATTATTTTCATTGCTTTTATAGATATATTCTTTAACATAATTTATCCTTTCTTTGATCTGATTTTTTTGAATATAGCTTTCATTTAAGGCTTTGAGTTCTAGATTGTGTCTTTGTGTAAGTTCTTGAATCTTTTCTTGATTGTTTTTATTAATCTCTAAAGCCAAAGCTAGATCGTTTTGGCTTTTTTCTAATCTTGATTTCGTGTTATCAAGTCTTAGATATAAATAACCAGATAAAATAGCCATTAAAGCTAAAACAAAATAAAGTTTTACATTGCCAAATAAAAAGTTAAACATTTGATATTTAAGAAGTTTAAATATAATTTCAAAGGGTAGATGCCAAAGGTGGCTACCCTTTGGCATCAATCACGCCCAGAAAGGCGGTGATTTATGTGTCAAACAAAATTATAGTTATAATTATACTACTTTGTATAATTATAGTCAAGTGTTCTTAACATTTGATTCCCCTTTAAAAGGGGAGCTATAATTTCCCTTTGGCTTTAAACTTCTTCACTCCTTTCTAAAAAATTAAGAATAAGTCCATCTGGCTTTTTTGCCTCTGGTGTCTAAATGGACAAAACCACCAAAAGGATTCTTAGGGTTATGTTTTATAGCAATTCCAAAAGGTTTATCACCGTATTTTTCTAAAACGTATTGATGCACTTCTTCAGTTTTAACCCCTTTAACGACAAAATCAGCCGCACTGCCGATGGTGTGTTGTGAGCTTTTAGCTCCACCTACTTCTGCATTGTGCTCTTTGCAACGATAACCGCTATTTATGGTAATAGGTACGTTGTAATGTTCTCTGATCTCACAAAGCACATCGACTAACTCATCGCTTGGAACGTCTTTTGGTAATTCACACTTACCGCACTTGCATTTAAATTCGTCTTCTTTAAAATATTTGTTTTCTTTCATTTTAGCTCCTTAAGAATTTAATATAGTCCAATCTGAATAATCTTTTACTTTTCTTGTAATATCTCCTCCTGTTGTAATATCAATCGCATAAATCATTGTTTTTGGAATATCATCATTTTTTTTAGCAGTTTTTTCTAAACTAAATAAAGGCTCTAGCATATTTGCACAATATGCTTTTAGGATTAATTTTGGTGTCCAGTCTCTACTTGTTACGTTTCCATAAGGACGAACTCCAAAACCTTTTATATTCGCAGGTAATGGCTTGTCAAAACTTAAGGTGTATTCATAATTTCCATTATTTGACAAGGCACCACTTAATAAAGTTTTACTATCTCCACTAAGAATGTTGTATGTGTAAGAACTACTATAAATTGAAATTGTGCTTGATATAGTCGCTGTATAATCAACGCCATCAATTTCAAAAATAGCCTTTCCACTTGGACTAGTTCCTATGTTAGAACTTTTAGCAAAAATAGCTTTTTCATTAAAATCTATTAAGCCAAAATTGCTTATTGTACATGCATTGTAAGAAACTGATATATTATTTCTACTGACTATTATGGAAAGTTTATTAATAAAATTTTCTTTGCCCAGATCCACTTTCTCCCATTGTGTTGTTTTACTTATGTAAATAGAATTTGGAATTGTAGATCTATCTATCCAGATAAAACCTTTAGGAAATCCTGTCATATTACCTTGTAGGGTTGGTGGTGTATTTGCTACATTACAAAGTATAGCATTTTTTTCCAAAGCGCTTAAAAATTGAGCAAGGCAATTATTTTCTATAGTTGAAATTCTAATCATATTTTCTTCGATTAAAGGTTTTGCTACTTCTTCTAAGCTTTGTGTTAATCTTTCATCACTTATTTTATCACCATCTTCTCCTTTTTCACCCTTTAAAGAAGCTAAAAATTCATCTTCGCTTTTGCCTGAATTTTGCTCATTATTAAGCCAAATTTCATAAGCACTTTTACCATTTTCTCCCTTTAGATTTTCTAATTGCTCAGGGGTAAAATCTTCATAAGTAAAGGGATCACCTTTGAATTTTTCTTTATTTTCTGAAAATATTTTTAAAATTTTTTCTTCTAACATTTCTTTATCAATGTTTAAATTTATATCAAGTTCTTTTAATAATTTTTCTAACTTTCCTTTTAGTTCATTTTCTTTAATAAAAGCATTTTTTGACAATACCTCATCGATGGCTTTTTTTATACTTTCTTCGCTCGGTGTTGCACCCTTGTCTAAAAGTTCTAATATTTTATATTTGATGATTTCAAAGTCTTTATTGATAGCTTTGGAATTTTCAACAATAATTTTTAAGCTTTCATCCATCTTTTAACCCCTTATAAAGCATTTTAAAAAATGAAAAGTATTGCAAGCATGGTAAAACACAAAACATTTAATCTTAGGACATTTAAGCTCTTGCATTGCCTCTTTTAAAGCAAGATCGGCTAACTTGTAATCTTTTCTCGAATTGGCTTTTTCGCATAAATAATCGTGTATCACACAAGCACTAAAATACTCACTCCTGTATGGTGGAAAAAAACTCCAAAATATACGAGGGATACTCGCTCCGTCTGTTATAAATCCTTTTGGCACTATGCCGTTAAAGCTTGGCAATATAAAAGTATAATCACTAACCACTTCGAATTTATCTTTATCAAAGGGTTTTACACAAACCCTTTTTAATTCATTTTTTATTGTCATTGTTATCCTCTATCTTTAGATATTTACTTGCTATTTTTTTAAATTTTTCAATAAAAATATTATAAAAATCTACTTCTTTTATATCTTCTTTTTTTCTAATACTTTGTATGCTGACCAAGAATGCAAAGAATTCTCCAATGGTTAAAAAGCTAAAAGAATAATCAACTAAATAATAAAAAACACTGATTTGTTTAGCCATAACCGCCAAAATAAAAGGGATAAAAAATGCTAAAGTTTTGCTTAAAATATCTGTTGTCAAAAAAGCTCTAAGATTTTTATTTAAAGCCAAGATTTTAATAATAGCAGCAATACCACTAAATGTAAAAACTATAAGCAAAACTATAACTTGTGCGATTTCAATTTTAAGATAAGCTAGAAATTGATAGATTAAAGCTAAAATTACACTTCCAAAAATTAAAACAAAATTAGCATTATTTTCTAAATTATTCATTCTTTATTCTCCCATTGTATTTTTTTCAACTCTTCTGAAGAACTCGCATTTTTAACTTCATTTCTAAGAGTATCATTTTTAAAAATAACCTCTTCAGTATATTTTGCAATGCTGATACCAAATTCTAAAAATTCACTTGCACTAAAGATAATAATTTGATTATTCTTATCAATCCAATTAATATTCTCCAGCGTTTTTTGATTAAGTTGCGCCAACACAATTTCGCTTACTTTTCCGCTTATATTGATTTTGGCATCTGTATCAATTTGAAAAATTGTATTTTTATAAGGCATAAAGAGAAGTTTTTGCTCTTTAATGGTTTTTAATTCTTTTAATTTTAAATCTTTTAACTGCTCTAAACTCTTCTCTTCTACTTTATAACTTATATTAAATTCATTTTTTAATTCATCATAATCCTGAACTAAATTTAAATTTTGTGTGTTTTTATCATACTCTGGTATCTTATGTTCAATTACTTTTGCTAAACCTAATTTTCTTAAGTCTTCATTGTCGAGATTTTCTAAAATCCAGAAATTCTCGCCACCATTTTCTAATTCTTGACAAAAAATTTTTTCATAATAAAATTTTTTTTCCTTAATTAAATAAAACATTTATTCTCCTTTATATTTAAATCGAAAGATAAGCTAAGGCTTTTTCGACTGGAATTTCCTGCATAAAAACATCCTCATCATTATTTTTATACTTAAAAATCACTATTCTTAAAGATCCAAAATTATCAAAATTATTATTTTTTTCTATATCTAATTCCCCACTAATAAATTTATTAGTATTATCTTTATCGCAAATTTTATTTAAAAACCATCCCTCTTTAATTGTGTCTTTATTTGTAGCATAAAGCCATAATTCAAATTTGTATTCATATGTTTCACTTATATGGGTATTAGGTTCAATACCATATGCGGTATGTTTTCCTATAGCAATTTCATATTTTATTTTTTTAGCCACTTTTAACATTTGACTAGCATAAGAATAATCAGTCTGAGAAAATATATAAGATGTATCGCTAAACTCTAAATTTATAGGATTGTCATATACAATACTTTCACCTCCTAAAAGCATAGTATTAGCCATTTTAACTCCTTACAAGTCTTATGTGAGAATTTGAAACTACAAAATAAGCAAAAATTTCAGTTCCACTAAAATTACTTTGCGTTGCCCTAAATTTAAAAGGTGCATTAAAAGCGGTTATATTATTAGCGTTATTTATCGTTATCGTTCCACTTTTTCCTATCAAAGAGCCCCAATTAGATACACTTATCGCAGATTTTGCACTCAAGGTTATATTAAAATGGACACCTTTTGTAAAATCAATTGCAGCAGCTGAAGTAACTAAACCCCCTTGATGATCTGCATATTTTTTAGTCGCGGCCTGATTGTCAGCTTTTGGGTCATTAATTACAATCTCTTTTTTAAATGTTTTTGCCCCATCGATTGTCTCATCACCTTCTAAACCTACCTTATTTTTAATTTCATCATTTATTGAATTGATTAAATCATCTATATATTTCTTATTTACTGCATCTGTAGGTTTTATGGGTTCTTTTTCTATACTCGGTGGCTCACTATAATTTGTTTCTGGCTTGTTTGTTTTTTGCCAAATATAAGCCTTTATTGCAAGATCTGTTTTTAAAACCCAAGTATTTGTATCAGTTACTCTCGCATAAACCAAATACTCTTTTGTATCGCTTTTATACCATACATCACCCAAATTTGGTTCTTGCGGTTTCTCTTCGGTGCTAAATTTAGCACTAAATGTACTTGGAATTTGCGGATTAGCCCAAAAATTACCGCTTGTAGTTTTTACATAGATTAAATATTCTTTTGTATTATTTCTATACCAAATATCGCCTAATTCCGTCTCATCATCTTTTGGTTGTTCGCTTTGATTAAATTTAGCTTTAAAAGTTGCAGGTAAAGTAGGATCTATCCAAGCTTTTCCTTCCACGACTTGTTCTGCTACGTAAAATTGTCCCTCGTGAAAATCTTCGTCGTTTGTATTTTTAAACCAAATTTCACCTGTGTTTGAAGTTTTAGGCGTTTCTTTTCCAAAGTATGTAATATCTGGATTTTCTTTATAGATATAGATTTCGGCTGTATCTTTTTTAAACCAAATTTCACCCAAATTTGGTTTATAAGGTTCCAAATCACTTGAATAATCAAACGGATTAACCACTCGCTCGTAAAGTTTTCTAAGTTCTTCTATTTTTTGCTCTACTAAATCTTTATATTCTTGTATAGTTGCATCTTTTTTCTCATTAATGAAAACTTCTAGTTCATCCATAATTCCATTTAATTTAAGTCTGATTGCTTGAATGTCTTGTGCTATTGGACTTAAAAATTTATATTCTTCAACGCTAGTTAATTGCATATTTTCTCCTTAACTTCTTTTCAATTTAATTAGATTGTTTTCAAACAAATGTCTCTCTAGCGATATAACATGGGCTATATTTTGACAAATCGCTATATAATCTGCCCCACTCTCATTATCTTGTATAGTTTGTAATGCTGAAAATTTTTGAGAATTTATTCTTTCGATGCATTCATTAGTATATTTTTCAAACTCTAATTTTGTTGTATTTAGCGTCTTTTGTTTTATCTTAAAACTTTCAAGTTCTATTTCAAAAATTGTGTCAATTCTTTCTTTTTTAATATCTTCAAAAAATAAATTAGACATATTTTGAATATTTTCACTAGAGCTTTGTATAAAAGCAATAAAGCCATTTAATTCTTCTATTAAGGCGTTTAATTCTTTTCCAAAAGGTGGTAAAGCTGCGACAAATCGATCGGCTTCAGCATCAAAATTTACCGGTTCTTGCATATTTGGAGCTTTTGGCAAATCGCTTATATGTATGGTTATTTTCATTGTAATCTCGCCTTAATTTTTAGAAATTGTTTATTTTGATCCATATCTTGTATACTTAAAATTTCATATTTTCTATCCCTAAAAACTATAAAATAAGAAAAGTCAAGCTCTAAAAATCTAAGTTCAAATTCATGTGTAGCTATTTGACTTACTCCATCGTCTAAATTTTTGCTTTCTACACTTAGATTTTTACAACTTGCATAAACTTCTTTAAAAAGTAATTCTTGGGTAAAATCAAGTTCATTAAATTCATTTTTGCTTTGCTCTTTTTTATAAATTTTAATTCGATGCTTAAAGGTATTTGCTTTCATTAAAAAAATGCCACCTTGTATCTACTTACTAGTGCGTTTGAAATTTTTGGCATACTCGCACCATCAAATGCCGTCAAAACATAATTTTTAAGCCAAAGCTTTATATCTTGTGGTAATTCTTCATAGCCTAATTTTACATCCATCTTTCCACTTCCTATACAATAAAGAATGTTTAAATTGGTTCTAAATTCTGCATTAAAATTGGCATTAATTAAGGTATCAAAAGGTGCCAAAATTACTCTTTCATTGTAAAACTCAATCCTATAAATATTAGAGATTAAAATACGATTTGTTCTTGTTTGAAATTCACTTATTCCAGCTTTTAGAAATTGTTTTAAATTTTCATCAAAAACATCACTATCTAATCTTAAAAAAGTTCTTAACTCTTCAATACTTATAAGATCTTTTTCACACTCTTCTAATACCTTAATAATCATTTTTTACCTTTATTGCCTTTTTTATTATTTTTGGCGTCTTTGTCTTCTGAATTTTCTTGTTTTTCTTGGATTTCTTCTTCATTTGTTTGATCTAGTTCTTCTTCTCGTTCTTCTTGGATTTCTTCTTCATTTGTTTGATCTAGTTCTTCTTCTCGTTCTTCTTGGATTTCTTCTTCATTTGTTTGATCTAGATTTTCATTTTCTTGTTCTTGAATTTCTTTATCATCACTTGAAACAAAATCAACAATGCCTTTTTCTTTCAGTCTTAAGGCTTCACTAAGATTTAACAAAGCCTCATCGCCTTTTTTATAAAACACGTTACCACTAAGGCAAGTTAAAAAAATAACTTTTTTCATTTTTTATCCTTTAAGCTGGACAAGAAATTTTACAAACTGCCAAATCATCCATAAGTTTTGCATCTAGTCTTAGACGAACTTTAATTCCTATAAGATCATTTTGTGCGTAAAGCTCATTTAATCTTGTAAAACTCATGTTTGAACGATCCCAGATTTCATAAAAGCTAAAATCTCCAAAGAAAGCAGGAATTTTATTAGCTCCAAATCCATCTAAAGCGGAACAATACACTACTTTTTTACCTAGTATAGTGTCATATCCTCCAGCACTCAAAGCAGGTAACCATAAAGGACGCCCATCGTTATCGGTAAGCTTATAAACCCCTTTCATAAAATCATCACTTACAAGCCAACAAGCATTTTTTCTATAAGCACTATCTAGATTAAAAAAAGCATCGATTAAATCATTACTTGTAATTCCTGAGTTGGAGACTAATTTAAATTCTTTTTTAGCATTGATCAAACCAGTTGGTTTTTTGTCTCCATCTCCTCTTATAAAGGCGTCTTCTTCGGCCTTAGATATCTTTTCGGCAGCTTTTCTAACTATAAAACTTTCAAGGTTTAAAATATTATCACTTAGAAGTTCTTCGCTAATCTTAATAATCCCTCCGAGTTTATAAGCTCCTATACTTAACTTTGTAAAGTTTGCTGATACTTCGTTAAAAGTTGCCATTTCATCAATCCAAGAAAAATCACCCATTCCATCAAATACAGGTATAGTTTGATTGCTTGAGCTTTTTTGTATGGTTGCTATTTTTCTAATCACACTTAAATCTGTAAGTTTTTCTCTGATCTTGCTTTGTAAAATAGTAGGAACTAAAACCCCACCTTTTTCTGCGGTAGTCTCATTAAGAACATCTCTTTGTAAATTTTGATCTATAAGACCATTTCTTAGATAATTTACAAAAGAACGCATATATTCTTCTTCATTTGCTTGTCTTTGATCTTGTGGATTTTCTGTTAAAATTGGACTAATGACTTGATTTAAATACTTTTCTCTTTCAGCTTCAGCCTCCAATCTTGAAAGCTCGTTTCTTTTTTCTTCAAAATCCTTAACTAAAGATTCATATTTGACATTTTCTTCAGCACTAAAGCTTCTTTGCTCATTTTTGGCTAAATTAGATAAAGCCACCATTTGTTCATGAATGTTTCCAATTTCTTGTCTTAATTTTTGCATTTTTTTTCTCCTTAAAAAATTGATTTTCTTAAAAGTTCTATTTCTCTTTCTCTTGCTTCTGTTAAAGCTTTAATTTTTCTTTTTTCGTTATCCTCTTCAAAACGTTTTTTAGCGTTTTTGTCCGCACCTTTCCAAACTGCACTAAGCTCAAAAATATCAAATTCGGTTACAACAACTCTTTTGGGTGTGCTTTGTTTATCGATATTGTGTTTTAAAATGCGATATCCAATCGATACATCGCTTAAGATTCCATCTTGATATTTTTTAAAGATTTCTTGGCTTTTTTCATCTTTAGCAAATACACAATCACAAACAAGCTCATCATTTTCTATCCTTATATTTTCAATTCTAGCAATAGCATTATCTACGCTAGGATTATGATCTTTAAAAAGAGTTTTTAGTCCTTCAAATTTTGCCCCTTTGACGTCTAATTCTTCTATGTAATCTCCTAATTCCCAATCAAAACGCTTACAAGCGTTAGAATTAGAAACCATAACAAAACTTAAAGTGTTATTTTCTTCGCTTATGTTTCTTAATCTTGCAGCATCAGCTCTAATAAAATTCATTCTAAAATCCTTATTTTTATAGATTTTAGAAATTTTAAAAAAAGTTTGAGGCGTTAAAGTGCGTGTTAGAAGTTTTTTTGAGTTTTTTTGATTAAATTAATCCTTGAACATTTAATTTATATTGAATATAATCTTCAACTTCTAAAGGTGCGGAGTAATCCTTTAAAATGCCAAATGTAGTAAGTTTTTTAAAGCCCAATTCACTTTCATCACCTATAAATAAAGCTTTAACGTTATAGATTTCAGATATTAGCTCATCATAATAATCAAAATCCTTTTTTTGTATAGCTACAACAAATTCTAAATATTTTGCTTTCTTTCCTGAAACAACGTTAGTGATACCCCATTCGTTCGTTGAAGTTTTTGAGTAGTTTAAATAAGTGCTGCTTGCTGGATAAATTGTAATCCCTGCAAATTCTTTTTTTCCTATTAAAATATGCCCTACATCGCACCCTGTTTTTGCAGGTTTAAAACTAATCAAAATTTCACTATTGATCGGATAAGGTAAAAAAACAAAATCTTCTTTATTGACCTTAAATTTTCCAAAAAAATATTCCCACCATGTTTTTGTTTTTTTATAATACATTGATTTTTCATAGATTATTTTTTTGTCTATTGTTTGAATTTTTATTTTTGAAACATTTAAATTTAAAAAAGCTAAGGTGTCAAAAACGCCATCTATTTTCAATTGAATACTCCAAGCTTTATCACATTTGGTTTGTGTATTTACCTCATCATCAAAAAAAGCATTTTCATTTACAGGAGCAAATTTTACCCATTTATCAAAATAAACATCTGGTTCTTCGTGTGTATCTTCATCACTTGCACTTACCCAAATAAAGCCTTTAAATTGAACTTTTTCATCACTCTTATACGTTTTTTCTTTAACCCATAAAGGCGTTTCATCTTTAGTTGCTGAATTTTGCAAGACTTCAAATTCTAAGGGTTTTACTATAGTCATATTTTTTCCTTTTAGATATTTTCTGCTATTTCTCTTGTTTGCTTGGTTAAAATGCTTAAATCCATATTAGATCTTTGAACGCTTTTATTGACATTATCTGTTTTTGAAATGATTAAATCTAATTTTTCTTTTAAACCTTCAAAACCTTTTTCTATAGCTTTTTCAAAGGCATTTCCTATTTTGTCAAAAACTCCACTTGTATCTATTTTTACACCTTTTCCATTTTTTAAAGGAATAACTGCTTCTGGATAGCCATTCTCTCCTATTAAAGCATTTGTCGGACGTGTAACTATGCCTCCATCTGCAAAAGCTCTAGTGTTGCTTAAAGCAGTATTTAGATCTTTATTTGCTCCATTGTAATTATTTTGGTATTGTAAAATCGCATAGGTTAGATTTTTTAATGCCGCATCACTTAGCTTAGTTCCATTTTTAATTTCTTTTAACATATTTTCTAAATATTTTGCTATAGGTGAATTTGTTCCTAGATATTTAATCATAGCGTCGATTTCTTTTTGACTTTCGTTGATTAAAGTTTCCCTATAAGTTTTTAATTCTTCTAAGGACATTGAGCTTGTATCTTTTATAGTTTCTTGCAATTTCTCTTGTAGTTTTTCATTTTCTTCAGTAATTTTTTTAATCTCATCTTGTATAGAATTAAGATCAGCTTCTCCTCCTAAATCTTTCATTTCATTTGCCATTTTTAACATTTCAAGCTGATAAGAGGCATAATCACTAGCAGAACTTTTGATTTCATTAGCCTTTGAAGTAGCAGCATTTTGTAATGCACTAAAGACTGAAGAACTAAAATTTTTATCTTTATAAGCTTTTTGTGCTTCTTTTAAATATTTATCATAGTTTTTACTGATGCTTTCGCTTGTTCCTATGGTTTGATTTATAAGATTGGTGCTAAAATTTCCTAAAGAACTTAAAATGCTTTGTTGCGAATTTAAAGTTTGCAATAAAGTATTGTTTTCGTTAAGTTTTACCTGTGCATATTCTTTTGAATTCTCATCTTTTTTTTCATAAGCTGCGATAAGTTTATCTACCTCAGCTAGTTTGCTTAAATGTTCGCTTGAAAAAATTAAACCTCCTTGAGCATCAATACTTTGCTTAAATTGAGTCAAAATTTGAATTAATTGCTGTCTTACTTCAGTATTTCCAGTGCTTAAAAAATCATTTAAAGCATTAAAACCACCTTGTAATAATTTATCATTAGCACTAAAAATATCGCTTAACATTTCTTTTTCTTTGGAACTTAGATCATCTGAAAGTTTATTCATAACCACTGCATATTGATTAATAAGATCATTAATTGCAAAAATGTTTCCTTGTAAATTATTCGCATTTGCGAAATTCTGGCTTATTTGCATGATTTGGCTTGTTTTTTGAATTATAGTATTATATAGATTTTCGATTCCTTCTTGTGCTTGATTAAAAATTTGTATTAAGTTTTGCCAAAGATCTAAATTCTCAGGTGTGAAATTATCTCTAAGACTATCATTAAAAGCTTCATTTAATTTATCGACTGAAATCTGGGTTATGCTCGTAAAATTATCCTCGCTCAATCCGAAACGTTCAAATCCTCCATCTATATTTCTCATAAGTGTTTTAAGTGTAAAGGTTAAATCTTCTAAATTTTGTTTGGCCACCTTTACCGGATCACCCTTATACATTTGATTTAAAATACTAGATTGTAGATTAATGAAAGTTGTAAATTGATTTCCTAGCTGCTCAGCATAGCTTATATTATTTTCCTTTGCCTTCTCATAAATAGAACTGATTTGTTCTGCGATTTTAGAAGGATCACTTATATTTAAAAATGCGCTTAGCATTGCGTTTGGAATGGCAGTATCTATTAAAGAATTTCCAGAGTATTTGCCTGCATTAATATTAAATTTATCAATACTTACGTTTAATTTTTCTAAAACCGAAAATTGATTAGATAAGTAAAGATTTAATTTTTTTAATTGTTCATTATTAATGCTTTGATATTCACTCCAATCTTTTTTAGAAAACCAACCTTTCTTTTGATAATCCACATAAGAACTTAAATCACTACTACTTAAATAATTACCCCCATTTAAATTCCCCCAAAGTTGCAAACCGCTTCCTGTTACTTTGGTTTTTCCAAAAATACCGCCAATTACCGATCCTAAAAGACCGCCTACTATAGTTCCAATACCAGGTAAGATTAAAGAGCCTAACGCTCCACCAATCGCACCGCCTGTTCCTGCATGAGTATCTGCCTTAAAAAGCCAATCGCCTAAACTTCCTATACCATAACCTAAAAGCCCACCCATAGCAGCATTAGCAACCAAACCACCCGCATATCCAAGTCCACCACTTAAACCAAAAGAAAAGACACCATTAGCACCACTTAAGCCCATCCCTGCTAAAGATGCACCGGCACTAAAATTTCCACCTAATCCGATTAAATTTGCAAGGTAAGCCGATGAATTTGCTAAAAGATTGCTTCCAAAAGTTCCGATTGAATTTATATAACTTTGTAAGTTTTCAAACAAAGAATTAAAACCATTTCCTATACTATCTATTACATTTGAACTTGAACTTTCAATTGTTGTGCTTATGTCACTTGACCCTAAAAAGTCGCTAAAACCATCCGCATTTAAAGCATCACTAAAGTTTGCATTTTCACTGCCCCCAAACCAATCCATTACTTTATCATAAGTAGCGTTTGCTTTATCTATCCAATCTCCGCTTACAATGCCTTCTAATTTATTTGCATTATCTATAATATTAACTACGTCGTTAAAAGCACTATTTCCTTTTTCTATAGTGCCTGTTTTATCCATAACTACCTCAACACCATTAACCACACCTTGATATTTACCATCATTATTTAAACTTAAGCCTTGATCTTTTGCAAAATCTACAACAGAGTTTAAAACATTGCTTTTGTGTGTAGTAGTGGATGCTCCTGCAAAACTTGGCATAAGACCACCTAAAACACCAGCTCCAGCTTTGGATAAAAACCCGCTAAGAGAAGAAATATAAGGGCTTAGAAAATCTTGTAAAATCGTTTTTCCTAAATCCTTAAATAAATCCTTTAAATCTTTAATCTTTCCATTAATAAAATCAAAAAAACTGCTTTCTATGGTTTTTTGCATATTTGCAATCATTTTTTCATAATATACCCTTGTATCATCCATTGCATTTTTAGCATCTTTGTTGATTTGCAAATAACTTTCTTTGCTAGCTTTAACCATCTTTTCAAAATCTTCTTCTTTAATAAGATTTTCACTTAAAAGCTGAGAATATTTTTCACGCAAATCAATTTCTTTTAAAGCCCAAGCTTCTTGTTTGTTTCCTATGCTTTCATAGTATTCTAACATTAAGTTTTTTGTTTCGTTAAAATCCTTATTGGATTGATCTAAATCGAGTTTGATTTTTAGGCTTTCTTCTGCTTGTTTGATTTTATTTTTATCTAGTCCTAATTTTTTCCATTCTTTTAATTTTTCATTGATTTCACTTAATTTTTTATCATATTCACTCATTCCAATTTGTGAAATTTCTTTTAAGGCTTCGTTTTGTTCTTTGAGACGTTCTATATACTCTCTTTTAGCCTCTTCTGCTTTTTTCTCTGCTTCCAATCTCTTATTTGCTTCTTCATAAGCATTGGCATTTGCTAACGCATTTGAAATAATATTTACCTGTTCAACTAAAGCGTTATTATTTTCCCAACCTTCCATGCTAACAAGGCTAAGCAATTTTTGATTAAGATCGGCAATTGCTTTGCTTGTTTTTTCTATTTTATCACTTTCAAATTCTGGCACTTTTAATGATGAAACCAAAGAAACAGCATCGCTTAATTCTTTATTTAATTTTTCTATATTTTGTAATTTAAAATCATTTTTTTCAGTTTCTTTGATTTTTTCATTAATCAATGCTAATTTCTGTAAAGCATTTCCTTCTGCTACAATACTACTTAAGCTTTTTTCTCTTTTAAGACCTATTTCATCGTAAAAACTTGAAACACTCTTGGCAAATGCTCGATGGGCATCTCCTAAAAATTTAAAAGTATACTCATCTAAAAAATTACCAAATACATTATTTCCTTGTCCTATTTTATTAATATTATCAATCTCTTTTTCAAGATCATCTCTATATTTTTTTAACTCATCTTTATCCATAAAATCTACTTTTCTTTTAAAGGCAGAATCTAATTTATCGGTTTTTTCATAAGCTTTATCTAAAGAACTTTCTATATTTAAAAGCCTGTCTATTAAGATTAATGGTATGGCACCTTTTGTAAGATTTCCTAATCTTTTAAAGCCTTCGCCTAAAAGTAAAGTTTTTTTATTAATTTCGGTAATGCTTTGAGTATTAGAAAGCATTTGAACTCTTTGTTTATAAAGTGCATTTGTGCTTTCTATAATTGCTAATTTAAAATCATAATATCCTTTAGTTAAAATATTAATTATTTTTAATCCCGCAAAAGCCAATCCTAAATTTACTATTATAGGAGTAATATTGCTTAATGTTTTCATTAAATCTTTTATCTCTTTCTCATTATCTTTGATATAAGTATTTATATCAATGAGTGAGTTTTTAAGAGCATCAAAAATAGGTTTTGATAGTTCAGCCTGTAACATTTGGATATTGGCTTCAAATTTTTGCATTTGCTTTTCATAGGTTTGGGTGGTGTAATCTGTATATTTTGTGAGTTCTTTTGTTTTTTCTATGAAAAGATCATAAAGTTTTCCATTTTTCTTTGCCTCAGCCATTGCCTCGTTGGTAATTCCTAAGCTTTCAGCAAAACGTCTTAAATCTCCACTTGCACTAAATACACCCGCTCCTAAGCTATCTATAGTCATTGAAAGTTGCTCTGTGCTCATGGAAGTATTTGAAGTTGCTATCAAAATACTTTCAAAAGCTTTTTTAGCTTCATCAAAATTCATATTATTCATAGCTGTGGAGGCGAAGGATTGAAACATACTTGCTAAATCTTGCAAAGAATAGCCCGTTTTAGTGTGCAAATCGTTAAATTCTTTAAAGGTTTGTTCACTGCTTTTTGTAGCGGCTTGCCATTTTTGAAGTTGTGAAATCGCTTTGCCTGTAGCATCTACGTTTGCGTGTGTGGTTGCTGTAATGAAAGCGAGTTGTGTTTTTGCTGTTTCAAAGGATTTACTCGCATCAATAAAAGAACTTCCAAAATCTTTTATATCTAAAAATAAATTTTTATAACCTTGATAAGCTTGAACTAAATGTGCATTCATGTCTAAAATACTTTTTGAAAGACCTAAAAAGCTTTGTTCTGTTTGTTTTAAATATTTTCTTGTGTTTTGTGTTGTTTGGTTTAATCCACTAAAACCTTTATTGAGTTTTTGAACACTAACAACGCCTTCATTTGTATCTACACTAATACCGACTTTAACATTCTTTGCCATTTATACTTCCTTTAGTTTGGTTTTGTTAGAATTTATAAAAGGAGTTTGAAAAATATGTTTTATAGTTATACACCCCTTAGTTTTTGTGGTTTTGTATTTTTGCTGTTTGTCTTTTTTCTTATGCGAAAAAAAAGTAAAAGACTTTTTAAAATCCAAGCTTTTAATGAAGAATATGAAAAATACAAAGATGAACTTTATAAGTTTAAAAATGCGGTAAATGAATTTGCAAAAACAAAACAAACAAAAAGCGTTCTTATGAGTGCGTCCTGTTTGGAATTTGCGGTGCAAAATAATTTTTTTAACAAAGATTTCACAAAACAATTTAAACAAATCTTGCAAGATTATCCTAATGAAAAAGAATTTAATATAGAAATCAATCATTTTTTATCCTAAAAATTTCAAAACATCTTCTTGAAGTTTTTTAATGTCTAAATTCTCTTTGTTATTTTGCTGGGTATGTTCTGATTTTAAATGAGTGCTTAGTAAAAATTCATCTTGATTGCATTTAACACCCATAAATGAAGCTAACATACTCAGCAAAATATTCATTTGAATTTCATTTTTTTCACTTGCTAAGGGTTCATGGCTGAAAAAATACATCCACTCATTAAATTCAGCTTGTGTGATGGTTCTTTCTAATTCGCCCACGCTACGCCCAAGAGCAAGGGCGAGGCGATATTTTAATCGTCCTTGCTCTCTTGCTTTGGTGCTTCATTTGTGAATTTTAAAATCTCATCTGCAAGTTGTGCAAAAACTTTTAAGCCCTCTTGATTTAGATTGTCGATAATTTTTTTATCTACCTTTGGATCAAGCAAAGCGGTGAGTATAATATCTTTTCTAAAATTAGAATTTTTCTTGATAAGATCAAGGCTTATTTCTTGATTTTTTTCTTGATTTTGATCTTGCAATTCGATTTTATTTTTTTCCATAATCTCTAATTGCTCTACCATAGAAAGCTGACGGATTTTAAATTTTTCATCTATGCCTTCAATTGAAATTTCTTTTTCTCCTAAAGAGTGTTGTTTTAAAAAGTCATTGAATTTCATTTTTTAACCTTTTGTTTTGATGTGGTAGTAAAGGTATTGTTTAAAAAGCTTTGCTCTTCTGCTTCACTGGCTACGCCTGAGGTTGCATCTATGGTGTATTTTTTACGCGTGTCGCCATTAGCTGGATAGGTAAGACTTAAAGGATTTGGATAAAAATAAATCGTTTTACCTTTTTTATCTTCATAGGTTTGATCTTTTATAGGTTCATTCTTAGTCTCATGGATAGCATCGCTTTCTTTTTGCCATTTAGCTTCTGCTTCTTTTGTTGTAACAAACTCTTCTTTTTCATTAAAAGTTTGTGTGCTAGGATTTGGTACAACTCCGCGAATAGCATCAAAAACATAAACCAATCTTTTATCGTTTATTTCAGGTTTAGTTAGTGTGCTTTCTTTGATATAATAATAAACTATTTTGCCTTTTTTATCCTCCAAAACATCTCCTACTTTTAAAGCTTTTGTAGTGTGTTCTACCTCTTCACCTTCTTCAAATCTAAAAGGCGTGATATCTTTTGCTTCACCGATTTTTTCAGCGGTAATATTTGCACTGAATTTGTTATTTGCTTCGCTTTGAAGTTCAAAACCTGTGAGTTTCATTTTTATTTTAAGCGTAGTTTTTCTCTCATCATTGACCTCAACTATAATAAATACTTCTTCGTTATCTTCAAAGGCTTTTTCAAGATAATGCACCCCTTCATAACTTTCAACTTTGCCATCTTTTACAAATTTATAAAGTAAATTTAAATTGATGGTGGCTGAAGTTTTTTTACCTACTGAATTAATCTCTTCATAGTCTCTATCATTTATAGGGCTTAGCTTTTGACTTTCTCTTGTTCCGCCTTTAAGTCCTGAAATGCTTGTTAGAAATCCTGCTTGAATAGGTTCTTTGTCTGCAGCTTCCATTGCACGAGATAAAACTAAAATTCTAAGTCCCTGCACGTCTGGGGCGTCTGTAACGATTTTGTCTTTTGACATATTTTTCTCCTTATAAATAAATATAAGGAGATTTTATAAAAAGTTTGAGGCGTTAAAGTGCGTGTTAGCGTGTTTTACTATTAATAATTAAGCTACTCATTTTTTATCCTTTTCTCAAGTTTATTAATGCGTATCTCACACACTCCTACCCAAGCAGCCAAAATGATAATAAGCAAAAAATCGAAATTCATTTTTAATCCTTTTATGGTATAATAGTTTCAAAGATGAAAACCCCCTCGCACTGGGGGTTACTTTAGCTTGTTAAAAGCTTTAGTAAAGCTACAATATAAAATATTGTTTGTAAGATTAGTGCGAGTAATCTTAGCTTTTTCATCTTTTACTCCTTTCTTTTTGATTTGTTTTTAGTTATCTACTAAAAACTTAATATAATTATATAGTATTTTACTAAAAAAGTCAAGTATATTTTATGTTATTTACTAAAAATATGTTATTATTTTTATATAAATAACATAAAAGGTATTAAATGACAAGATTAGAATTTGATAAAAAAATCAAACAATTAGGTTTAACAAGAAAAACATTTGCAGATATAGCAAAAGTAAGCTATAGTGGAATTTCTACAAATTGGAAGGATGATAAAGAAATTCCCGCTTGGGTTGAACCTTTTTTATATTACTACGAAAAAAGCTTAGTTTTAGATGAAATTTCAAAATCTATAAAACCTTTTATAAAATAATTTTGTTATAATCTCTATAAATAATAAGTAAGAAAAACATCACTACTATAAAATCCGCTTTCCTCGTCTTTATCTTCTGTGTTAAATAATATTTCAATCGGTTTTTTTTGAAATTTTAAAACAAAGATTTCTATTTTGTGTTTTAATTCTCTTAATTCTTTGTATTTTGGAGTATAAAGGGTTAAATTAATTTCTAATTCTTTGTTTAAAATCCTATCATCTATGCTTAAATTTAATTCTTCATTGCTTATTTCATAGATTAAAAATGCCTTTTCTAATTTATCTTTAGCTCTGGAAATAGGATATATTTCAATATCTAAAAAGTCTTTTAATTCTTTTAAAAAATGACTTAAAAAATCTTGCATCTTAAAAACCTAATTTATTTAATTCAACATCTAATTTAATCTCTACAAGCTTATCTGCTTTTGGATCTACTTTATCTCTTGCATTTTGCATAGTGTAAGTTCCTTCTACAAAGGTTGTTTTACCACTTGTATTGGTTTTACCTTTTTGGCTCTTTTTTATCCCACCTTTATGGTAAAATCCATATTCTATAAACCTAGCATAATAAGCACTTGCGAAATAATCTATTCTTTGTTTTTTATCATTTTTCTTTTTTTGTATCCATTTTTTCTTTTTTGCTAATTTTTCATAACGTTTTTGAGATACTTTTTTCATTCTAAAAACAACCGAAGCGGCACGATAGACACCTTTTTGTAAAGTATAGCTTGGAACTGCTTTTACACTTTGTTTTAAAAGTCCTGTATCTTTTGGGATATTGCGTTTATATTCTTTGGTGATTTCTTTTGCAACTTCTAAAGCGGATTTTTTAGCAGCATTGGGTAAAGCTTTTTTATTTATATTTGCTAAACCTTGCATTAATTCATTTAAACCTTCTACCTTAAGCATTATCTTTTTCCTTTTGAGTGTCTTTTTGATCTATTTTGATAAGATTTAGCGGTATAAGATGATCATTTCCATTGTCGATTGGGTTCATTTCCTCTAAGGCTCTTACTTCATTTATACTCATCACACCATTACTTAAAGCTTTGGTGTAACTTTCCCATCTTGAAGAACTATCAGCTCTTAAAATGGCATTGATATTGAATTTAAAATAAAATCTACCCCATTCTTCTTTGCTTAATAAAAAACGATTTAAGGCTTGTTCTATTTTAGTGGTTAAAGGAGTGATGGTTTGCACCATATAATTGGTTTCTTGTTGCTCGATATTTGAAAAAGTTGCTCTTGAAAGATCTCCTAATTTGTGAGGTGGGATATTAAAAAGCCTTGCAATTTCTATCACTTGAAATTGTTTGCTTTCTATGAATTGACTATCTTTATTTGCACTTGTAGTTTGTGCGTAAGTAGCTCCGCTTTCTAAAATAGATATATTGTAAGCCTTTTTTTGATTGTAATTTTCTTTAAATGAGGTTTTTAGTCTTTGATAAGCTTCATCACTTAATTCTGTTGGGATGGAAATCACCCCACTTGTAAAACTTCCATTTTTAAAAAAACTTAAGCCGTGTTGCTCTATGGCTGATGCGAGTTCGGCGGTATTTTTGCTTTTTCTGAGTGGTGCTATACCTAAAACACCATCTTTTGTATGATAAGGAACATTAACAACCTCATCGTAATTTAACACTATACTTTTATTATTAGAATAAGCTTGATAATAATACTTTCCATTTTGTTTAAAAAGGTTTATGTCTTTGTGTTCTAAAAGCTCTATAGAGTGAATTTGTCCGTTTCTTTTTCTAAGTGGATATAAAAAGCCATTTCCATAAATCAGCATTTGCACCATAAAGGCTTCAAAAAGTGTAAAAGGTGTCATTTTTTCATTTGGTGCTATTTTTATAAGATGAAACAAGGGGTGATTTGTAGCAAGTTTTGATCCATCGCTTGTTTTTTGATATAAATTTAAAGGAAGACTTGCTATGGTTTCGCTTATATTTGAAATCGCAGCAATGACTGCTGAAAGCTCCTCGGCTTTTATTTTGTCATTCAATAAAAAATCAATTCCATTTACAAGCTCATCGCTTCTTTTTTGTTTTTTTAAAAATAATGATCTTAATTTATCAAACATGTAAAAAACCTTTTACTTTTTTACATATTTTAAAAAAAGTTTGAGGCGTTAAAGTGCGTGTTACAAAAACCTTATACCTCTTGTTTCATAAACGCTTGATTTTGGTTTTTCTATGCTGTTTTTAGTGGCGATTGCAGTTACTAGAGCTGAAATTGCGTCTATTCTTTCACTCGATCTTTTCTTATCAGGTTTTATGTTTTCTCTTGCGTCTTTATCTACAACTAAATTTGAGTTACACCATCTTAAAATGGGGTTTGCATTATGATTTAAAGTTTGTTTTAAAACTCTGATTTGATACTCTTTTAAAGGTTCACTAATGGTAGCAAAACCTTGTCTTATTTGAACACATTCTAGATTTTCTTCGGCTAGTTTTTTGGCTACCTCGTGAGAATTCCATGGATCATAACCTATCATTTTGATTTTAAGTGTTTTATTTAAAGCTATAATATCCTCAATCAAATAATCATAATCGACACTATTGCCTGGTGTTAGGGTTAAAAATCCTTGTCTTGCCCATTCTAAATAATGGACTTTATCTCTTCTACTTCGTTCTCTTGCACTAAGTTCTGGAGCGTAAAATTTAAAATCTATGTGTAAAATTTTATTCACCTCACAAATCATAGCAAGAGCGGTTAAGTCAGTGGTTGCTGAAAGATCTATTCCTAAATAAACATCTTTGCTTAAATCAAGATCTCCTAAATTGCATTTTATAAAATCATCATCTTTGACAAAAGCTCCTGCATTTGAAGTCCAGATATTTAAATGTTTTGTTTTAAAACTTACCTCATCTTCTGCGTTATTTTTGGCTTTTTCAAAATATTCTCTTAATTTTTCAATTTTTACTCCATAGCCCAAAGCGGGATTTACCTTTATCCAGGTTTTCTCATCTTGCCAATTATCATTTTTATCAGGTTCATAAATTTTGGCATAAGTTGAAGGATCGTTTATAATCCCACTTTGGACTTTTTTACAATAATCGTATTGTTTTTTCATTTCTCCGTTTTGATTATAACCCGCAGTTGAAATGACTATGCAAAGCGAATTAGATCTACTTGCTGTGCCTTCTTCTAAAACTTTATATAAACTTCCATCCTTTGCAGCATGAAGCTCATCATAAATAAAAACATAGGGTCTTAAGCCGTCCTTTGTCTCACTTGATGCAGTTAATACCTTGATAAAATCTTCAAATTTGGCATTTTTTTTGCGTATTTCTCTATAGGTTTTGTATTGATAGCAAATTTCATTAAGTTCTTTTTCTTGACTGACCATAGAAGAGGCAGCGTTAAAAACTAATTTTGCTTGTTCGGTTTCATTTGCTGCACAATATATTTTTTTACCTTTTTCTTTATCTATAAAAAGAAAGTAAAGTAAAATAGCACCTATAAGTTCTGTTTTACCATTTTTACGTGGTATAAAAAGCAAAGCATAAGAATAACGCCTTGCTTTTTTCTCTTTAGAATAAGTAGCGATAATATCTATGATAAATTCGATTTGAAAATCTAAAAGTTGAAAAGGTTTACCTGCAAGATCTCCATCGGTATGTTTTAAAAGTGAGATAAATAAAACGGCGTTTAGTGCGGTTTTTTCATCGATATAAAAGGGTGAGTTTTGAAATTCATTATTTTTTATTTTTATGTATTTTTTTGCGTATTCTAATATGTTTTCTCTTGATCTTAATTTGATTTCATTCATTTTCCGTCTCGTTTAAAAGAATATCAAAGGTTGAATTTTGTTTGTTTTCTTTTGGATTTACTCTTACTCTATTTGGTGCTCCAATTCCCAAATTTTTTGCTAATCCTATAATGTTTTTTGTTAAAGAATTAAAAGCGGTAAATTCGGGTGAAATTATAGGTGTTCCTTTATCGCTTGTAACATAAAAACCTTTATTTTCTATCTCTTTACTAGAGCATTCAAACAAAATAAGATTTTTAGCATAAACCTTGATGATGTCATTTTCCAAAGGATCATAAATTCCCAAATTTTCTAATTCATTAATAGTTTTTTGCGTTAATTCCTGCTCAATGTCACTTAAATTTAGTTCTTTTTGAGGTGTGGTTTGTTCCTGTGCTTTTTTAGTTTGCTTTGATTTTTCTTTGATAGTATTATCATCAATATATAAAATCACCTTGTTTTGTTTAGAATTATGATGATTTTCTTCTTGTCTTTTTTTAGCTAGTCTTAAAATCTCATCTTTTGGGTAAGGTTTAGCTTTTCCTTTAAAAACCTTAACACCATTTTTCTTTAAATAACGACTTAAATATTCTTTGGATTTAATATTGAGTATTTGTAAAACCTCATCAATATTTAAAAATTCTTTTAGCATTTTAAACCTTTTTTATTTGAATTTTAAAAAAAGTTTGAGGCGTTAAAATGTGTGTTAGTCAAATAGAAATAAAAAATTAAGCTTTTTTTGAATTTTTTAAAAAAACTATTGGTAAAAAATAAAGATTTTGCAAGGGTTGGATAAAATTTTCATTAGTTAATTTGTTAGTTAAGTATAACGTAGTGTAAAAATTTAGCTCACATTTTTTCAAGTCTGCCGTTTCGGTGTATTTTTTTTGACTTCATAGAGATTTACACCCCTACCCCTTAAGCTCTTTTTTAGTTTTTTCATTATGACATTTTATACATAGACTTTGAAGATTGTCTTGATTTAACCTATCGCCACCCTGCTTAATTGGAATGATATGATCTACAATCTTAGCAAGTTTTCCACAATTGAAACAAAAAGGATTTTTATTTATAAAAATTGTTCTTAACTTTCTCCACTCTGAACTATTATAAAATTTTGCACTCTCTTTATTTCTTTTAAATAAATCATAATTTTTATTTGTAATCATCTTATAAGTTTTATCACAATCTTTACATTTTCTTAAATGAGTTTCTATTTTTTTTCCACACTTACAAAGCTTATAAATTATCATTTTTTATAAAATCCTATTTCGGTTTTTTTGGTAATCTTTACTTTAAATTCATAATTAAAACTTTCATAAGGTTTTATTACATAGCAATCGTAGTTAATCTCTAATAATTTAACAAACCATTCAGGTAGTAAAACAAAATAATTGTTCCCTACCTGTTTAATTTTGAAACCACTTCTAATATCATTTACATTTCTGTAAAAATTATCATACAAACCTATATTAGTTGCAAAAGTTTTTACTGGAATTGCATTATTAATAATATCATCTTTGTTAAACATTTTATATTCTTTGATAAGTTGAAAGGTAGCTTAATAAAGTTCTTCTTAGATCGATAATTTTAAAATAAAAAAACTAATAAAAATATTAATCCAAAATAAAAATTTATTTATTTATGGAACACTTATTGCTCTTACTAAGAAACTAAAGTTTAAAAAATACTTTGATAGCTTTTTTCTAAAAATCTATTTGCAAAAGCTAACTGATAAAATTTATCCTACTTAATTTCATCGGATTTTAATAATTTAAGCTATTGTTTTTCATCGGATTTTAAGCAATAAAAAACATACTTATTTTAATCGGATTTTAATTTTAGAAAAATTATTGCTTTTATTTTTAAAAATCTATTGACCTATTTATTGACTTTAATTAATTTATAAAAATTAAAATATTGTTTTATAATATTTAAATAGATATTATTCAAATCTCGCTAACCGCACCAATTTTCACATAAGATGATTTATTTTTAATAAATAAAGAGTTTAAAGGGTGAAGTTATGTGGGAAATAAAAATTATATTTTAACAAGAATATTGAAAATTACCCTATTATTAGTACTAATTATAATTATTGATTTAGCGTGTGGTGCTGCTTTTTTAAATTTAAAAAGTTATTCTGAAAAAATTGGGATTAATCTAGAAACACTTTATTTTATTATTATATTTATTATAGTGATTTCAATCATTTGCATAATTAAATTGCTTTTTATAATATTTAAAAAAATCATAACTAAAAAAACGCTAATATATTTTTCTTTAAGAATATTGGATAAAGCTTTTTTATATTGATATTTACTAAACCTTGCATTGATTCATTTAAGCCTTCTACCTTAAACATTATCTTTTTTCCTTTTGAGTGTCTTTTTGATCTATTTTGATAAGATTTAGCGGTATAAGATGATCGTTTCCATTGTTGATTGGGTTCACATTTCTTCTAAGGCTCTTACTTCATTTATACTCATCACACCATTACTCAAAGCTTTGGTATAACTTTCCCATCTTGAAGAGCTATCAACTCTTAAAATGGCGTTGATGTTAAATTTAAAATAAAATCTGCCTCATTCTTCTTTGCTTAATAAAAAACGATTTAAGGCTTGTTCTATTTTAATGGTTAAAGGAGTGATGGTTTGCACCATATAATTGGTTTCTTGTTGCTCGATATTTGAAAAAGTCACTCTTGAAAGATCGCCTAATTTGGTGAGGTGGGATATTAAAAAGCCTTGCAATTTCTATCACTTAAAATTGTTTGCTTTCTATGAATTGACTATCTTTATTTGCACTTGTAGTTTGTGTGTAAGTAGCTCCACTTTCTAAAATGGATGATTTGTAGCAAGTTTTGTTCCATCGCTTGTTTTTTACCATAAAAAATACTATAGAGCTATACAAAATATCTTTAAAAGCGAAATAGAAAATTCAAGTGATGAATTTATAAGTTTTTTTGCCAAACAAATGACAGAAAAAAGAATAGCTAGTGCTGTTTTAGAAGAATTTAAAATTATATTAAAAAATCTTTTACAAGAAATTATTAATGATTTGGTTTATGATAAAAAATCACAAATATAAAAAATAATCTCCAAGCCATCAATGATGATGAAGATAATGAGCAGATTAATGAAAGTAGAGATATTGTAACATGTAACAACAGAAGAAGAATTACAAGGTTTCTATATAGTAAAATCAATACTTGCGAGTGCTGGAGCTAATCTTGAAGATATAAATTATAAAGATACTTTAAGTTATTTTGGTATTTTGTATTAAGGTAAAGTTACTGAGTGGATATGTCGATTATATTTTAATACAGCTCTAAAAAGTCTATTGGTTTTCCAGATGGAACAAATGTAAATATAGAAAAATTGGAAGATATTTATCAATATAAAACAGATATTATCAAAGCTTTTGAAAGTAGAAAATAAGTTAAAATTTTGCATTAGAAATCAAAGTCAAAAAATATGACTTTGATTTGAAAAGCGGTTTTATATATAGCAAATCTAATTTTTACCCTGCTCTTTTCTTGCTTCGGTGATAGTTTTTCCACCTAAGCCATAATTATCTGTTTCAATCTCATCAATAATTACAACAGTGGAAGCCTTATTTTTATTTAAAACCTTAGCAAGTAAATCTGTAACACCTTCAATTAATTCTTGTTTTTGTTTAAGTGTCGGTTCACCTTTTTCTTTTGTGATTCTAATATTAACAAAGGGCATAACATCTCCTTAATTTTGGTTTTTTATATTCTAATATTTCTAGATAAACTCAATTCTTTTTATAAAAATCTATTCATTTCTCAAAGTATCTAAAACATTGATTTGAGTTGCTTTTTTAGCTGGATAAAAAGATGATAAAGCAATAATAACTAAAGCTCCAACCACTGTTAAAGAAAAATCCATAATCGATAAGTCAAGTGGCAATTTACTTGTACCATAAACATCTTCTGGTAAAGTAATAATATCAAAATTTCCTAAAAGCCATAGAGCAATAAAAGCAAGTAAAATACCCACTATCATACCACTACCACCTATTAGCATTCCCAAAGCAAAAAAACTTTTTTTAACTTCTGCTTTACTTGCACCTAATGCAAATAAAAGAGCAATTTCACTGCGACGATTCATTACTATCATTAAAAGAGAACTAACTATATTTAAACTGGCAACCAAGATAATAAGCATCAAAACTATAAAAAGAGCACGTTTTTCAAGCTTTAAGGCTGAAAAGAAATTTTTATTTTGTTCCCACCACCCTATAACAGCATAATCATCCTTTAAATATGCTCTTAATTTTTCTACATCTTTAAAAGCATCATTGCTATAAACATGTATTCCATCATAGCCCTGTTTTTCACTTACCCCAAGAACTTTTCTTAAAGCCTTAACATCTGTATACATATATGCCTTGTCATAAAAAGCAAGTCCGGAAGCAAAGCGTGCTTTAACTTTAAAGCGTTTTGTCTGAGGAATTAAAGAAAAACCGCTAGGATTAAAATTTGAAAAAATAAGAGAGATCATATCGTTTTTATGCAAGTTATATTCATCTACCAAGGCTGATCCTACAAGAATATCAAAACCGCTTAAATTTTCATCTTTAATAGCTTTAGCCACCACTTCATTAATCTTAGTTTCATCATTAAAATTTACACCAAAAAGTGCTCCGCCTTCAAAACGATTATCTCCTTTTATAACAACTTGAGTGCTAATATAAGGACTAAAAAGCAATTTAGGAAATCTTTCTTTAAGTTCATTAACTAAATCATCGTTAGCTGGAGCATAAAATTTTGGCATTATAGTGATAGGGTAATTCATTATAAAAAAACGTTTTTCAAATTCCTTATCAAAACCATTCATAATAGCCATCGCTACAAGCAAAACGCAAAGTCCTACACATACTCCTAAAAAAGCTAAAAGCATAGACAAATTAATAAAGGGCTGCTCTTTATCAAACCTTAAATATTTGAAAAGTAAATATTTTAAAACACTTTTATTCAAGCTAAAATTCCTTGTTTTGGACCACTTTTACCATGGCATTCTTTAAATTTTTTTCCACTCCCACACGGACAAGGTGCATTACGAGGAACTTTTTTAATATCTAATCCATCTTCACTAACACCTTTTTCTGTAGAATTTTCGAGCATCTTATCATTCTCTTTGTTTGCTTTATTTTCCAAATCTTTTACTTCTTCTTGGTTAAATCTTACGCTAAAAAGCAATTTAATACTATCGAATTTGATACGATTAACAAGTTCTAAAAAAAGATCATAACTCTCTTTTTTATACTCAACAAGAGGATCTTTTTGATTGTATCCACGAAGTCCTATACCTGTTTTTAAAATATCCATTTGATACAAATGATCTCGCCAAGCATTATCTAAAACTTGTAAATATAAAATACGTTCTATATTATGCAATTCTTTTTCATCAAGCTTTTCCATTTTTTGATTATAAGATTGCTCCAAAATTTCACTTAATTTATCTTGCATTTCAATCATGCTAAGATTTTCAAAATCGCTTTCTTTAATTTCAGTAGAACATTCGTCAAAAATTTTATTTTTCAAAGTTTTAAAATTAACTTCCCCATTACTTTCATCAAGCATAAATTCGCTCATTACACTCGCGCAATATTCTGCAATATTTTGTGATATTTTCGCTTTTATATCATACTCTTCATCTAGCAATTCATTGCGATAACGATAAATTGTTTTTCTTTGTTCATTAGCAACATCATCGTATTCTAACAAGTGTTTTCTGCTTTCAAAATGCAAACTCTCAACCTTTTTTTGTGCATTTTCGACCGCTCTTGTAACTATACTTGATTCAATATGTTCGCCTTCTTTTATACCTAAACGTTCCATAATTCCTTTAATACGATCTCCACCAAAAATTCTCAGTAAATTATCTTCTAAGCTAAGATAAAAACGACTAGTCCCTGGATCCCCTTGACGCCCTGCACGACCACGAAGTTGATTATCAATACGACGGCTTTCATGCCTTTCAGTTCCTATGATATAAAGTCCTCCCAAAGCTCTTACTTCATCATCTATTTTGATATCAACTCCACGTCCTGCCATATTTGTCGCTATGGTAACAGCTCCTTTTTTACCAGCATCTTGGATGATTAAAGCTTCTTGTTCGTGATTTTTAGCATTTAAAACATGGTGTGGAATTCTTTCTTTTACAAGCATATTGTGAAAAACTTCACTTCTTTCTATACTTGCAGTTCCCACAAGAACAGGCTGTCCTTTTTTATTTGCTTGTTTAATTTCTTCAATTACAGCTTTAAATTTTTCATTTTGTGTTTTATAAATTAAATCATCCTTATCTTGTCTTTTGATGGGAATATTAGTTGGAATTGAAATAACGTCCAAATTATAAATTTGTGAAAATTCTGTAGCTTCAGTTTGTGCTGTTCCTGTCATACCCGCGAGTTTATTATACATTCTAAAATAATTCTGAAAAGTAATATCTGCTAGAGTTTGGCTTTCTTCTTGAATTTTTACATTTTCTTTAGCCTCTAAAGCTTGGTGAAGTCCTTCACTAAAACGACGACCTTCGCTTAAACGCCCTGTAAATTCATCAACAATAATAACTTCTTTATTTCTAACAACATAGTGTATATCTTTTTCAAAAAGATTGTGCGCCTTTAAAGCTTGATCGAGCTGATGCGCTAAAATAGCATTGTCAAGACTATATAAATTCTCCACTCCAAAAAGCTTTTCAGCCTTAGCAATTCCTGCTTCTGTGATCAAAATATTTCTATTTTTTTCATCCACTACAAAATCACCTTCAGGCTTGGCAGGAGGTAACACCGCTTCACCTCTTTTCATTTTTTTTGCCACTTCATTGGCTTTTATATAACCATCTAAAGTTCTATTAGTAGGCCCACTAATAATCAAAGGAGTTCTTGCTTCATCGATTAAAATACTATCTACTTCATCTACAATTACAAAATTATGCCCTCTTTGAACCTTTTCAGCCTTTGAAAATTTCATATTATCACGCAAATAATCAAAGCCAAATTCATTATTTGTCCCATAAGTAATATCGCAATCATAAGCTTTTTTATGCTCTAAGTCATTATTTTGAGATGAAAGCACAACCCCGACACTAAAACCTAAGAAGTTATAAATCGCACTCATTTGCTCTGCATCTCTTTTAGCTAGATAATCATTCACAGTTACAACATGAACGCCTTTTCCACTCATAGCATTTAAAACAACAGGTAAAGTCGCCACAAGGGTTTTTCCCTCCCCTGTTTTCATTTCTGCAATCTTACCTTCGTGCAAAACCATACCGCCGATTAATTGCACATCAAAATGACGCATATTTAAAGTTCTTTTACCTACTTCTCTTACTATAGCAAAAACATCATTTAAGATTTCATTTTCTTCTTTTTCACTCTTAATAATTTGCTCTTTAAATTTTAAAAATTCAGCTTTAAGCTCTTCATCGCTTAAATTTTGATATTTAGGCTCAAGCATATTAATCTGTGCCACTCGTTTAAAATATTTTTTTACTTCGCGATCATTTTTTGTTCCAAATATGGCCCTTAAAGCATTTAAAAACATTTTTAAAACCTTTTGCTAAAATTTCAAGCTATCATTATAGCTATTGTTTAATTAAAGTTAGCTAGAATTAATAAAAAATTTTAAGGAAAATAATGAAAAAAATTTTTATATTTTTTTTAATTGCTGTAGTTAAAATTTGGGCTATTGATCTTGATTTTAATACTTATTCAAGCAATTTCACTCAACTGGTTAAATCCAAAAATTCAACGCTTCGTTATAGCGGATATTTTATCATAAGCAAAGATAAAGCATTTTGGGAATATACCACACCCAATAAAAAAGAAATTTATATCAATAAAAATCAAGTTGCGATCATAGAACATGATTTAGAACAAGTGATCTTTTCAAAACTCGATAACATACCTAATCTTAATCAAATTTTTAAAAATGCTAAACAAATTTCAAAAAATAAACTTTTAGCAAAATATGAAAAGATTGATTACACTCTTATTTTAGACCAAGATAAAATTCAGTCTATTTCTTATAAAGATGAATTTGAAAATGACGTAACAATAACCTTAAGCAATCAAATCAAAAATCCTAAAATTGATCCTAAAATTTTTGAATTTAAAATTCCAAAAAATTACGATGTAGTTCGTTGAGATATTGATTTTCTACAAAATATTAATTTATTTTGTAGAATTGTTATCCAATTTCAAATCAAAACCTATACTAGAATTCTCTTCGGGAGAAGTTTTTGTTATATTTTTTTCTTGAAAAATTTTTGGTGGATTTTTAATCAAATCTTGTTTGATTTTTTCCTCAAGTTCTGAAGGATTGATCTTAGGGATATTAAGAGAATCAGAACTGATCTCACCATCATCTTTTTTATCTTCATTGCCATCGCCAAAAAGTTGCCCTATTTGCTTTGCTTCAGGTATATTAGGAATGCTGATATTATTTGGAGTTTTAACCTGTGGAACTTCGGGAACACTTAAATTTTCTAAAACTTTTTTGACTTCACTACTCGCATTTTTTTTCTTAGCTTCTGTGCTTTGTAAAAACCTTTTAAATTCTTCTAAATCAAATTTTTCAACTCCGCTTAAAGATAAAATGTAAATTTCATTAATATTCATTTTATATTTTTTCTCTATAAATTTTTTCAAAACTTTTTTAAAATTATCTTTTCCAATCTCAGTAAATAAATCCTCGTAAAAAAAGCCAGAAATAACAGTATTAATAGAATCAATCAGCTTAAGCTCATTTTCTTTTAAATTTTCTCCTTCAAAATCTAAAGAAATTTCAACTTTTTTAAGAATATTTGCTCCGCTTTTAGAATATAAATCTGTTCTTAACTTAGATATTTCAAGACTTTGTGCATTTAAATTTAAAAATAAAAAAATCGCAAAAAATATTTTTTTCATTTTATTTCCTTTTATTAAGCAATATTATCTTCAAATTCAAGATCTAAAAAAGCATTATCTTTATAAAAATCGATAACCCTAGGATCGAATTTTAAAATATTTGTAAAATAATTTTCAAATTTTACACCCTTGGTAAAATAAATTTTTAAAGTATCAGGATTGATCGCTCTTGATAATGCCACATAAAGTTGTCCATTTTCAAAAATATGATCTATATCACAAACCAACTTTTCAATACTCATACCTTGAGATTTATGTATGGTAATAGCATAGGCCAATTTTATAGGAAACTGACTCACACTTGCTAAAGTATTAACAATCAATTCTCCATTATTTTGCTCAATCTCCTCCATAAAAAAAACATAAGGTTCGAGCGTAATATTTATCCCATTATTTTTCATAATACTGATATAAATTTTATCTTCATCATAAATAATATCTTTAACCACTCCTTGTTCTCCATTATAGTAATTTTTATCCCAATTATTAATACAAAAAATAATGCGAGCCCCTATTTTAATCTTAAGATCTTCTAAGATATTTAAACCTTTAATCCAATTTTCTAATTTACTATCCTCAAGTTCTTTATCTTCTTTTTGAATTTTAGCCTTAAAACTTACCAAAGGAGTTGATAAACGATTAAGTTTATTTTCATTGATTTCATTTACTTTTTTATTTATTCCACAAAGCAAAGTATAATCATCTTCTAAGCCTTCTAATTCCTTCGTGTTAATACACATTTGTCTAAATTGACTTATGATTTTTTCGTTTAAAACACCTTGTCTTATTAAAGATAAATTTTCATAAAATTCTAAATTTTGAGTTCTTTTAGGTTGTGAAAGTTTAACATTTTTAAAATTTAAATCTTTCCAAAAAAAAGAAGAAAAAGCATAATAAGAATTTAAAAAAAGCGTTTCTTTTTTTTCTTTAATCACAGGGGGTAATTGAAAAAAATCTCCTACGACTAAAATTTTTCCATCAAATCTTGAATTTTTTATTCTAAAACCTATCATTTCAAAAATATTAGCACTCACCATAGAAATTTCATCGATAATAATAAGATCGATTTTCTTTAAATTTTCATTTAGCTTAGCAATTTTTTCTTTTTGTTTGCGATCAAAAACACTTAAAGCCATCATATCTTCACAATAACCTAAACAAAAAAAACTATGCAAGGTGATTCCGCCGATATTAAATGCAGAAAGTGCACTAGAGCCTAAGGCGACTACAAATTTACCTTTTTTTCTATAAGCTTTCATTAAATTATTAGTTAAAAAACTCTTTCCAACTCCAGCACCACCGCTTAAAAAAACATTATCATTGACTAAAATTTTTTCCAGTTTATCAAGCATTATACTTCCTTGGCTTTAATTATAACGATTTTTTGTAAAAGGTTGATTATGCGATATATTTTAATTTTTTCTCTATTGTTTTTTACAGCTTGCTCCTTTAAAAACTCAACAAATAATAATCTTGCTTTTAAGGAAGATAATAATCAAAGCACACATTATGCAAAATTAGAATTTGAACAAAGTGTTGATATATTGCCCAAATTTAATCAAAATATCAATTTCAATGCTACAAACTATAAAAAAATGTTTTTTAAACCTTGGCATTCTTCTTTTAAAAACTATAAAAACCAAAATTTATTTTGGGCTTTTCCTATTTATCTTAATCCAAAAAATAAATACTATTTTTTTAACAAACAAGAAATTCCTAAATCTTGGTTTAAAGAACAAATCGAAAATGCCAATACAAACAATATAGGAAAATTAAATCAAAAAGCTTTAGTTATTCAAAACACTCTGTTGAAAAATTTTCCGACACAAAATGCAATACTTAAAAATCCTTTCCAAGAAAACGAAGGTTTTCCATTTGACTACGCAAATGATGCTGTTTTAAATATTGCTACACCTGTTTTAATCTCTCATTATACCAAAGATAAACGATATGCTTTTGTATTGAGCGAAACAGGATTTGGCTTTGTGGAGAGTAAAAATTTAGAGATATTTTCTAATTCTAGAGCAAAAATTTATGAAAAACTCCATTTTATTACACCACTTAAAGAAAAAGAAGTAGTTTTTAGCGAAGATCATCGTTTTTTCTTTGAAACTAGAATTGGTGCGATTTATCCATACTACGAACAAGATGAAAAATATTTTTATGGAAAAATTGGTTCAAAAAAATATAGAATTTTAAAAAAAGACGTGGCTAAATTTCCTTTAAAATTAAATGACGCTAATTTAAAAAATCAATTAAGCCAAATACTGAGTTTGCCTTATGGTTGGGGTGGATACAGCTTAGAAAGGGATTGTTCTTTATTTACTCGGGACGTATTTTCAGCTTTTGGGCTTTATTTGCCAAGAAATTCAGCTGCACAAAAAAATGCTTTTTATCATTTTGATATCAGTATGTTAAATAATACTCAAAAAAAAGATTTTTTAAACCAATTTGGAAAAGCTTATACAACCTTGCTCTATATCCCAGGACACATTATGCTTTATGCTGGAAAAGTTACAGATAATGACGTGGTTATACATAATATATGGGGATTAAGAAAAGGAGAAACTCAAAGACTGATCATAGGAAAGAGCGTTATCACTTCTTTAGAAATAGGAAAAAAAGAAATTCTAGAACAAAATTTATTACTTTCAAAAATCAAAGAGGTTGGTTTTATTAATTTAAATCAAAAAGAAATAGATGAAATAAATAATTATTTAGAAAAAATCAAAGATTTACCTAATCAATAAATCTTTTGCTTAAATCGTGAAAATATTCTATACGCCTATCTCTTAAAAATGGCCACCAGCGTCTTACATTTTCACTTCTTTTTTTATCAATCTCTATAACCTTTACGCATTCATTTTCATTATCTAACAAGCAAAGCTCTTCTCCTTGAGGACCAAAAACAAAAGAATTTCCCCAAAATCTTATTCCATCCTCTACTCCACTTGCATCTTGTTCGAATCCAACACGATTAATAGCTACTACAAATAAGCCATTAGCGATAGCATGTCCTTTTTGAACACCTAGCCAAGCATTAAGTTGTTTTTGTTTTTCTTCCTCTTCATCCTTATCAAACCAACCAATAGCTGTAGGATAAATAAGTATTTCAGCTCCTTGTAAAGCCATCAATCTTGCCGCTTCAGGATACCATTGATCCCAACAAATCAGCACTCCAAGCTTACCCACACTTGTTTGAATTGGTTTAAAACCTAAATCGCCTGGTGTAAAATAAAATTTTTCATAAAAACAAGGATCATCAGGTATGTGCATTTTTCGGTACTTTCCAGCTATACTACCATCTTTTTCGAAAACAACGGCTGTATTATGATAAAGTCCTACACTGCGTTTTTCAAAAAGGGAAGTTAGTAAAACTATATTATATTTTTTAGCTATATCTGACCAAAATTTAACATCTTTTTCATAATCATTTGCGTAATCAAAATAAGAGACATTTTCACTTTGGCAAAAATATTCGCTTTGATGAAGCTCTCCTAAACATACAAGCTCAGCTCCCTTTTTTGCCGCCTCTTTTATGAATTCGCAAGTTTTTTTTATTGTTTGTTCTTTATTGGAATGAAATTTTTGTTGCACAAGAGCTATTTTCATTGTCTTTGCCTTTCTTGTTCTTGATCATCATAAGGATCTAAATGAATTTGTATATCCCATTTTTCATTGCAAAACATTACTCGAATACTATTTTCAATTTCATCGGAAATTTTATGAGCATTCAAAAGCGAAATTATAGGACAAAAAACCAAATGCACGCTTAAGTAATTACAACTTGGAGTTTTTCTCGTTTTTAATTCGTGATAAGAAATGATTTCAGGATTTTTAGAAATTAAGGTGCAGATTTGATCAACTTGTTCTTTTGGTAAGGCTTGATCCATTAAAAATGACAAAGCTTTTTTAATGATTTTAAAAGCGGAAAAAGCTGTATAAAGGCTAATCACTATCCCAAAAATAGCATCAATAATATATAAATTTGTAAAATAAATCAGCACTAAAGCAAGTAAGGTGCAAATATTGGTTAAAAAATCACTCCTATAATGCAAAGCATCACTTTCAATGATTAGATTTTTTGTTTTTTTTGCCACATAATTTAAAAAAAGAATAAGAAAAAAGGTTACAATAATGGCAAAAATCATTACAAAAATACTTAAATTTAAATCAATAATTTCTTTTTTATAATAAATTTTTAAAATACTTTCATAAAAGATAAAAATACCCACACATACAATAAAACCACCCTCAAGAAGCCCCATTAAAGCTTCGATTTTAGAAAAGCCAAAATTATAGTTTTCATTTGCTTTTTGCGAACTTTTTTTAAGAGCCAAAAAATTAAAAGCTGAAATTGCAAAATCCATTAAAGAGTCAATCGCACTTGAAAGAACAGCAACAGATCCACTCATTAAGCCAACTATAAATTTAACACAAGCTAAACCAAGAGCGCAAATACTCGCAACTATAGTAGCTTTTTTTTGCAAGCTCATCTTAAACCTTTGAAGCGATTCTGACATGAACAATGCAAAGAGCCATTTTGACGCACAAATACTCTCGCATCTATACCTATAACTTTTCTATCAGGCAAGGCTTTAGAAAGTCTTTCAATAACAATATTGTCATTATCATCTTTATATAATGGGACAATTAAAGCATTATTAACAAAAACAAAGTTTGCATAAGTAGCACCCATTCTACGATTATCATAAAAAAAAGGCTTAGGCAATGGTAATGGTAATAAATTAAATCCTGTTCTTTCAAGCTCTTCTTGCATTTTCTTTAAAGGTAAAAAATGTTCATCTTTTTCATCTTCACAAACACAATATGCTATCGTATTTTTATCGATAAATCTAGCCAAAATATCCACATGAGAATCCGTATCATCGCCTTTTATAAAACCATTTTCTAGCCAAATAATATGTTTTAATCCAAAAATTTCTTTTAATTTTTTATCAATTTGAGTTTTATCTAAATGAGAATTTCTATTTGAATTTAGCAAACAATTTGCCGTTGTAAGCATAACACCATCTCCATTAAAATCGATACTTCCACCTTCCAAGATCATATTAATTTTTTGAAGTTTTTCTTTAAATTTATCTTTAAAAAGCTTAGAATTTACAGCATTATCTAACTCACTTTGAAATTTATTTCCCCAAGCGTTAAAAGTAAAATCAAGAGCCTGCAAACGATTATCTTTAAAAATATCTATAGCACCAAAATCTCTTATCCATGTATCGTTTGTATCACATTTAAAAAATTCAACATTTTCTATATCCTTAAAAGGGATAAAATCTTGATCTTGCGGAGCAATCAATAAAACTTTTTGAAATTGACTCACAACCCTTACAAATTCATGATAGCTTTTTAAAATTTCATCTAAATATAATCTCCAATCTGTTTTTTTATGAGGTAAAGCGAGAATTAAATATTCTTGTTCATTCCATTCTGGAATAGATTTCACCATTTTAAACCTTTAAAACAACTGATTTTTATTTTTTGAAATTTATATTATTAGAAAGTAGCCCAAAAAAGGGCTAAAAATTATTTAAAAAAGATTTTCATTTTACCATTGTTTAAGATAAGCTTTCCGTTTTCGTTTGAAATTTTAAAAGTTCCATTGAAATTAGAAAGAAAAGAATTTTCAAAATCCATCACATCTAGAGGATGACAAAGCATTTGGGTTGAAGCTGCACGATCTCCTTCGATTTTTAAAGTATTTCCATTATTCTTGTAAGAACCAAAAAAACGATTACATCCTGCATAACCATAAAATTTGTCTTTATCAAAGCTGATATTTGGAGTTTCTTCTGCATTTCTAGGATCAAACGTTTTTCCATTTACGACAATTTTCTCTATTTTTAATAATTGATTTTGCATAAACTTTCCTTGAATATCTGAAGTAGAATTTGAAGATACAGAAGTACTCGCACAACCTGCAAAAAAAGCTGTAGCTAAAACGATTTGTAATGTTTTTTTCATATTTTGTCCTTTAAATTTGAAATTGCTTTAATTCGTTTTCAAGATTATGACATACTATTTTTAACTCATCAGCAACTTGAAGTAAAATTTTTGAAATTTCTTCATTTTTTTCACTTACTTCAACATTTTCTTGCATTCTCATTAGCAAATCTTGTATATTCTCTTGACTTACTTTTATTTTTTGAGTGCATTGATGAACAAGATTTTTTGCATCTTGATTACAAAACTTAACCTCATTTGCACTATTAACCAATACACTTGTATCTTCGTTTAAAGAATAAATTTTCTGAGAATTATCCTTAAGTTCATTAGCTACTTTTTCTATGCTAATTAATAATTCTTTTGTAATGACTGCAACACTATTTAAAAATTCTTCACTATTACTAGCAAGCAATCTTATATCCTCAGCAATAACAGAAAATCCTTTCCCATAAGCTCCAGCTCTTGCAGATTCTATACTTGCATTTAAAGATAAAAGATTGGTTTTATCGGCAATTTCATTCATCATTTGAGTTGCTTTTTGTATATTTTTTGCTTGTTCAACCATGCTTTCAATTTTTTTAGCCAAACTACTCTCACTTTCAGCTATATCTGTAACTTTTTGCGCTACTGAAAATAAAGATTGAAGCATTTGTTCTAGCAACTCATAAGATTTGTCATTAGCAGTATTCGCATCACTTGATAAATTTGCTAATTCTCTCAAATCTGAACCTATATTCGCTCCAAGATGAAAACTTGAATCAATCTTTTTATGGTTTAATTCAGTAATTTCATTTAGAGAAGTTGCATTCGAATTTAAAAGAACACTTTGTTGTTCAACATTTTTAGAACTTAAACTTGCTCCGCTTACAGCCTTATGAGTTTTCTCAATAAATTGATTTATATACCCACAAGTAACTGCGATTTCATCCTGACCTTTTACACGAATTCGTGCTTTCAAATTTCCACTACCTTGTGCTAATTCTTTTGCGTGATTTAAAAGCTCTAAAATAGGTTGTCCTATGACAATTTTTAGTATAAAAAGCACGACGGCTAGAGTTACTATTAAAGCGATTGTAAAAATTACTATATACGTTTGACTTGTCCTTGAAATATCTTTTTCTACGCTTTCTAAAGAATGATAAACATCCATAACTCCTATTACATCACCCTCTTTGACATTTGTATGACAAGCTATGCAAGTTTTATTTGCAACCAAAGGACGGACAAGTCTTAAATGATCTATTCCATTAATGCTTTGTTCTAAAGAAACTAAATTAGGATTTGAAAATTGATCTAATATAATATTTTCGTTAGAAATTATAGGATTTTTAATATCAAAAAGCTCTATAGTTTCTTTTGATGGATAAATTTTTATATCGCTAATTCCTTCAATAGTCTTAGCATCATCAATAGCCTCTTTTATTTTATCTGGATCTCCTAAATTCATAGCCATTCTCATAGTTTGGAAAACTAAATTACTAGCCGTATTGAGATTTTCTTTGCTCATTTGGTTAGCTGTATTTTTAAAATCAAAACTAACTATAATTTGCATAATCACAAAACTAAATAATAAAACAATAAAAACAGCTGAAGAAACTTTAAATCCAATAGTCTTAAACATTTACATTACTTTCAAAATAAAATCTTAAAAATCATTGTACTCAAAGATTATTTAATTTTTATTAAATCGTACTTATAAACAAACAAAATTTCAGATTAATATCTAATAAATATTAATGCAAAAAATGTCTCACTCCTGTAAAATAAAGAGCCATAGCGTATTCATCCGCAGCCTTTATCACTTCATCATCCCTTATGCTTCCACCAGGTTCAACTATAGCTTTAACTCCAACTTTACTTGCTTCATCTATGCTATCTCTAAATGGAAAGAAAGCTTCGCTTGCCAAAACACAACCTTGCAAATCAAGTCCCATTTCTTTAGCCTTAGCAATAGCTGCTTTTGCAGCATCAATTCTACTCGTCATTCCCATACCTATAGCCACCATAGCTCCATTTTTAACATAGACAACATTATTTGATTTTGTAAAAGCTGCAATTTTTAGAGCTATTTCTAAATCTTGAAGTTCTTCCTTGCTCGCTTCTCTTTGAGAAACAAGTTTTGCGTTTTTAAGCTCATTGATACTCACTTCATCACTATTTTGATATACAAATCCACCATCAACATGTTTAAAATCATACGCATCAAAACTACGCACCAAATAAGGATTTTCTTGAGTAAAAATTTTAATACGCTTTTTACTCTCAAATACGGCTAAAGCTTCTTGAGTAACATTTGCTGCAATAATCACTTCAACATAAATTTCATTTATTTTTTCAGCCAAAGTTTTATCAAACATTCCATTGATCGCAACCACTCCACCATAAGCACTTACACTATCACATTTTAAAGCACTAATATAGCTTTGTAAAAGATTTTCTTTGATTGCAAAACCACAAGGATTTCCATGTTTAACTATACAGACAGCTGGAACTTCCCCGAAACTACTAGCTAAATTTAAAGCCGCATTGATATCGGTAAGATTGTTAAAACTAGCCTCGCCTTTAAGAGCTTTAAAATTGGTACTAAAAAAGGAATCAAACTCATATAAAGCACCTTTTTGATGAGGATTTTCCCCGTATTTGGTATCAAAAACCTTTTGACCTACTATAAATTTACTTGCTCCAAATCCTCCGTTAAAGCGTTCATTCATATAATTTGCTATATAAGAATCATAATTTGCCGTATGCTCATAAGCTTTTATCATTAAATTTAAGCGAAATTTTTCATCATTTTTTTTATTTTTTAAAGCCTCAATAACCTCTTTATAATCAAGTGGATCACAAATCACCATCACATCTTTATAGTTTTTTGCTGCAGATCTAATCATCGCAGGCCCACCTATATCGATATTTTCTATGATTTCATCAAAATCATCGCTCATAATAGTAGTCTTTTTAAAAGGATATAAATTCACACACACTAAATCAATACCTAAAATTCCATTTTCTTTGGCTTGTTTAACATGATTTTCATCATTTCTTTTATGTAAAATCCCTCCATGAATTTTAGGGTGCAAGGTTTTTACTCGCCCTTCAAAAAGTTCAGGACTTTTTGTAAAATCACTCACTTCTACAACTTTTATCTCATTTTCTTTTAAGATTTTAAAAGTTCCACCCGTTGAAAGAAGTTCAAAGCCTAAATTTTCAAGTTCTTTAGCAAATTCTACTATACCTTCTTTATCGCTGACACTAAGCAATGCTCTCATTTTTTCTCCTTATGCACTATCTGGCTAAAAATTCATAAATTCAAAATTATTTTTCCAAATGCTTTTTGATTTTTTCATAAGCTTCGTTTATTTTTTGGAATTTTTCTACTCCTTTTTTGATTTCTTCCTCGCTAACATTATTTGCATTTAAAATATCAGGATGGTATTTTTTCGCTAAATTTCGGTATTGTTTTTTTACAGCATTGATATCAGCATTTTTTGGTAATTCTAAAATTTCAAAAGCCTCATCTAGACTTATTTGTTGTTTAGAAGTATTTAAATTTGAAAAATTATTGATAAAATTCTCTAATTCACTTTGACTTATATCAAAAGCCTGTGCAATTTGTCCTAAAATTTCTTTCTTTTTAGGGCTAAATTCTGCATCAATAAAAGCCATAAAAACAAGCACTCTAAGTACATTAAAACGCTCACTTTTTGGTAAAGGGACTTCTCTTAAAAAGTCTTTTGCAACCTCAAAAGCATCATTTAAATTTTCTTTATGCTCATTAAAACTTGCTTTTAAAAATTCTCTTTCTCGCTTATCTTTTGCATTTGCATCTAAAATTTGAGTGATCATATCGGCTTCATCTTGACTGATTCTGCCATCACTTTTCGCAATTTTTGCCAAAAGTGCGATTACATAATAATTCATCCGTCTTTTAATTTCATCCATTCTTTCTTCAACCACTCCACGCATAAAGCCTTTTGCAAAACCTTTAGCACCACGTGCAGCCAAATTTAAAAAACCTTGTTTTTCCCAAGTTTTATAATACCAATAAAAAACCAAGATAACTAAAATGATTAAAATTAAACTCATTGGATTTGCTCTTTAAAACTTTCAAAATAAAGATTTTCAAGCTCTTTTTTACTTAAATTAATTTCATCGAGTCTAAAACAATCCTCATCAGTGCTTATGCCTAATTTGTAAGCTTTTATATTAAATTCCTTAATTAATTGCAAAAATTGTTCTTCATATGCTTCATCAACGCCTATTATAGCACGACTAAAACTTTCATCAAAAATCATTTTTTTATCACTAAAGCCACTTTCTAAAATCGTACCTTTTTTAGAAATAGCGCACATTTTTGCCAAAGTTATAGCAATACCGCCTACTCCTACACTATTTGCACATTCAAGTAAAGATTCTTGATTTGCCCTATAAAGAAAATTCCAAAGCGTTAATTCTGCTTTATAATCTATATTTTTAAGATTTCCTGCTACTTTTTTATCTTGAATTTTCATCACTAAAGAACCACCGAAATTACCCGAAGTTTCTCCCAAAAGATAAATTCTAACCCCGGCCTTATCAAAACTTGCCTTTAAAACACGACTAGAATTTTCTAAAACACCAACATTTACAATGGTAGGACTTGGATAAATACTCACTCCTTCTGTTTCATTATACAAAGAGACATTACCGCTAACCACAGGAGTATTTAATTCCTTACAAGCTTCCTTAATCCCCTCGCATCCTTGTGCAAATTGCCACATCACTTCAGGATTTTGTGGATTCCCATAGTTTAAACAATCGCTAATTGCTAAAGGTTTTGCTCCTGTACAAGCTACTTTCCTTCCAGCACTTGCTACAGCAGCACTTGCTCCAACTTTTGGATCAATATAATTTAAACGAGAATTGCACTCTATAGCCATTGCTATAGCTGCATTATTTTCTTTTACGCGTATAACACTCGCACCTAATTTTCCATCAGCTTTAATTGTATTAGTTTGCACACTAGAATCAAATTGATCATAAATAAAAGCCTTATCATTAACATTTTCATTTTTCATCATCTGAATGAATAAATCTTGTATATCACTTTTTAACTCAAACTGATAATCTTTAATATTATCTAAATACTTTGGCTTACTTATTGGACGATCTAAAATAGGTGCTTTCTCGCTTAAAGGTTCAATAGGTATCATTCCTACAAGCTCATTATTCCAAAAAAGCTCCATATTTCCCGTATCTGTTACTTCACCAATCACAACAGCATCCAAATCCCATTTTTTAAAAATTTCTATAACTTGATTTTCGCAACCTTTTTTTGCACAAATAAGCATCCTTTCTTGAGATTCACTAAGCATTAATTCATAAGGCGTCATACCACTTTCACTCATAGGGGTTTTTTCAAGATAAAGCTTCATTCCGCTTCCACTTCGCCCTGCCATTTCAAAAGAACTTGAAGTAAGCCCAGCCGCTCCCATATCTTGAATTCCTATAATAAAATCGGTTTTAAAAAGCTCTAAACACGCCTCCATTAAAAGTTTTTCACTGAAAGGATCTCCTATTTGCACTGTTGGTCTTAAACTTTTATTTTGCTCATTAAAGCTATCGCTAGCCATAACAGCACCACCAAGCCCATCTCTACCCGTTTTTGATCCTACATAAATTACAGGATTTCCTACCCCTTCAGCTTTGGCATAAAAAATATCTTCTTTTTTGCAAATCCCTAATGCAAATGCATTGACTAAAATATTTCCATTAAAACATTCATCAAAAGAGCATTCTCCACCTATGGTTGGAACACCCATACAATTTCCATAATGAGAAATTCCACTTACAACACCTTTTACAAGATATTTTTGATGATTTCCATATTTTTCATCATAAATATTTCCAAATTTTAAAGAATTAAGTCCAGCAACAACTCTTGCACCCATAGTAAAAACATCGCGTAAAATTCCACCTACTCCAGTTGCTGCCCCCGCAAAAGGTTCAATAAAGCTAGGATGATTATGACTTTCAACCTTAAAAACCGCTGCCATATCTTGACCTATATCTATCACCCCTGCATTTTCACCAGGACCTTGAATTACCCAAGGCGCTTTGGTTGGAAAACCATTAAGGTATTTTTTACTTGATTTGTAAGAGCAATGCTCACTCCACATAGCAGAAATAACGCCTAATTCAAGTAAATTAGGTTCTCGTCCAAGAATTTCTAAAATTTGATCATATTCTTCATCGCTGATTTTATGTGCTTTTATAATTTCTTTATCCATATTGTTACCTTTCATTTTCCTAAACAAAAATTACTAAACATTTCATCTAAAATTTCATCTCTTTCAAAATCTTTAGTAAATTTAGAAAGTTCGCCTATTGCCAAATTTAATTCAAATGCAAAAAGCTCTAGAGAACTTTCTTTTAAAAGATCCCTTGCTCTTGATATATCCTCACTTGCAATTTTGCAAGAATTAATTAACTCCAAAGAACTTACCATAGTATCTTCAGCATCAAAAGAATTGAGATATTTTTCCAATTCCTCTTTAAGCAAATTAATATCATTTTGAGCACTTAACCTTATAAAATCTATATTTTGACTATTTTCAAAAACCTCACACAAATCAGTTTTGTTTAAAATCCAAAATACCTTTTTATCGCTATCTTGCAATAAATTATAAATTTCTAAATCTTCTTTATCTTCTTTTCTAGAAGAATCAAAAACAGCCAAAATGATATCCGCATCTTTTAAACTTTTTTTACTTAACTCTACACCTATTTGTTCTATTTTATCTTTACTTTCTCTAATGCCTGCTGTATCGATAATGCGAAGCAAATAAGAACCTAATTTAAAATTTTCCTCTATGGTATCACGAGTTGTCCCTGCTATATCTGAAACTATGGCTCTTTTATAAGAAAGTAAAGCATTTAAAAGAGAAGATTTTCCAACATTTGGTTTGCCTACTATAGCTATTTTAAAACCTTCTATAAGTCCTTTTTTGCTTTGAGAAATCGTATAAATTTCTCTTAAAATTTTAGCATTATCTTGACACATAAGGCTAATTTGCTCTAATAAATCAGGTGGCAAATCATCATCAGCATAATCAATACTTGTTTCTACAAAAGCCAAAGTTTTAACCAAATCGGTGCGAATTTTTTCTAAAAGGTCTCCTAAATCACCTCGCATATTTCTTGCGATAACTTTAGCTGCAAGAGCAGATTTTGAAACGATTAAATCTTGTATATTTAAAGCCTTTAAAGGAGTCATTTTTCCATTTAAACATGCTCTTTTGCTAAATTCTCCAGCTTGAGCTAATCTAGCTCCTAAATTTACAAGCTCATCGAGCAAAATCTCACTCACGCTAAAACCACCGTGAATTTGAAATTCCACTATATCTTCACCTGTAAAACTAAAAGGCGCTTTAAAATATATAACTATAGCCTCATCTAAAAATTCATCTTTGTGATTATAAAGCTTGGTAAAAGTAGCATAACGCGGAATTAATTCTTTTTTTTTGCTTATTTTTGATGCAATTTCTAAAGCTCTTTCTCCGCTTAATCTTACAATGGAAATCGAACCTATTCCGTGTGCTGTTGCAATGGCTACTATAGTATCATTCATCTTTTTTTAGAAAATCATTAATAACTACAAATCTTTGATTGTTATTTTGTTTAATGCCTACATATTTATTTGGAAATTCACTTCTTAATCTTTCTAGAGCAATTTTAATTAAAACTCCGTCTAAAGGTTTAGTTTGGCCACTTCCATTCATTTTAACCTTTTTAATTACATCTTGAAGATAAAATTGCATATTTTGAATTTGATTCTCTAAAAATTGAGCTATTTCAAGACGAACCAAAAGATCATATTTTGCATTAATCCAGCTATGCAAAAGATAAGAAATAGCCTTGTAACGATGTGCTTCTTTGCCGATAAGCAAAGCAGCATCTTCTCCATCTAAATAAATAAAAACGCTATCTTCATTATACATTTTTAATTCCATTACAGAAATTTTAAAATGAGTTGATGCAAGTAGTTTTTCAAGCTGAATACGAATTTCATCTAAAATATCTTGAATATTGCGACTATCTTTACTTTCGCGATGAAAATTATCGAAAATTTTATCATTTTTAACGATATATTCTTCTTTTTTTATTTCTACAATTTCTTTTGCTTTATCTATTTTTACATCTTTTTTAATATTTTCAAACCCAGAAGATATTTTTTCATAAGACTTGCTTGAGTGGAAGTTCTTTTTTGCATTCTTCTTATAATATTTCTTTTTTGCCCTTGCTTCAATAATAGCATTTTTACGTCCAAAACCTAAAAAACCTTTTTTTGGATATTGGATAACTTCATACTCTAAATCAATCACCGAGCATTCAAGATTCTTTGAAGCTTCGGTTAATGCAGCTTGAAGATCTTTAGCTTCGATTCTCATATTTTTACTCCATTTGTTTTTTGTGATGCTCTTTAGCAAAAATTTTATTGATCACCCATTGTTGTATTAAAGAGCAAAGATTATTTACAAACCAATAAAGGGTAAGTCCCGCTGGAAAAGTAATGAAGAAAAATGTAAATATAACTGGTAAAAATTTCATAATTTTTGCTTGCATAGGATCTTGTATAGTCATTGGCGTAATAAGTTGTTGCACAAACATTGTTGCACCCATTAATATTGGAAGTACAAAATAAGGATCCATAACTGATAAATCGTGTATCCAAAACGCCCAAGGCGCAGCTTTAAGTTCAATTGCGTTTAATAATACGCGATAAATTGCAAAGAAAATAGGAATTTGTAAAAGTATAGGCAAACATCCACTCATAGGATTTGCTCCGTGTTTTTTATAAAGTTCCATCATATGAATATTCATTTTTTGAGGATCGCCTTTATAACGCTCTCTTAATTCTTTCATTTTTGGAGCTAGATCTTTTAATTTGTTCATAGAAATCATAGATTTGTAAGTTAATGGAAATAAAATAATACGAATAATAAGCACCATTACTACTATAGACCAACCCCAATTCCCTATATGATTATGTAAAAAATCCAAAAATACAAACATAGGCTTTGCAATAAAGGTAAACCAGCCATATTCTACTACTGCTTCAAGACGTGAATCTATACTTCTTAAGATCACATGTTCTTTAGAACCTATATATCCACCTGCTTCAAATTTATTATCACTATATGCAAAAATCAAAGGATTTTCTTGATTGTCTCTACTAATAGCTATATTTAATGGTTTTTGGAAATTATAAAAAAACGTTGCATAATATCTATCAAAAGCAGATGTCATCCAAACATTTTGCATATTTTCTTCTTTATCGGTTTTACCATCTTCAAAAGTATGAATGGTTTCTTTATCGTCCATAGTTAAAGCTCCATGCACCGTATAACTATCTACCGCTACATCTGGACGATAACCAGGGCTTATAAAATAATGTGTATTTTTATTGAGATTTACTTCGATTTTATAGTTTCCCTTAGGATAAAAAGTGATATTTTTTTCAATAATCAAATTTGAAGGAAGTGTTTGAACAAGTTTAAGTGCCTTGCTACCGTTTTCATCAATAAAAAGTTCTTTAAAATTTGAAACATATGCAGTATTAAAAGCTTCTTCATTGATTTTGTTGTCACTAAAACGCATTTCTAAAGGATAAGGAAATTTACTTTTTGAAATTAAATTAATCGATTCTCCTTTTTCATTTTGATATTTTTTATCCTTAAGATAAAAACTAGAAATTCTACCCAAAGCATCAATTTTTGCCTCAAAATGCTCCCCTTTAACATCAGCTATAATACTATCTTGCAGTACATTTTCTTTAGAGATTTCTAAAGGTTGCATATTTGCTTGAGGAGCGCTATTTTGAGATTTAACTTCGGATTTAGTAATATTTTGACTTATTTTAGAAGGATTTTTTGGTATAAAAAAATAATCATACACAATAAAAAATAAAAAAGAAAGCACTACGGCTAAAAGTATACGTTTTTGTTGAAATAAATTATTTGTATTATTCACTACTTATCCTTTTTAATATATTTTACAAGGTAGAAAACTTTATCATTATAGGGTATGTAAAAATAATGGAATTTTTTACGGACTAAATAAATAGGCTTGAAGCAAAAATTACAAGAAATTATCTTTTTTTTAATTTTTGGATAATCAAACCCGCCTTTAAAAAATGGATTACACCTTAAAATTCTAAAGAATGTTAAAAAAAATGCTGAAAAAAAATTCTTTTTTTGAAATTGCCAATAAGCATACTCTGAACAAGATGGATAAAATCTACATACTGAAGACTTAAGGGGACTTATAAATTTCTGATAAATACTGAGTAGTTTTAAACATATTATTTTAAACATTCCAACTTCTTTAATCCCCATTTTAAGCTTTTTTCTAATCTAGAAAAAGAAAATTGAATAATTTCACTTTTTGCAACAAAAATATACTTCCCATCACAAATTTCTGTTTCAATTTTAGAAAATAATGCTCTTAAGATGCGTTTAGAACGATTTCTAATCACTGCCTTTCCAACCCTTTTACTAGCAACAACCGCTGTTTTTCGTTCATTACACTTAAAATAAAAAATAATGATACCATCACAATACCATCTTTTTCCAAATTTATATACGGCTGAAAATTCTTCACTTGTGTTTATTTTATCAAAAATTTTCACACAGCAAGTCTTTTTCTACCTTTAGAACGTCTTGCATTGATTACCTTGCGACCATTTTTACTTTTCATACGAACACGAAAACCATGAGTACGCTTCCTTGGAGTACCATGTGGCTGATAAGTTCTTTTCATAAAAATTCCTTAAATTTTATTCAATAAAATAAAAGCGAATTGTATCTCAATCTTACTTATAAATTGCTTTTATGTGAAAATTGAATAAACTTTTAATTTAATTATTAGCAAGATTTAATTATACTATAACTTTACAGATTTATTTAGAGATAAGTTATTTTAATGATAAGAAGTTTGCATTATTTAAAAGCTATTGGTTATAATTTTACAGACGAAATAAGAACAAAAAAATCCAAGGTGCAAAATTTTGAAGATTTGAAAAAAAATATACAAAAATGTACTTTATGTCATTTTTCAAAATTACGCCACTTTACCCTTATGGAAACCAAGCTAAAAGATGCTAGTTTAATGATTGTAGATACTTTGGGACAAAAAAGCGAAAATGAAAGCGGTAGTATCTTAGAATCCAAAAAAGGAAAAAAACTACAAAATTACATTTATAATATTTTAGGGCTTAAAAAAGAACAATTTTATTTTTCTTATCTTTTTAAATGTTATTCTAATAGAAAATTTGATGATTTTTCGCTACAATCTTGTTTGCCATTTTTTTGGAACGAAGTAGAATTACTTCAACCTAACCTTATCCTTTGTTTAGGAGAATATACATTCAAGGGTTTAGGTTTTTCAAATTTTAACGCCTTAAGAGGAGAAATTTTTACTTATAAAAATTTATTTTTTATAGCAAGTTTTGAACTTGAATTTATAGAAAAAAATCCAAGTTATGAAAAAAAATTTATAGAAGATTTACAAAAAATTAAAGGATTTTTATGAAAAAAATACTTCTAATATTGAGCTTATGTTTTTGCTGTCTTTTAGCCAAAGAGCAAAAATTGGTAGATATACCCCCTTCTGAAAATTTCTATCCTAATCTTAACACGCAAGAATGTAGCATAAATTGTCTTTTTGAACTTTTAGAATCAAGGCTTTATCTTAGTTTTTTAAGTGAATTTACAGACCAAAAAGACCAATTTTTATCAAATGTATATGCAAAACTTTTAAATTCTATTACTGACTTTGATCAAGCGGTGCAAAAAATTACTGCAGTAAAAATGGCAATCATTATTCCTGAAAAAACCGTTAAAAGCTATTCTAATATTATTGTTAATTCTAGTATTGCTTATCTTTTAAGACAAAGAGCAGATATTAAAGTTAAAGTATTTTTAATAGGTACCGAAAATGAAAATAAAATACGCCAAACTCTTGATTTAATTGAAAATCAAGGCTATCAATATGTTATTGCAGCTCTCACACTAAAAGGAGCTTCAGCGCTTAAAGATTATTCTAAAAATATGAAAATATTTATTCCAACCCTCCATAAAAATTTTGCTTCTAATCCTAATCAAAATATAATTTTTGGCAGTATAGATTATGATGCACAAATTGCCACTCTTTTGGAAAAAACCAACTCAAATATAGCAGTTTTTAGTGATAATTCTACTTTATCTAATAACTTAAACTCGCGAATACTTGAAAAAAATCGTGATGCAAAGATTTATAAAATTGGTGGAGATAAACTCAATTTTTCTAAACTTTTTAATTCTCAAGGAAGTCTTAACCACACTTCAATCTTCTTTAATACACCATTAGTTAAAACAGCACTTACAAGTTCTCAATTGCGTGTTCATGATATATATCCTTATGTATTATTATCCACTCAAATCAATTACAATCCTGCCTTTTTAAGTCTCACTCAAGAAGCCGATAGAAAAAAATTTATTATCGCTAACTCTATAAATAATCATGACGATAACTTATCCTATTTGAATGAAATTTTTAATCAAAATATAGATTACAATTGGGTAGCTTATGCGACAAGTATTGGAACTGATTATTTTTATACAAATTTCTTAAATCAAAATAGCAAAAGTATTTTTGATGAAAGAATCGAAAATTCTCAAGTCATATATAAAGTTCGACTGATGCAAGGAATAAAAGCTAGCTTTGAAGAATTAAAATAATTCTTCAAAAAGCTTTTTAATTTCTGGCTCCATTCTAGCAGGTTTTTCTTTTTTAACATAAGCAAGAGTTCCAATAAGTTTAAAAATCTTATCTTTATCCTTATAAATTTCTTGCAAAATTTCTATAGAAACATTTTTAATTTCTAAAATTTTTGTTTCAACTTCGATTATATCACCGAGTTTAGCAGGTTTTATAAAATTACAATTTGCTTTTGTAAGCAAAAAATGGCCATTGGTAGCATCAAATATCAAAGCTTTTTTAGAAAACAAAACTTCACTTCTAGCCCTTTCACAAAATTTTAAATAATTGCTATGATAAACCACTCCACCAGCATCTGTATCTTCATAATAAATTCTTATTTTCATTAATATATCCTTGAAAATCAATAATTTTGGAATTATATCATTAAATATTTTTTTAAAAAATAAATGCTAAAATTTTAATTTTTAGGATAAAACATCTATGCAAAAAAATACTTTAGAAAATCAATTATTAAAACACCCTTTATACTCCAAAATTCAAAAATTAAAAGAATTAAATTGTGAAAATAAGCTTTATTTAAAAAATAGCGTGATCTTAAATACAAACAATACTCAAAAAAATGAAATTTTAGAAATTGCAAAAGAATTAAAACCATGGAGAAAAGGTCCTTTTCAGATAGATGATCTTTTTATTGATACCGAATGGCAAAGTTTTATAAAATTCAATATTTTAAAGCCTTTTATGAATGAGATTTCAGGAAAAACCGTAGCAGATATTGGATGCAATAATGGTTATTATATGTTTAAAATGCTTGAATTTGATCCAGCATTATTAGTAGGTTTTGATCCTTCGATAAAATATCGGTTGCAATTTGAACTCATCAATGTCTTGGCCAAAACCTCAATAAGATATGAGCTTTTAGGCGTTGAAGATCTTCCAAAATATCCGCTTAAATTTGATGTGATTTTTTGCCTTGGAGTTATTTATCATAGAAGCGATCCAGTTAAGATGTTAAAAGAATTAAAATCAGGACTCAATAAAAATGGAGTGGTTTTTTTAGATACTATGTATATAGAAGATGAAAGAGAAATTGCACTTGTTCCAAATAAAACCTATTCAAAAATTCCAAATATTTATTTTATTCCAAGCATAGGTGCTTTAAAAAATTGGTGCGAAAGAGCGGGTTTTAAAGATTTTCAAATTTTAAGCACCAAAAAAACCGATGAAAATGAGCAAAGAAAAACAGAATGGATTGATTCTTATTCTTTAAATGATTTTTTAGATCCAAACGATAAAAACCTTACCGTGGAAGGTTATGAAGCTCCAAAAAGAGTTTATATAAAAATAAAGATATAAATTATTTTTATTTTTTGCCGATTTGGTTGTAAAAATATTTTGGAATATATTGAATCATTCAAATTAAAAGGTATAAAATGGCAAAAAAAGATAATTTTGAAGAATATGCACAACTTGAAGAATATGCTTCACAAGAAGAAATATCAAGTATAAAATCAGAACTTTTAACTTGTCCAGAACTTAACACTTCAATAACTGGAACTATTATTAAGCTTGATAAAAATTTTGCAAAATCTATTTTAGTTGCTACAAATGATATGGTAGTAGATGAACAAGGCCTTGTTTTCGATGCTTTTATTTTTGCTGCTGCAAATTACGTTGCACAAGCTGCAATCAATAAAGAATTTTCTGTTGTTATAGGTTCAAAATGTTTCTTTTATGCCCCTTTAAAAATAGGTGATATTTTAGAATTAGAAGCTCACGCTCTATTTGATGAAACCTCAAAAAAAAGAGATGTTAAAGTGGTTGGATATACCAAAGAAATTAAAATGTTTGAGGCTACTATACAAATAGTTAATACAGAAGAACATATTTTTAATTTAAAACGCCCTCCGCTCACCACAGCTAAACCTGCTGAAGATCCAAATGCTCCAGCAACTATAGCTAGTCCAGAAGCAATGGCATCAGCGCTTATTGCATCAATGGGTAAATAATCAAGGAGTCATTTTAATATTTATCCAATTTTTAGGACAATCTTTATGATACATCCCACTTGCATCATAATATTCCCTACAATCATCATAAAAGCGATTTGACATTCCTCTTTCGTTAACAAAACATCCAGAAAATCCCAAAAGTAAAGCTATAATTAATATATATTTTTTCATAATTTACCCTCAAAATCTATTTTGCTTACGCCATTTATAAGGCTCAATAGGATTTTTTTCTCGCCAAAGTCCTAATTTATATTTTTGTGCAATTTTTTGCTCTTTAATATACACATTTGTATAATAAGTATCAGCCCAAGCATAACCTTTGCTCACTAACCAACAATTGATATCTATATTATTAAGCTTGACAACAGCAACAATTCTACCATAAATATCTTTATTTTTATAAAAAATTTCCACTTCTTTATTTTTTAAAATTTGATTTAAATTATTTTTAGCTTCTTTTCCAAAATTTTGCCGAATTTCAGGCGCATCTATGCCATAAAATCTTACTTTTTTAATTTTATTAGAATCTAAAATTTCTATAGTATCACCATCAACAACTCTTACAACCTTAGCTTTAAAGTTTGGAGTTTTTGCCATATAATTTTGAATAAAAACAACTACAAAAGAAAAAATTAAAATTGCTAAAAGTTTTTTAGGATCGCTTAGAATATTTCTTAAATTTAAGATTTTATTATAATTTATCCTCAATTTTATCCTTGATTTTTTAAAAAAATATGTCATAATTTTAACAAAGAAAAGGAGATAAAATGCAAAAAGTTATAGATAATTTTAAAGATTTGTGCAAAATTCCACATTGTAGTTATGAAACAGAACAAATGAAAGAATTTTTAGTCAATTATTCTAAAGATAAAAATTTTATAGTTAATATAGATAAGGCTGGAAATATCCACGCTATCAAAGGCAATCCTAAACTTTGCTTGCAAAGTCATTATGATATGGTGTGTATGGGAAATGCGCCTAAAGTGGATGTTTATGAAGAAAATGGATATTTAAAAGCCAAAAATTCAAGTCTAGGCGCAGATAATGGCATAGGAATAGCGATTATGATGAGTGCGATGAATCAGTTTGAAAATTTAGAATGCCTTTTTACCAACAATGAAGAAGTTGGCCTCATGGGAGTAAATTCTTTAGAACATACTATCAAATCAGGCATGCTTTTAAATTTAGATCATGAGAGCGATAATGAAATCATGATAGGTTGTGCCGGTGGTGTCGATATAGAAGCGACTTTGCATTATGAGAATATAAAAAGCAAAGGTAAAATTTATGAATTACAAGCGCAAAATTTTAAAGGCGGTCATTCAGGAATTAATATCATAAACAACGAAAAAAGCTCCATTAAAGAAATGGCCAAATTTATAAAACAAAATCATGGAAAAATCATATTTTTTGAAGGCGGAGAAAGGGTTAATTCTATACCAAAACACGCTAAAGCTTTAGTGTGTTTTGAAAACGAAGTTAAAAGCAATGAATGGATAAAATGTGAATTTAAAAGCGAGAAAGAATTTGAAATTTGCAATCAAAGCGACAAGCTTTTAGATACTATCAACAGCTTTTCGCATGGAGTTAGGGCTTACGATAAAAATTTAGGTATAGTTCAAACTAGTATCAATCTTGCAACCTTAAAAATGCAAAACAATAAAATAGAATTTGGGCTTTTTGCAAGATCAAATACCTTAGACGGATTAAAAACAATTGAATTTGAAACCTTGGAATTTTTCAAAACTTTTGGCTATCAAAGTAAAAGTTTTAATTTTTATCCTCCTTGGGAAGGCAAACCAAATGCACTCAGCGATTTGGTTTTAAAAGCTTTAAAAAAAGTATCTCCAGAAGCTAAAATTTCAGCCATTCACGCAGGACTTGAGTGTGGAATCATAGAGAAAAAACAAAAATTATTATGTGCTTCTATAGGTCCAAATATTTACAATCCTCACTCTACAGATGAACATTGCGAAATAGCTTCTATAGAAAAAATTTCTAAAGTTGTTTTTGAAGTCTTAGAAAATCTTAATTAATCCTAAAGCTCCTTGTGAAAAAATTTCTTTAATAAAAAAATACAAAATAAGGAGCATAAACCTACAAATAAAAAATAAAATCCCAAATATTTTTTATACAAAAAATCAATCATAAAAGGTGTCAAAAAAGCTAATATGGCATATGAAATATTATAAGCAAAGCTCAAACCACTAAATCTAAGCTCACTTTTGAAAATTTGAGTCATAAAAACTGGAGCAAACGTAATGATACCTTGCGAAAAACAAACAATGAAAAAATACCGTTGTTGATTATAAAAACTAAAAAAGATTCCAAAAATCATAAATAAAATACTAAATAGAGTGCAAATTTTATAACTTCCCCATTTGCTAGCCAAAACTCCTTGAATAAAGGATCCAAGAACTACAGCCAAAATACCAAAATTTTGCATCCATAAGGCTTCTTTAGTATTCATATGTAAAAGTTCTTTAAAATGCATAGGCAAAATCATCAAAGTTGCCACTCCGCTTGTTAGAACTATAGTCATTAAAAAACAAATAAACATACTCATTTTATGCGTTTTTAACGCTTCTTGTAAAGGAAATTTTAAAAGTTTTTTTTGCACTTGTAATCTTAAAAATTCCGGAGTTTCATTTATCTTTTTTCTTAAAAATAAAACAAAAATTCCAAATATTCCACTTAAAATAAAAGGAAATCTCCACGCATACTGCTCTATTTGATCTTTAGAAAAATATGCATCTAAAATCAAAGTTGTAAAGCTTGCAAGCAATAAACCCGAAGTTAAAGTAGCAGAGGCAAAACCAAGTACAAATGGAATTTGACGCCCTTTTGCAAATTCGCTAATATACACCCAAGATCCACTCACTTCAGCTCCTATGGCTAAACCTTGAAAAATACGAATTAAAAACAAAACAAAAGTGGAATATAAACCTATTTTCTCATAAGTTGGTAAAAAGGCTAAAATTAAATTGGGTATAACCATAAGAAATATAGATAAATAAAAAGCATTTTTACGCCCATATTTATCTCCAAAATGTGCCATAACTATAGCACCAAATGGACGTGCTAAATATGCTGCTCCAAATGCTATGTAAGAGTTTATTTGAGTCCAAAAAAAGTCATTTTGTGGAAAAAAAATTTTAGAAAAAACACCTAAAAAAAATACAAAAAGAACAAAGTCGTAAAATTCTAATATACCTCCCAAAGACGCATAAATAATATTTTTGTATTTTTTTTGCATATTTTTATACAATAAAGGAAAAACCTTTATTGTATCTTACCGCCTTCAATAACTACATCATCAGCTTGAATATCATCGCCAAAATGCTGTTTTAAGGTTTCATCATAGGCTTTATGAAAAAAATGTTCCTCGCCTAGCTTGATAATTAAATTATCAATAAATTCCTTAAGTTCCTTGTCTCCTTTTTTAACTGCAGGAGCTATTACATCTTTATTTCCTAACTCTTTGATTGCCATTGTAAATTGAGGATGATCTTTTACCCAAGCAAAAAGTAAAGTATTATCGTGACTTAACGCATCACCTCTTTTGTCTATTAAAGCTGCAAAAGTTTCTGTATTTTGATCGTATTTTAGAGTTTTTATATCAGGATAATTTTTTGTAAAATACGCATCTGCTGTTGTTCCCTTATTTATAAGTAAGATTTTATCCTTTAAATTTTCTATATTATGAATAGTACTGTCCTTTGGTGTAACAACCCCTAAAGCCACTTTCATATAAGGCAAACAAAAATCCACCTGCTCTGCTCTTTCTAGAGTTTGAGTAAAATTAGCCAAAATAATATCAACCTTGTTTGATTTTAAAAATTCTACTCTATTAGCAGCCTCAACAAGCACAAATTGAACCTTATTTTCATCTCCTAAAAGTTCTTTTGCTATGCGTCTAGCTAAATAAACATCATAACCTTGATTTTTGCCTTTTTCATCTACATAACCAAAAGGAGGCTTATCGCCAAAAACACCTATTCTTACTACTCCATTTTGCTTTATTTTTTCAAGTGAATTTATATAATTTGAATTTTCCCCACAAGCACTTAAAAATATAGCTACTATAGTAGCAAAAAAGCTTAAAAATATATTTTTCATTTTATCCTTTCTTTAATCATTTTTAAAAATTTTAAGAAAGGTATTATACTTAAAAATTTTTATTTTTTATTCTGTTTTTTGTATAAAATCAAAAAGTTTCTTGTTATAATTTTCTTTATTAAAAAATTATTAAGGGATGTTTATGAAAAAAAATCTCATACTTAGTGCAAGTTTAATTTTCTTTACAGCATGTAGTAGTAATTCACTAGATCAATCCATCACAAAAAAATTTGAAAATGCTTTAAATGCACAAATTCGAGAAGAACAAAACTCATCTGAAATTAATCTGAATTTCAATGATTTTAAATGTCAAAACGATGGTAATTTTATAAAATGCATGAGTCCCAATTTAGAAGTTTTTAATCCTGAAAATCATAAAAAAATATTTGGAATTGAAAATGTAGAATATAAATCTAATGTAATTTATACAGGAGATAAAAAAGGCCTAATTTCCTTTCGAGAATTATTAAATTTTTTGTTTTCTAAAAATGAAAAATTACAAGATGAAGTCACTTTTAAAAACATAAAACTCGGTGATGAAACGATTAGTGAGTTAGATAAAATAAATTTAAATAAAAATCAAAAAATCAATGATTATCTTAAAGAATTAATCTCTAATCCTTTTACAATATCATTTAAAAATTTAAACACCAAAAAGAATAGTGAAAATAATAATTATCTTTCTAGCATAAATATCCAAAGCAATGATCAACTCAATCTAAATCTTAGCGCTAATATAGATTATAAGCTTGAATTATTAGATATACTAGATTCTTATGGCTTTAAATATGATATAGATTCAATTTCGGTTAAAAATGTCGATGAAAATAATACAAATAAAATCGATCCAGATTCTACACTCTCTCAAATATTAGACAATATTACCATTCATGATGCAAAACTCACATTTTCTTTAGATACTAAAGAGGTTTTTAAAGATTATATTGAAATGGCTAATTCTATGCTTAAAATAGCTAAAGAAAACAGTAAAGATGAAAAACAAACTTTAGTCATAGATAAAGCCCTAAAAGCACTTGAAAAAATTACTCAAAATCCAACCTATAAACTCAATATAGAAGTATTTTTTAAAGATGCTCCTTTAAGTGTATATTCTAAGGAAAAGGAAAAAGTTATAGAAAAATTAACTATTAATGGCGAAGATTTCACTGAAGTTGTTTCTATTCTTGGTGATTCTTATATGCCGCTATATTAAAATGGAGAAAAATCTCCATTTTAATGATCTAAAAGGATCATGATGAAAATTTTATTCTCTCCAAGTGAAAGTAAAAATGAAAATTGCACGCAAAATCCAATCAATGAAAATTCTTGCATCTTTAAAGAACTATTCACCTTTAGAATGCAGGTTCTAAGCAAGTATGAAGAATATACTCAACATTCTAGCTTAGAGGATTTAAAAGAACTTTTTGGTATCAAAAATGAAAACGAGATAAATAAATTCAAACACGATTTAAAAAAAGCATCTACACAAAGTGCTATAACGCTTTATAATGGCGTAAGCTATGAGTATTTGAATTTCAATTCTTTATCCCTTGAAAGTCAAAATTATATTCTAGAAAATACCCTTATATTTTCCAATCTTTTTGGAGTTGTAAAGGCTAGTGACGCTCTTCCTTTTTACAAATTTAAACAAGGTGCAAAACTTGGAAATTTTAATATAGAAAAATTTTACAAAGAACATTTTAGTGATACTTTAGATGAGTATTTGCAAAATGAAGAAATTCTTGATTTAAGAGCAGGATTTTATGATAAATTCTATACTCCTAAAAAGAAATTTTTTACCTATAAATTTATAAAAAATGGAAAAATAGTGAGTCATTTTGCAAAAGCTTATAGGGGAATTTTGCTCGCTTTGTGTGCAAATATAAAAGCCAAAAACAATCAAGAAATATTAGACAATCTTCCTTCAAACCTTAAACTCAAAGAAATTCAAATCAAAGGTTTAAAAGAAGAAATTACACTTGAAATATTAAATTAGAATTCTACTTAAGGTATTTTAAAACCAAGCTCGCATAATAGCTCGCTGCTCTAGGTAAAAGCTCATCATTAAACACATAATGAGAATTGTGTAAGTATATATCGTTTTCGTTTTCTAAAAACGCATAAGCACATTTTTTCATTTCACAAAAAAAATCCAAAATCTTCACTTCCCATTAAAGGCTGATGATTAAATTCACAATTTTCTTCACCAAAAATTTCTTTAGCAACTTCTGATGCAAATTCCACCGCTTCATCGTTATTGATAGTTATAGGAGCTATAACTTCTTTTGAAATTTTAATTTCTATATCATTTGCATCCGCTATTCCCTGACAGATTTTACGAAGTTTTTCTTCAGTTAATTTTCTAATTTCATTATCAAGCGATCTAATACTAACTTTTAAAATGGCATTATCTGGGATGATATTAAAAGCATGGCCCGAATTAAAAGCACCGATGCTTACAACGGCAGAATTTTGTGGAGCGACATTCCTAGATACTATACTTTGCAAAGCTATCACTAATAAAGAAGCCACATAAATAGGATCTTTAGTCTTTTCAGGGGCACTTCCATGCCCTCCTTTACCAATGACTTCTAAAGTGTAACTATCAGAAGAAGCCATCATGGCACCTTTTTTTAAATAAAATTTCTTAGATGATCCAAAAGGCATATTATGCCATCCAAAGATAAAATCGCTATCAAATTTTTCAAATAATCCATCTTTTATCATTTCATTTGCACCGCCTAAACCCTCTTCAGCAGGTTGAAAATAAAGATTTAAAGTTCCATTGAAATCTTGATTTGCTAAATATTTTGCAGCGAGCAATAAAGAACTTGTATGTCCATCATGTCCGCAAGCGTGCATTACATTTTCTTTTTTACTTTTGTAATTTAAATCTGTGCATTCTTGCATAGGTAAAGCATCCATATCCGCACGAAGTCCAATTTTTTTAGAGCTATTTCCTTTTTTAAGAACTCCAACGACACCTGTTTTTCCAATGCCTTCATAAACTTCATAACCCAATTCTTTTAATTTTTCAGCCACTAATTTTGCAGTTTGAATTTCATCAAATCCCAATTCTGGGTTTTCATGAATTTGATGACGAATTTTTATAAATTCATCTTTTAAATCTACAATTTCTGGTATTAATCTCATTTCACCTTCCTCCTTCTACAAAATGATCTTTTTTAGGTAAGATAAATTGCGATACAATAGCCGAAATAAAAATTAAAGTAAAAATATAAATAAAACCCAAAGTAAAACTATGAGTTTTATCAACACTAAGCGATACAAGCTCAAGATTTAAAGCCAAAAGTATAAAAGTGACACTCCAAAAAGTACTCATAATATATGCGCTACGCTGTGGATTTGCATCTTTTAATTCTGAAGGAAGATTAAAGAAAAAAGGCCACCATAAAGAAAAAAATAAACCTGATAAAATAGCAAAAATTCGTATCATAATTAATTTATCTAGAAAAAGCATACAAATTCCACTTATAAGCATACACAAGCTTCCCGTCAAAAGCATTATTTTAAAAGAATAACCTCTTCTTTTAAAATAAAGTCCTATAAAAGGTCCAAATATCATAGCAAAATTGGCTAAAGCTGGAATTTCTTTTTTAGCAATGTCGGCTAATTCTTTAGTAAAACCGGCATACTCTGCATAAAATGTAGGTAAAAAAGTAAAAATAGAATTTAAAAATAAAACAGGACCTATATAGAAGATAATCATACCCCAAGTTAGACGAGACTTAAGGGCAGATAAGTATTCTTTTTTATCAGTTTTTTCTTGTTTTCTATCCGTTTTTTCATCTTTCCCTATAAAAATCCAAAGAACTATTAAAGCTAAATTAATCCAAGCATAAAAAGATAAAGAATAACGCCAATTTCCGAAATAATTTGAAATACTTTCAGCAAAAAGAAGTGCAATGATATAACCAACTATATTTGAATTAGTATTAATACTGATCATAAAATGCAAACTTTTCTTTTCAAACCATTGTTGGGTAATAGGCACCAAACATACCAACGCACAAGCGGATCCAAGTCCCATCAAAAAACGTATTGCTAAAATTGCAAAATAACTTTCCACAAAAGTCAAAAATATACCTGAACTGATCAAAAGACAACCTAAAAAATATCCCTTCTTAAGTCCAAATTTATAAACTAAAAAAGCTGTAAAAGAGGCTCCAAAAACTTTTGCAATAATAATAATACTTGTGATTAAAGTTGCTTGCTGATTATCTAAACCCAAATCCACCTTTATAAGAGGCATCAAAGATCCTGTAGAAGCCCAAGATGCACTACAAGCAGCATAAACGCTAAATATAATAAAAGAAACTCCGATACGTTGCAAATTAAATAAAAATGAATTTTGCATTATAATCCTTTAAAATATAAATTACATTTCTTATACAATTTCTACTATATTTTTAGCTACTTCAAAACTTCTATAAAAAGATTTAAGTGGTAAAAACTCAAATGCTGAGTGAAAATTATGTGCCCCTGTAAAAAAATTTGGCACAAATAATCCTTTAAGTGCTAAAGCACTTCCATCAGTTCCTCCTCGCATAGGAAAGGTTTTTGGTTTGATATCGCATACACAAAAAGCTTGTTCAAGAACTTCTAAAGCGATTTTATTGTTTTCATTTATACTATCTTTTAAATTAGAATAAGTGTCTTCAATTTTTAAAGAAATCTTTGCTCTTTCATAACGTTTTTGCATAAATTCTACCACCTCTTTAATATAAGCTTTTTTCTTTTCATACTTTTCTTTGTTGTGATCTCTTATATTTAAAAGTAAATTAGCACTGATCTGATTAGAATGAAATTCTTGCACCCAAATATAACCTTCATCATTTTCTGTATTTTCTGGAGTTTGCAACCTATCAAAACAATTAGCTATATCTATTCCTATTAAAGTAGGATTTAAAAGCACTCCTTTAGCACTCATAGGATGAGCACTAATACCTTGTATTTCTATAAAAGCCGATCCTGCATTAAAGGTTTCAAAGACCAATTCTCCGAGTTCGCAGCAATCAATCGTAAAAGCAAATTCAGGATTAAAATGCTTTAAATCCAACATTTTAGATCCCCTAAGCCCTATTTCTTCATCAGGAACAAAGCTTACATAAATATCTCCATGTTCACATTTTTCTTCAACTAGATACTGAAGTAAAGTCATAATAGTTGCAATTGCTGCTTTATTATCGGCACCCAAAACACTAGTTCCATCTGAAAAAATAATCTCTTCATTTATATATTTTAAAAGTTCAGGATGCTCTTTAGGATCGCATATGATATTTTTTTCTTTATTTAAACATAAAGCTTTGCCTTCAAATTTTAAAATTTGAGGTTTTACAATATCGCTAAGACCTACATCTACTGTATCTAAGTGAGCGCAAAATCCTATACTTTTTTTATTGGAATTGCCTTTTAACTTTGCAGTCAATATAGCATTATCCTGCAATAAAATATCATTTAAGCCTAATTTTTCAAGTTCTTTTTTTAATAAAAGCGCTAAGTCATATTGTCCTTTAGAGCTTGGCAAAGTTTGCACTTTAGCATTGCTTTGAGAAGGTATGGCTAGATACCTAAAAAAATTGTTAATTTGAATTTGTTTATAATCCATTCTTATCCTTTCATAATATAATTATAAGAGCTTTCAAAACCTAGCGGAATATCAAGCATCCAAAACAGATATAAAGTCAAAGTTAAAGCTATCATCAAAGCTATACTATAAGGTATCATAATAGAACAAAGAGTTCCAACTCCAGTTTGAGAACTATATTTTCTACAATACATAATAATAAGTGGATAAAAAGGAAATAATGGAGTCATGACATTGATCGCACTATCACTAACTCTAAAAGCAGCTTGAGTTAATTCAGGAGCAATTCCTAAAAGCATCAACATAGGCACAAAAATAGGAGCTAAAACTGCCCATTTTGAAGTAGCAGATGTCACAAACAAATTTAAAAATCCTGTGAAAACAATAATTCCAAAAATTGTTATACCGCTTGGTAAAGCTAAAGATTTTAACAATTCTGCTCCGCTAACTGCAAGAAGTTTAGATAAATTAGATTCGTTAAATACATACAAAAATTGCCCACAAATAAAACAAAATACCATAAAATTTATCAAAGGCTTTAAGGCATCACTCATTGCTTCCATAACTTGACCTAAATTTTGAAATTTTTTAGATACCTTGCCAAAAACAAACCCTGGAATAGCAAAAAAGAAAAACAAAAATGCAACAAGCCCTTTCATTAAAATAGCATCTTTTTCGCTTAAACTTCCATGCGGACCTCTCAATAAAGACTCATCAGGATATGCTAAAATAACCAATATAACTAACATTATAATTAAAGTTGCTATAGCAAATACAAATCCTTTATTTTCATCTTGAGTAATACAATCTTTGGAAAAATCTTCATAATTTTGATCTATAGGTAAATATTTTTTCAAATAAGGTTCTACAATTTTTTCACACACAAACCAGCAAAATAAAATAACACTTATTGTTCCAGCTAAAGAAACAAAATAATTACACAGAACATTAATATTGACACTAGGATCAATAATATGAGCAGCTTTTTCCGTAAAACTTTGCATAATAGGATCAATAACTGATGGGGTAAAACTTGCCGAAAATCCTCCGGCTAATCCAGCAAAAGCTGTAGCTATACCCGCAACAGGATGCTTTCTAGCAGATATAAAAAGCATAGCCACTACGGGCATTAAAAATACATAGGCACCATCTCCTATAATATGACTTGCAACTGAAATGACTAAAACAACAGGCACAACAGCTTTTTGTGGAATAATTAAAGAAAGCTTAATCAAAGCAACTCGTAAAAACCCACTTTGCTCGACTATTCCTATTCCTAAAGCAACCACCAAGGTAATTGCTAGAGGAGGAAAATTGATAAAATTAGTGATCATTTTACTAAGTAATTCTAAAAAATTACCTAAGGATAAAAAATTTTTAACTATTATTTGTTCGCTACTTCCATCAGATCTTATTAAAAAATAATCAAAATCAAAAAAAGATAGAAAAAAAGATATAATCAAAACAAGTAAAAACGCATAAAAGAAAAGTATGGTTACATCAGGAATTTTATTGCCAATTTTTTCTATGTTTTTTAAAAAAATATTCACCAAAAATCCTCCGAATTTTATAAAATTAAATAATAAGTATTTTTAATTTTAGCTTAAAAATATATCTTTATTAAAAAAATCATTATTTTTTTAAGAAAAATGTTATAGTATTACACAAAAAAAGGAGATAAGGATGCAACATTTATTATTTGTATTTTTAATCATTATTTTTTTATTTGCAATTTTTATTGTTATTACGCGTTATGAAAAAAAGATCAAGCTCTTAAATCAAAACATTCAAAATATAAAAGATGACATTGTGGAACTTAAAGAAGCAACTAAAAAAAATCGATCCTTAATTGAAAAAAATAAATCCAATATAGAAAATATATTAAAATAATCTAAATAAAAGAAACTTCGAGTTTATAAATTAATCTATGATTAAATGTTAAGATAAATATTTTATTGCAGCTTTGTTCGTTTTTATTTTTATAAACAAAACTTTTTAAAAAGTTAAAAAGAGAAACACTAGACATCTTTCCTTGTAAGATTACATACATGGTATTCTGTGAAATTCCATATTTATAACTTGCACCACTTGGGAACATTTCAAGGTTAAAATTTAAACTATCGTTAACATTATCATAATTAAAAATTTCAATCTTAGCAAAACTAATCTCCATATCTTTACATTCTAAATTTTTAAAAATCTCAAGCTTATCTCTTTTTGGCGATTGAATGCTTTCGCTTAGTTCATAACTTTCAGATTTTAAAATAAAATTTGCATTCTGAAATATTCTAGAAAATATCTTTAATGGCCTAAATTGCCCTTTTTTAAAATCACTATTTTTAGAATTTGTTATATTGTTTTGAATCTCTTCTTGTATATTAAAGTCTAAAACGATTTTTTCTTCATCTTTCTCATCATTAAAACAATTTTCAACTATAATAATGTCTTTATTATTATCATTTTTCAAATGCTCCATAATCTCATCAAAACTAAAACTATCATCACTAAATTCTAAAGTATGAACAATATTAGTTATAAAATCTATCTCATCACGATTTGCAATCTTATCTTTAATAATAAATGCTTGATTACAAAAATGAGATTTTTCAATTTCATACTCATTGCTTTTTCCCTGAAATAAAATCTTCATTTTAAAGCCTTTGCAATAAGCTCTAAAGGATGTACAAAGATCACTTTGCTTGAATCTTGTTCCAAGGCATTAGAAATTTGTACTCTACAAGCTGAACATTCAGCACTTACAAAAGAGGCTTTAGTCTTTTTGATTGCATTAACTTTTTTAAATCCAACATTTAAAGCTTGTTTATAATAATCTATTTGCATACCCACTCCACCAAAACCACAACACATATCACAATCCTTCATTTCGACAAAATGATAGTTCGTCTTTAAAAGCTCTCTTGGTTCTTTAAAAACCCCTTGCATTTTTTTTGCGTGACAAGGATCATGATAAGTAATTTCATAATCAAAACTTTGTTTATTTTTTAAAATTTCTTGCAAATTTGTGAATTTATAAAAATATTCACTTGTTATATAAACTTTAGATGAAATATTGTTAGCACGTTTTGCCCACTCTGTATCATTTTGCATTATAAAAAAACGTTCATAATCAATCTTTAGCATAGCTGAACAAGTCGCTTCTGGAATAATAATAGCATCAAGTTTTTCTAATTTTTTCTCAAAATATTCTATATTTTTTTTAGCTAAAACTTCTACACTTTTAAAATCTCCTGAAAAAAAATGTGCCACACCACAACATGCTTGTTTTTTCATTAAATCTACATTGATTTTTAATTCTTTTGCAATTTTGAGTATAGAATTAGCGGTTTCTATATAAGAATAATTAGCTAAGCAACCTACAAATAAACCAATAGTTTTTTTTCCGCCATTGTCTATAAAATCAAGATTTGAATTTAAAAAACTTTTTTTATTAAGGCTTGATAATAATCGACCTTTTTTTATAAAAGGTATTGAAAATTTAGCTTTTATGCCTAAATTTTGCTTAAAATTATTATTTTGAATTTTGAAAGCACAACTTTGAAAAACATAGCCAAATTTTGCCAATATATCTAAAAATTTACGATTTTTTAACAACAAAAGAATTAATCTTTTATACCAAGGCATACCTAACTCTTTAACTATTTCAGAACGCATCTGTTCTATAGCATTATCTACGCTTAATTTGCTTGGACAAATTTCTACACAATTGGTACATAAAAAACAAGAATCAAAGGTTTTTTGAACTTCCCGATCAAGTTTTAATTTTCCCTCTTTATATGCAATGATAAGATCCAAAAAGCCTCTAGGGCTAGAAATTTCATCACGTTTTATATCATAAATTGTGCAACTGGGTATACATTTACCACATTTTACACAAAGATCAGAAGTATTTGTTAGATTAATCATACTGTTTTAGAAAAAACTTTTTTTTCTTCGCTGATATTTTTCATGTAAGCATCAAAGCACATTGCTATATTACGTATTAATAAAACTCCTGTTTCATTAACCTTAATATAATTCTCGTCAATATCTAAAAAATCTTCATATTCTTTTAAAGCTTTTAAATCCTCTTGAAAATATTCTTTAAAAACTATATTAAACTCTTTCTCTATTTTTCTAATATCGAGCCTAAAATTTGCCATTAAATCCATAATAACAGCTTTTCTAAGCTCATCATCAAAATTTAATTTTATTCCTCTTTCAAAAGGCAATTTTCCTTCTTCGATTGCTTTCTCATAGCTTGGCATATCTTTAAAATTTTGCGCATAATGATTTTTTCCTTCCCCAATACTTGTCAGTCCTATACCAATCAAATCGGCACCACCTTTAGTGGTATAACCTTGAAAATTTCTATGTAAAGTTCCATTTCCTAAAGCTTTAAAAAGCTCATCATTTTCTTTAGCAAAATGGTCCATTCCTATCATTTTATAACCATTTTTACTCAAAAACTTTTCGCAAAATTCTAAAATTTGAAGCTTAATGTCAGGGCTTGGCAAAGTATTTTCATCAAATTTTCTCATATTTTTTTTAAGCCAAGGCACATGGGCATAATTAAAAATAGCTAAGCGATCTGGATCTAAAATTAAAATTTTTTCTAAAGTTTGAGTAAAACTTTCTAAAGTTTGATAAGGTAGACCATAAATTAAATCCATATTGACAGATTTTATACCTCTATCTCTTACTAATTTTAAGGCATTTTTAGTCAGATCAAATGACTGAATTCTATGAATTTCTTTTTGCACTTTCTCATCAAAATCTTGTACCCCAAAACTAATACGATTAAAACCATTTTTGGTTAAAACATCAGCCTGTTCTTCGTTTAAAAATCTAGGATCAATTTCGCAACTTATTTCAGCATCTAAAGAAAAATTATGAAATACGGATTTGATTTTTAAAATAAGCTTTTCTAATTGTTCAGCACTGAAAAAAGTTGGCGTCCCACCTCCAAAATGCATTTGCACCACTTCTCTTTTGATATCTAGTATAGACTTTAAAATATCAAGCTCTTTAAAAATATAATGCAAATATCTTTCCTTACTTTCTTCTTTTGCGGTATAAATTACATTACACCCACAAAAATAACAAGCACTCCTGCAAAAAGGCAAATGAAAATAAAGTGATAAGGGTCTATTTTGTTGTTTTAAAATATCTAAATATTGCTCATACTTAAAATCGGTATTAAATTCCACAGCAGTCGGATAAGAAGTATAACGCGGTCCTGCTTTAGAATATTTCACAAAAGCTTTATAATCTCTCATTATTTTTAATCCTCTCTGCCATAGCTTCCATATCTACAAATAAATTAGGGTGCTCTTTTTTAATATCCGCAATGAGCTTTTCTAGATCAATATTAATCTCCATTAAGCCACCTTGAGCACGCTTTTTAATCTCATCCATAGCAACAATCCAAGCATCATTAAAATCTATAGGAATTTGTTGATAAATTGCTTTTTCAAGTTTTAATTCAAAATTTTCCTTTTGGGTTTGTTTTAAACTCTCTAAAATATTTTTTAAACTATTTAATGAAATCATAGTATGAATTTCATCATTTTCATCTACTATAAACCAAGGCTCTGGAGAATCAAAATTTCCATTTTTAAGTACTAAGCATTTTTCATTCTCTTTATCGCTTTGTCTCATTTCGAAAATAGCTCTATTTTCTTGTTTCATACCTAAATTATTACTAAAATCATCAATACGTTTTAAACAATTGCTATATTTTTCAAGCTCTTTCATTTGTTATCCTTATAATAAATTTGCTATTTTTAACCATAAATTTTGCTTTATAGTTACATTTTTTCATCTTTTAACATTCTAGCTAACTCCTTAGCATGATAAGTAATGATGAGTTTTGCACCTGCTCTTTTAAACGCTATCATTGTCTCATACAATACCTTTTCATAATCGATCACTCCTGCTTTACTTGCAGCTTTTAACATAGCATACTCACCGCTAACATTATAAACACATAAAGGTAAATTTGAATGAAGTGAGATTTCTTTTACCACATCAAGGTAAGCAAGAGCTGGTTTTACCATCAAAATATCAGCTCCTTGTTTTTCATCTTCTAAACTTTCCTCTAAAGCTTCTTTAGCATTGGCAAAATCCATTTGATAACTTTTTCTATCGCCATAACTAGGAGCTGATTCTGCTACATCACGAAATGGACCATAATAACTTGAAGCGAATTTGGTAGAATATGCCATTATAGGTAAATTTTCAAAACCTTCTTGATCGAGTGTTTGACGCAAAATTTCAACAATGCCATCCATCATTCCGCTTGGAGCTATCATATCAACCCCTGCTCTAGCATGGATTAAGGCTTGTTTTGCTGAAATTTCTAAAGTTGCATCATTATCCACACTTTTAGTTTCCATATTAATAATACCGCAATGTCCATGATCGGTATATTCGCAAAAACATAGATCGCTTATAACAAAAAGATTAGGAAATTCTTTTTTAATTTCTCTTATACTCCTTGCAATCAATCCTTCATCATCCAATGCATCACTTCCACAACTATCTTTTTTATCTTTTTCAAGGACTCCAAAAAGTATAATCGCTTTTATACCAAGATCAACAATATTTTTACATTCTTTTAAAATTTCATCCAAACTCATTTGAAAAACTTCAGGCATAGAAGCAATTTCTTTTTTCATGCCCTTTCCATTGACTACAAAAAGAGGATAGATTAAATCATTTATATTTAAAGAATTTTCCCTTACCATCGATCTTAAATTTTCATTCATTCTAAGTCTTCGGAAGCGTTTAAACATTTTTTGTCCTTTTTTTGATAAAATTCGATATAAATTTTAACATAAATTTTATTATAGAAAGTAGCCAATGGATATAAAAATTTCAGAAATTGCAAATTTACCTAGTAAATGGGGTAATTTTAAAATACAAAGTTTTAAAGAAAATGATAAAGAACATTTGTGTATTTTTAAAAATGAACCTAAAGATACACTAAATCTTAGAATTCATTCAGAATGTTTAACTGGAGATGCTTTAGGAAGTTTAAAATGTGATTGTGGAGAGCAATTAGAATTTTCTTTAAAATATATTGAAAAAAATGGAGGTATAATTATATACCTTAGACAAGAAGGTCGTGGAATAGGACTTTTTAACAAAGTCAATGCTTATGCCTTACAAGATAAAGGTTTAAATACTATAGAAGCCAATCATCAACTTGGATTTAAAGCAGACGAGAGAACTTATGAAATAGTGAATTTTATACTCAAATATTATAAAATTTCTAAAGTTAATCTACTTACAAATAATCCAGAAAAACTAGAAAGTATAAAAGATAAAATTCTAACACGCGTACCTATACTTATTGATCCAAACCGCTTCAATAAAGATTATTTAAATATTAAACAATCTCAAATGGGGCATTTGCTTTGAATTTAGATTTTTTACACCCTATTTTGAAAAATTTTAATCAAAAAGATTTTGAAGGTAAAGTAAAAATTTATCAAGAAAATTTGATCAAATTTAATAAAATTCACAATCTCACTCAAATTAAAAATATTGAAGAAAATATTATAGATAGTATAAAAATTCTTAATTTTTTTAATTTTTCAAAGGCAAAAAATATAGTTGATATAGGTAGCGGAGCCGGATTTCCTGTTATTTTTTTAGCTTTTTTGCTTAAAAATAATTTTTATCTTTTCGAACCAAATCCCAAAAAAGCAGCTTTTTTAAGGACTATAAAAATAGAATGTGATTTGCCTCATTTAAATATTTACAAAGAAAAAGCTCAAGAAAATAAAAATAATATTAAAGCTGATATTATAACTTCTAGAGCCTTGATGGATATAAAGCCTTTAATTAAAATTTGTAAAAATTTAAGCACCGAACAAACATTTTTTATTCTATGGAAAGGTAGTGAAATCTATAGAGAATTAGAAGGATTAAAAAATTATCAAATTTATGAAAATGGCTTTAGAAAATATTGTATTTTAAGTAGCCAAAAGGCCACTTAAAATTATTTTACTATATCTGCACTAAAGCTAAGATCAACTAAAGGCCAAGAAATTCCTCCATGTCCAGGAGCTGCATCGCTTAAAGCTTTTAAAGCTTCTGAACTATTTTTAAATGCATGTAAATCAAGTTGTCCTTTTGCAACAAATTTATCGTTATTTATTGTATAGCTTAAAGGAACTATAGCACTTTTTTTATTTATAGTAATTTTTGCAGAAATAAGGCCTTTGTTTTCTCCAGCAACTACATCTTGAAATATTACTTTAATGTCTGATTTATCTAAGAATTTTGGGAAAAATACCTTAGTGATATTATGGGTGATCACATCATTTCCTTCTCCCATGAATGCACTACTTGGTTTTATAACAGCCTTTGCGCCTTTTAAATAACTTACCAAATCTTTAGCTTTTTTAGAAAATTTATATTTAACATCTTTAAACTCTCCACTTACTCCTACCATATCTTTAGTTTTGTAACCCTCAAAATCAATCTTTAAACTATCTTGCTTAAAAGAAAATGCGCTCAAATTTGAAGCAAGTAATAAAGAAACCGCTGCACTGATTAAAATCTTTTTCATTTTGTTTCCTTTTTAATTAATTTTTAAAATGATTTTCAATTATAATACATATTTTTAAATGAAAAATATTTTCCTTAGCAAATTATTTTTATTACCAGAGAATTCCTTTGAAAATTAAGGTTAAAAAATATCCTCCTATTAACAAGGCTATTCCTAAAAATAAAGCCAAACCAAAAACTCTTGCACCACTTTTTAAAAATTTTTTAAAATCTATTTGCAAACCTAAAGCTGCCATAGCAAAAACGATGCAAATAGTACAAAGATTTCTTCCAATACTTACTATAGTATTAGTATCGATACCTAAAAAAGTTTCTCTACTTGCTAAAAAAGTATTAAATACTATCATTCCTAAAAAAGCAAAAGCAAAATAAGGTATAGTAAGAGTTTTAGCAGTTTTTCCATGATCTGAATGCTGATTTTTAGCAACAAAATAAGTCACAATAAGTAAAAATGGAACAAGTAAAATAACCCTCATCATTTTAATAATTATTGCAATATTTGCAGCCTTTTGATCAAAATTAGCCATATCTTTTGCCATATCCGCAGCTCCAGCAACATTAGCTACCTCATGTAAAATCGCTCCCATATAAACTCCCATAGCATTTTGATCAAAACCTGGAATCAGATCAAAAGCGAAGCCAAATGGACATAAAAACATAAAAATAAGTCCAAAAATTACCACAGTTCCTACAGCCAAAATACCTTTAAAAGGATCGCTTTTTAAGCTTGATTCTAAAGCTAACACAGCAGCTGCTCCGCAAATAGCACTACCAGCACCTACAAGCATAGAAGTTTCTTTATCAAGCCTGAATATTTTTGTTCCTACAATCACAGAGGTAATGAAAATAGAAGATACAACAATAGTAGAAAGAATAAATCCATTAAAACCTACACTTAAAAGTTCGGTTAGTGTGATATTGAAGCCATATAAAACTATACCTAATCTTAAAAGCTTTTTAGCACTAAAATGAACTCCAGCCTGAAAAGTATGTTGGTATTTAAAAAACCAAGGAGAAAGCAAAACTCCAATAATTATAGCAAAAGCCGTTGCAGCTAAATGAGTTGCATCTTTAATACTTTGAATATTTGAAAGATACATAGAAAAAACTACAATACACGCAGTAAAAACTAATCCTTTTGTGTTAGATTTAACGATACTTTTAATATGCTTTACATTCATCATTTTATTTTTTCCTTTTTACTTTTAAATTGTAAAATATTATATTTTGAAATATTTTGTTGTAATTATAATTATTTTTTTAATATAATAAAAATATATTATTTTAATTTTTATAATAAAAAATTTTAATTAAATTTTTAGGATTGACAATGACGATGAAAATTAAAGATATGGAAATATTTCTAGATCTTTTAAATACAAAAAGCCCTACGCATACAGCTAACAATTTTGATGTAACACAATCGAGTATTTCTATAGTTATTAAAAATATCGAACACAATCTAGGGGGAATTTTATTTGAAAGATTAGGTAAAAAACTTTTACCTACTCCCAAAGCTTTATATTTAGGAAAAATTTGGATGAAGATTGTACAAGAATATTACAAAAGCTTAAAAGATATCCACGATGAAAATATTCTTTTAGGAGAGATAAAAATTGCAGCAACTCAAAGTATTGTTGAACATTTTCTTGGACCTATTTTATTTGATTTTAAATCAAATTTTCCAAAAATTAAAATTCATTTTCAAACAGAAAACTCAAAAGAATGTCTTAATTTGCTTAAAAGCGGGCATATTGAATTTGCTCTCATTGAAACAAAATTAAATCCTACTTTGCTAGAATATGAAGATTTGCAAATGCAATTTTGGCATAAAGATGAACTTATAGTTGTAACTAGTGATAAAAAACTAAGCGAAAAAGAATTTTTTATTGATGAGCTTTTAAATAAAAAATGGATTTTAAGAGAAGTTGGATCTGGGCTTAGAGATAAATTCTTAAATGAGATTGGTGCTATCTCTAAGCAACTTGATATATTCTTAGAGCTTGATAGAATGACTGCTTTAAAAGAAATTATTTTGCAAAAAAATGCTATTTCTGTTTTTTCAAAAAAAAGCATAGAAAGAGAATTGCAAAACAAAAGCCTTTATGAAATTAAACTAAAAAATATTAATTTAGAGCGTAATTTTTATGCTTTAAAAAGAAAAAATTACAATTTCAATCGTGCTTTGGAAAAATTTGAACTCTTTTTAAAAAATTACAAAATTTGAAAAATAGTTATATTTAAAGTTAAGAAATATTTTGATATAATCAAAGGTTATATTAACCAAATAGCCTAAGGAAAAGTTTAAATGAATGCTAAAACTCAAAATTTAGAACTTGAAGAATTATTTAAAGAAAATAAAGAAGATTACATCACTTATGAAAAATTAGTTAAATATCTCGATAAGCAACCAAATAGCACTATCGTTAAGAAAATAAGTGCTTTGATGAAAAAATACAAAGTTCAACTATTTTCAGCTGCAGAAATTGCACAAATCAAAAATATAGAAGACGCGAAAAGACTACAAGAAGAAAAACAAAAACTTCAAGACATTAGTCTTGAAAATGAATTTGATTTAGCTAGTGAAAACGATTTGCTCGAATGGAGCAGATCAGATTCTCCTGTGCGTATGTATTTAAGAGAAATGGGACAAATTGCTCTTTTAAACAAAGATGAAGAAGTTGAAATTTCTAAAAAAATAGAACTTGGCGAAGATATTATTATTGACGCCTTTTGTTCTGTTCCATATTTAATTGATTTTATTTTAGATTATCGTGAGCCGCTAATCAATCGAGAAAGAAGAGTTAAAGAACTTTTTAAAAGCTTTGACGATGAAGAAAAAAATGAAGATAAGCTTGATGATATTGATGAGGAAGAATTAGAAAATGAGGAAGAATTAGAAAATGAGGAAGATGGAATAAAAAAAATCAACAAAAAAGAAGATGAAAGAACTTTAAAAGTTATAGAAAAATTTAAAGCTTTAGAAAAAGCAAAAAAAGACTGGCTAAAAGTTTCTAAGGACAAAGAAAGTGGAGATGAGCTTTTAGATAAGCTTGGTATTGCCTTTAAAAAAAATATCTTAAAAGAAAAATTAATGGATTTAGGCCCAACTTCCAAACTAATCAGTGAAATAGTAAAATCAATGGAAACAGCACTTAAAAGTGATGAGGAATTTGACAAGGAACTTAAACGCCTTGAATATCGATTACCTATGTTTTCTGAAGAACTCAAAAATCGTCACGCTGATATACTTAAAGATATTACCAAACTTAGCAAAGAAGAGATTACGGAAAAAGCACTTGAAGCTACCATGGTAAGTACTTATATGGAAATCAAAAAGCTTTTTCAAACCAAAGAAGCAAGTAAGAAAGGTTTTGATTTAGAAAAAACACGTCTTAAAGAAATTCTAGAACAAATCAAACGAGGTAAAAAAATATCAGACGAAGCCAAAACAAGGATGGCAAAATCAAATTTACGTTTAGTCGTAAGTATAGCGAAACGCTATACAAATCGCGGTTTGCCTTTTTTAGATCTTATCCAAGAAGGTAATATAGGTCTTATGAAAGCTGTTGATAAATTTGAATATAAACGAGGATATAAATTTTCCACTTATGCGACTTGGTGGATACGTCAAGCAATTTCAAGAGCAATTGCTGATCAAGCAAGAACTATTAGAATCCCTATCCACATGATAGAAACCATTAATCAAATTAACAAAATCATACGCGAACATTTACAAAAAAATGGAAAAGAGCCTGATGTTAATGTTATAGCTAAAGAGGTTGGTTTAAATATAGATAAGGTTAAACAAGTAATTAAAATAACAAAAGAACCTATTTCGCTTGAAGCACCCATTGGAAATGAAGATGATGGAAAATTTGGAGACTTTGTTGAAGATAGGAACTCTCTTTCTCCTATAGATCATATACTCAAAGATGATTTAAAAGAACAAATAGATGAAGTTTTAGATCAACTCAATGAGAGAGAAAAAACAGTAATTAGAATGCGTTTTGGATTAATGGATGATGAAAGTGATAGAACTTTAGAGGAAATTGGAAAAGAACTTAATGTTACGCGAGAAAGAGTGCGTCAGATAGAAAGCTCAGCTATAAAAAAATTAAAACATCCTAAAGTAGGTAGAAAATTAAAAAATTATATAGAGGGCTGGAAGTAAGAGTTTGACTTTTACTTCTAAACTTAAGAGTGTATTTTTTTAATACTTCTTGTTTTCATTAAAATAAAACCGCAAATAAAACCAAATATATGTCCATACCAAGCTACGTTTATTCCTATAAATAAAGGAACAAAACTCATCAGTAAAATAGCAACTATAATTCCTAAAGTGCTTTGCTTGTCTAAAAAAGCATAATAACCCATTAAAACACAAATTGCCCCACTAGCTCCTATAAGATTAACATTTTGATCAAAAAAATAAATATAGACAGCACTTAAAAGAGAACAAAATAATCCACCAATACAATAGACTGATGCAAAGTATAATTTTCCTAAATATTTTTCTAAAACGCTTCCAAACTGAAAAAGAACAATCATATTAAGTATAAGATGGGTTAGCCCTCCATGTAAAAACATGGAGCTTAAAATTTGCCAATAATCACCTTGAAAAAATAAAATATTAAGCCCTAATAAATCATAATTGCTACGAGGTATGATAAAATATGCTGCGATATTTAAAAAAATTAAAAATAAAGTAACCAAATCAAAACTACCTTTTATAAAATTATATTATTGTCTTAAAATTCACATAAAATTCACATAAAATTTATTAGAATACTAAAAAATTAATTTAGGAAAGTGCTTTGAAAATATTTTTTTTAATGCCTATATTTGTTTTTTTTACGTACTTAAATGCCGATATTATGATATCTCCGGATAATTTACCTGATATTTCTAAAGAATTTATTAGAAAAAATTTCAATGTACCTATAGGTATAGTTCAAAAGGATAAAAGTTCTTACGAAGTCTATCTTAGCAACGGCATAGAAATCGAATTTGAAATAGATGGAACTTGGAAAGAAATTGAAAGTAAAATTATAAGTCCTTTTGAATTTAATTTTTTACCTCCAAATATTGCTGATGTTATAAAAAATAATTTTCCAAATACAAAAGCCTTAGAAATTGAAAGAAAGATTAGCCACTACAAAATAAAACTTAATAATGGAGTAAAAATTTATATTGATTTTAATGGCACAATTTTACAAAAAAAATTAGATTATTAAAAAAAATTAAATAGGACTTTTTAATTTTCTTTTGAAAAATACTCCTAAAAAATAAAAATGAACGTAAAAACAAAGAAACCTGTAAAGATGATAATAAAAAACTTCTTGAAAATAAATTTGATTTAACAAAAGAATTAGAAATTCTTTTTAATGTAAAAATAAATGATGACAATACAAACAACAATAAAAATTCTAATAAATCATATTAATAATTTAAGTTCTAAAACTAAACATAAAAATGTAGATATTGAGAATGATCTCAATTCTTCTAACTATACCTTGCTAAACCAAAATAAAAAAGTAAAACACTAATATTGTATAAATAAAAGATTAAATATTCTAGAAAATTATAATAATTAAGAAGTAAAATAAATCAACAAAGTCCGTAATGAGCTACTTTATTCCATGCCACAAGACCTAGTATCATTCGAGATGAAAAGATTTTTAATTCTAAAAAAGTGTTAATTCTTTAAATTTACATCTCGAACATTCTAGACAATTTTTCAGAATTTATTGCTTCTGCTTTAGCAGTCTCCATACATAAGTGCTTAACACTAGGCACAATACTCCTAAAATAACTAATGTAGCACAAAAAGCATAAAGATAACTTTTAGTTCCATCCGCAATATCTTTAGTATTCCCTGCAACAATTGCATTGATATCTGCCACATTAATACTCAAAAAAGAAACACTCATGCTCACAAAAAAGAATAATAATGCACCATACAATGCTACCCCTACAGCCTCACTCCCTAATCTACAAGAATTAAGCACACCAGCAGCAAGTCCTGCTTTGCTAGGATCCACACTGCTTAAAGCTAAGTTATCAATCCCTCCAGCATGTAAGCCCATCCCCACACCGATAATAAACAAAAGTAAAATTACGGGTAATATTTGCCACTGTACTGGAAAAAGATACAAAATCACAGCCAAAATAATCAATCCCGCACTCATTAAAAGTGACATCATAAGAGCAAGTCTCTTTGTATCCCACCCAGAATTTAGCATTTTTGCAACAAGAAACGGACAAAAAAGCATAGGAGTAGTAAGTGCGAGCATAAATAATCCTGAAGAAGAAGCGCTGAAGCCCCAAACAGCTTGTAAAAAGCTTGGGAAATAAGTTAGAAGCACCACAAAGCTAAAACCAGCAATCACAGTAACAAGGCTAAATCCAAAGAACCTTTTATTCTTAAGCACTTCTAAATCAAGTAGCGGGGATAAGCCTTTTACATGGAGAGATTTTTGTTGTCCTATAAATAAACCTCCACAAACAAAAAATACAACCAATGCAATAAGGGTTTGACTATCAAAATAAGCTATAAAAGTAATAAATGCCATAAAAGAAAAAAGCGATAATACAAAAAGGAATGCACCAAGGATATCAAAAGGGTTTTTTGCTGATTCATTAGAATCATCTTTTGGTAAAGCTTGACCCAAAAGCAATACAATAGCTAGGACAAGAAAATGAAAGGCAAAAATAGCACGATAGGAAATAAGCATACCTCCCATAGAAGTATTAGCAAAAGTATCAATAAGTAATCCAGAAATCGTTGGTCCAAAGGTTATCCCAAGCCCCGCTGTTGTCCCAAAGAAAGCAAAGGCTTTGGCTCTCTCTTTCTCCTCAAAATTCTTAATAAGCAAGCTTGCTCCACTCGCAAAAACGCTTGCTCCACCAATCCCTGCTAAGGCACGTGCTATATCTAGTAGCAATAAATCTCTTGCAATAATAGAGAATAAAGAGCCAAGCACATAAACAAACACGCCAAGCAAAAGACATTTTTTCGCCCCAAATTTATCTGCCATTGCTCCCCAAATAAGTGTAAAGCTTGCAAAGAACAAGTTAAATGTATTCACAACCCACTGCAAAGCACTCGCTTGATTTCCTAGCTCTTGCGCGATGAAAGGCAAAGCGATAGCTGTGCCTGAAATAGAGCTTGGCACAACAAAAACGGCAAGCAAGATAGTAAAAAGCATTAAAGACTTATTATTCATACAAAATCTCCTTCCTCTAAAAAGAGATATTTTATCTTATTTTAAAAAAAATTTCCTTAAAAATTCTTCAAAACAGAAGTTATACCTGAATTTTCTAATTATAAAATTTCATTTATTCCATCAAAGAATTAAGCTCTCTATTCTTTTAATAATTTCAAAATATCGCACTGGTTAAGACCATTAATATCTGTATATAACAAACTTGATATAAGTCACATTTTTATCAATAAACTATTTTCTTCGATATATTGATAAAATCGAGTAAATTTTATAAAGAAATTTTTTTAAACTACTATTTTAATTAACGATTTTAAGATTTGCTTATGTATATCCAAAAATTTATAACTCAAAAAATAAAAGATTAAATACTCTAAGAAGATTAAGAAGTAGAATAAATTAACAAGTCCGCAATGAGCTACTTTCCCCCTGCCAGTAAGGCGTAGTATC